>CACYXC010000020.1 GCA_902778285.1 Oscillospiraceae bacterium | reverse complement strand
TTGGTTATTCCCTCTCGCGATTGATATACTCAAAAATGAGAACTTTTTGGGGAGTTCTCATTTTTGATTTTCAAGCTGTCGACACTTTGTCGACAGCTTAAGGCGAGACCGCATTTTGCGGTCTCGCCTTCGTATCGTTTGCTTCTGTTCACAGGGTCTGGAAGCGGAGCGAGGAGAGCATGTAGCGCACGTCGGGGTGCTCGGGCAGGCTCGTGTAGTCCTCGTCGTAGTCCGGGTTCTTCATCAGCGTCACCAGCACATAGCTGTGCATGTCGCCGGGGATGGGCAGAGCGAGGCACACGTTGTCGCCGTCGAGGAAGCGGATGCCCTCCAGACTGCCGTAGCGCACGGGGCCGACGCCCTGATACTTCTCGGCAAGGGCCCTGCAGTGGGCGGCGAAATCCTCCCCGGGGAAGAAGGCGGCGTACTCGATCTGCATGTTGAAGTCTTTGCCGTAGACCACGGCCACATGGGAGTCGCTGGAATAGCTGGGGAACTCATCCTCAATGACGACGAAGCTGTAATTCTCCCCGTCGTAGTCCATGCCGAGCTCCACGGTCACGGCGTCCTGATTGCCGGAGATGAAGCTGTAGCTTCCGCACATGCGCATCTTGGGCACGGCGGGAGCCTTCGGCGCGGCGGGAGCGGGTGCCGCGGCCTCCTCGGGCAGCTTTTTCAGAAGCGTTGCGACGCCGGCAGCCAGCGCGGCGGCGGCCGTCAGCGCAAGCGAGGTGATGATCCTGTTTTTTCTCATGGTATTGTACTCCTTTGCCCCTGGCTTTCTGTCCTGCCTGTAGTATACCGCACAAGAGCGCCTGAAACAATGCACTTTTTGTGAACGATCGCAGCCTCACAGATCGAGCGCGCAGAGATCCTCGATGCTCTCGCGCCGCACGGCCACATAGCTTTCACCGCCGCGGAGCATGACCACCGGCGGGCGGCCCAGCCGGTTGTAGTTGGAGGCCATGGAGTAGTTGTAGGCGCCGGTGGTGCAGACGGCGATGTGCTCGCCGGGCCGCGTGTCCGCTGGCAGCGGGATCGCGGGCTGGATGATGTCGCCGCTTTCGCAGCAGCGACCGGCGAGGTCGAAGATCACCTCGTTCTCCGCCCCGCGGTCGGCGTGCAGGACCGTATACCGCGCCTGGTACAGGCAATAGCGCGGGTTGTCGCCCATGCCGCCGTCGACGATCGCGTAGCGCTTGAAGCCGGGGATGTGCTTGACGGTGGAGACGGTGTAGACCGTCATCCCCGCGTCGGCGACGATGCTGCGCCCCGGCTCCATCAGGAAGAAGGGGAGGGGCAGCCCGGCGTCGGCGCACAGTTGCTTCAGATGCGCCGCGACCGCGGCGATACGGGCGGGGATGTCCGCCTGCCTGTCACTCTCCAGATAGCGCACGCCGTAGCCGCCGCCCACGTTCAGCTCCCGCGTCACGAAGCCCAGACTGCGGTACAGCGAGGCCATGAAGCCGACCATGATGTCGAGCGTCCGCTCGAACACGTCCTCGTCGAAGACCATGGAGCCCACATGGCAGTGCAGCCCCGCGACCTCCAGCCCCTCGAGCGCCAGCGCCTCCTGCACGAAGGCGAAGGCCTGCCCGGTCTCGAGCGGGACGCCGAACTTCACGTCAACCGTGCCGGTGTTGACGGCCTCGTAGGTATGCGGGTCAATGCCCGGCGTGATGCGCAGCAGCACCTTCTGCCGCCGCCCGAGGCGGCGGGCCTCGGCGTCCACCAGCGCGAGCTCGTGCTCGTTGTCCACGATAAAGCAGCCGATCCCGTGCTCCATGGCAAAGCGGACGTCTGCCGGGGTCTTGCCGTCGCCGTGGAAGTAGATGCGCCCGGCGGGATAGCCCACCGACAGCGCGGTGTGGATCTCCCCCTGCGAGACCGCCTCCACGCCCATGCCCTCGGCGGCCATGATGCGGTACATCTGTTTGAAGGAGGCGGCCTTGCCCGCGTAGAGGGGGAGGGCCGCGCCGCCGAAGGCCGCGCGGAAGGCGTCAAGATACATGCGGCAGTTGGCGCGGATGCGCTCCTCGTCCATCAGGTAGAGAGGCGTGCCGTAGTGTTCGGCCAGCGCGGGGACGCTCTGCCCGGCAAAGCGCAGGCTTCCGTCGGCGGCGCGGGAAATGTTGTCGCTGAGCATGGGTGATGACCTCCGTAAAAAACAAAAACCGCTCCCGTGGAGCGGCCATGAGCAGGGATACCCTGCGGCAGTCGACAGCGCTCCACGTCTTACCCTCCGTGACAGTGCCATGGATCTTCTCCATGACCCCAGCGGCGGCCCCGCAGGCACGGGGACCGACGCTTCGGCGGTGGCCCCTTTCCCCTCCGGCGGCTGCCTGCCCTGCCGGAGGCTACTGATGGACACCGCACCTCTTTCGACCGCTGACATACTAACACGCTGCATTGATAAAGTCAAGTCAAATCAAATTCTTTAGGAATTTCGGAAAAAGCGGTTGACATTTTGCGTCAGCCTATGGTATTATCTTTAAGCTTTAAGGGAACGGACGCGCGGGTGTAGTTCAATGGTAGAACACCAGCCTTCCAAGCTGGATACGTGGGTTCGATTCCCATCACCCGCTCCATCGTCGGAAGAAGCTTGCTTCCCTCCGCTTCCGCCGGGGCGGCGAAAGCTCCGTATCCGCAAGCTCCTTCCTCCTTCTCCAAAGCAAAGCCTTCGGCTTTCCTTTGGCAGAGCGAGAGCTGGCGCGGATCTATATGCGCCAATAGCTCAGCAGGATAGAGCAACTGCCTTCTAAGCAGTAGGTCGGGGGTTCGAATCCCTCTTGGCGTGCCAGCGTCAGAAGGAGCCTGCTGCATTCCGCTTCCGCCGGGGCGGTGAAAGCTTCATATTCGCAGGCTCCTTCTTCCTTCTCCAAATCGGACCCGCCTCGCGGGGCTTCGATTTGGTATGAATCGCATATACGGTTCGCGGCAGGTTTTTTAAGCCTGTTCGGACGACATGGTGGGATTAGCTCAGTTGGCAGAGCACCGGATTGTGGTTCCGGGTGTCGTGGGTTCGAGCCCCATATCCCACCCCACAAACGAGGGAGGCCGGCAGTGCCGGCCTCTTTCCACAGAAATCATGGGATGTAGTGTAATGGTAACACACCGGACTTTGACTCCGATATAGTGGGTTCGAGTCCCGCCATCCCAGCCACGGCGTCAGAAGAAAGCTGCTTCATACCGCTTCCGCGGTTTCCGAAAGAGCCGCGAAAGCTTTATATCCGCAGCTTCCTTCTTCCTTTCCAAATCGGACCCACTGCGCTGGGCTCCGATTTGGGGAGACGGCAAAACGCTTCTTTCGTTTAGCAAACGCAAAGCTCAGCGAAGCGGGTTTGCGTTTGAAAAGGAGGACTGGCGGACTGACTGAGCTTTCGGCTTCAGCCGGAAGCGAATGGATAGGAAGCCCAGTCCGACGCTTGCCCCAGTAGCTCAGTAGGCAGAGCACCTGCCTTTTAAGCAGGGTGTCCGGGGTTCGAATCCCCGCTGGAGCACCCATCGGGATTCGAAGCCACGGACACCAAAACGCGAAGCGTTTTTTGAGCGAAGCGGATCAAGCTGCGAAGCAGGTCGCGAAGCGACGGGCTTCGCCGGGCAGATCGGAATTGACATTGTTCTCCGCCTGTGATATCGTTTCAATCGCTCCGTATGGGGAGCAGTGTTTTGTGAAAGGCAGGTTGTGATCATGCGGATCATCACCGTCAGCAGACAGTTCGGCAGCGGCGGACGCGAGCTCGGCAAACGGCTCTCGGACGTTCTGGGCTGGGACTATTATGATAAGGAGATCATTGAAGCTCTCGCTGAGGACCAGGGCATGGACCAGGAGCAGGTGCGCGAGCTGCTGAGCCACCACGGCTGGCACAACGTGCAGCTGACATTTCAAAACAGCTTCGCAAATCTGGGCTTTGACCACGGCATGCGGACCCAGCTTCTCCTGCGTCAGAGCGAGATCATCCGCAATATCGCGGAGGTCGGCAATGACTGCATCATCGTCGGCCGGGACGCCGATGTCATTTTGCAGGAGCATCACCCCTTCCGGGTCTATGTCTGTGCCGATCTGCACTCCAGGCTGGAGCGCTGCATGGCCTATGAGAGGAAGCAGCCCCGCGCAAGCCGCCTCACGGAGAAGGAGATCCTGCGCAACATCCGCCGGATCGACAAAAACAGGAGCCGCACCCGTGAGGTGCTGACCGGGAAACGGCGCAGCGACAGCAGCATGTTCGACCTCACCGTAAACGCCACCGACTGGGAGATCAAGCCGATGACCGCCGCCGTGGCGGACTTTGCCGTGCGCTGGTTCGAGGAGCAGGATCGAAAAGCGGCGGCCGCGGAAGAAGAGGCGAAGGAATCATGAGAGCAGAGGACGCGCGCAGAGATCTCACCACCGGCGTCGTCTGGAAGCGCCTGATCGTGTTCTTCCTCCCCATTGCCGCCGGCACCTGCATCCAGCAGCTTTATAACGCGGTCGACGGACTGATCGTCGGGCGCTTCGTCGGAACGGTCGCGCTCGCGGCCGTGGGCGGCAGCTCCGCCCAGATCATCAATGTACTGATCGGCTTTTTCGTCGCCGTCACAGCCGGCGCTTCCGTCGTCATCGCCCAGATCTACGGCGCGGGACGCACGGAGGACGTGCGGATCGCGGCCGGGAACGCCATCGCCGTCTTTGCTCTGATGGGCGTGTTTCTGATGGCCGTCGGCCTTGCCGCCACGCCCGCCATGCTCCGCCTGCTCCGGACGCCGGAGGACACGCTCGGCTACTCCGCCCTGTATCTCAGGATCTATTTTCTCGGCGTGCCCTTCGTCCTGATCCTGAACATCGAGTCGAACATGCTCCGCTCCGTCGGCGACTCCTTCAGCCCCTTCCTCTACATGGTGGTCGGATGCGTGACCAACATCGTCCTTGACGTCGTGTTTGTCGTCTTCTTCCGCTGGGGCGTCGCGGGCGTCGCCGTGGCGACCGTCGCCGCGCAGGTGGTCAATATGGCCCTGCTGACGCGCAGGCTTATGCGGACGAGCGAGCCCTATCGCCTGAGCTTCCGGGAGATGAAGCTCAAGGGCGTCTATCTCGCCAATATGTTTCGCCTGGGGATCCCCTCCGGCCTGCAGAACACCATGTACGGCATCTCCAACATGATCGTGCAGATCGGCGTCAACTCCCTCGGCACGGTCGTCGTCGCCTCCTGGGCCATGACCTCGAAGATCGACGGCATTTTCTGGGCCGTCAGCAACGCGCTCGGCGCCGCGATCACCAGCTTTGTCGGCCAGAACCTCGGGGCGAGGAAGGAAGAGCGCGTGAGGCTCTGCGTCAGGCAGGGGCTCATCCTCGGCTTCGGCGTCACGATCGCCCTCAGCGGCCTCATCATGCTGGCGGCAAAGCCCCTGCTGCGCCTGCTGACCGAGGACCCGGCCGTTATCGCCACCACCTGGGAGATGCTCTGGTACTTTGTGCCCTTCTACTTTACCTGGACGCTGATCGAGGTGCTCTCGGCCGTCCTGCGCGGCTCCGGCGACGCGGTGCGCCCGGTGGTCATCATCGGCCTCGGCATCTGCGCCTTCCGCATCCTGTATATCCTCACGGTCTTCCGCTTCATCCACACGCTTCCCGTGCTGTGCCTGACCTATGTCTGCTCCTGGACGCTCACGAGCCTCATCATGCTCGTCTACTTCCGCCGTGCGAGCTGGATGGACCGCAGCAAGAGGATCCTGGACAAGTGAGAAGCCGCCGACGGGCAAATGACGATACGGTGAGGGGAAACGATGATTACAGCAGGAAAATACAAATACGAGACGCACTGTCACACGGCCCCGGTCAGCGGCTGCGCGAAGGCCTCCGCGAAGGACACCGTCCGCTTTTACAAAGCACTCGGCTACGACGGGATCTTCCTCAGCAACCATTTTCTGGACGGGAATATCAACCCGGAGGCCGGAAAACTGCCCTACCCGGAGCAGATCGCGTACTATTTCCGGGATTATGAGGACGCCCTTGCCGAAGGGAAACGGATCGGCCTGAAGGTCTTCCCAGCGGTCGAGCTGTCCTTTCTGGGCACGGATTTTCTGATCTACGGACTGGGCAGAGCCTGGTATCTGGCGCACCCGGAGATCATGCGGCTGGAGAAGACCGAGGAGCTTTCGATGATGAGGGACGCGGGGGCGCTGATCGTGCAGGCCCATCCCTACCGGGAGGATTTTTACATCGACCACATCCGCCTCTTTCCCAGAAGCGTTCACGCCGTCGAGACTCTGAACTCCTGCCAGCCGGAGCCGGTGAACGAAATGGCGGCTCTCTACGCCTCGCACTACGGCCTGCTCACAACCTGGGGGTCGGACAATCACTGGGCGGGCGAGGTCTTCGACGTGCTCAGGAGAAGGGGACTGCAGCCGGCGATCGCGGGCATGAGCGCGGACGAGCCCCTCGAGAGCGTCGAGGATTACATCCGCCTGATAAAGGCGGGGGCGATGCGGCCCTTCCTGCAGCCCGAGCCGGAACAGGAAAGCAAATAAGCGAAGTTTCTCTTGATTTTTCCGCGCTTTCCTGTACAATAGGAGCGTCAAAAAACTGTGTTTTCGGAGGAATACTACCATGACATACGAAATGGACATTGCCGGCCTGAAGCGCAATCTGCCCCTGTGCAAGGTCTCCGACGATCTGTACATCGGCGCCTTCGTCATGTTCGGCGATGTGGAGCTGACCGTGCACTGCGCGGCGGAGCTTCTCAAGCGCGCTCCCGAGTACGATTACCTGCTCGCCCCCGAGGCAAAGTCCATCCCCCTGCTGTACGAGATGGCCCGCCAGAGCGGCGCTGACGAGTACTTCCTGGCCCGCAAGGGCCCCAAGGCCTACATGTCCGGCGTGTTCGAGGTCAATGTGAAATCCATCACCACCATGAGCGTGCAGAAGCTCGTCATCGACACCGCCGACGCGGAGAAGATCAAGGGCAAGCGCATCCTGATCCTGGACGACGTGATCTCCACCGGCGAGTCCCTGCGCGCCACCGAGGAGCTGGTCAGACAGGCCGGCGGCATCGTGGCCGGGCGCATGGCCGTACTCGCCGAGGGCGACGCCATCAACCGCGACGACATCATCGTCCTGGGCCACCTGCCCCTCTTCAACCCGGACGGCACGGTCAAGGCCTGAGAAAACAGCTGTTAGCGCCAAGCTTTTAGCGCTTAGACAGCAAAAAGGAGCATCCTTTCGGATGCTCCTTTCAGACTGTAGACAAACCCATGCTGCCGAAGTTTGACACGCATGGGGTATTCCCTCTCGCGATTGATATACTCAAAAATGAGAACTTTTTGGGGAGTTCTCATTTTTGATTTTCAAGCTGTCGACACTTTGTCGACAGCTTGAAAGGAGCATCCTTTCGGATGCTCCTTTTTCATTTACAGGCTTTTCAGCCAGTCGCGCACATAGCCGCAGTACTCCGGGTCATTCCCCGAAAACTGCAGGAAATACACATAGCACTGCGCCGTATAAAAGCGGACGGCGTCCGGGTCATACTCCCCGTGTTCGGCATAACCCCGCAGAAAAGCCTGCCGCTCGTCTTCGGTCTTGAAAAAGCGCTGCCCCGGACGCAGAAACATGGCCCAGGCGATGTCGAAGTCCCGGTCCCCGTAACCGGCCAGCTCGAAATCCAGTATGGCGCTGATGTGCCCGTCCCGCCAGAGCAGGTTTGCGTAATGGAAATCGCCGTGACAAAAGCAGCGCTGTGACGCGGTCGGGGGATGGGCGAAAAAATCCTTCAAATACAGCAGATCGCTCTTTGCGAGCAGTTCCTCCGCCGGCGGATGAAAAAAGCGGCGGTCTGCCTGATTCCCGACCGGAAGACTGAGGCGGTGCAGCTTCGCCAGCGCCGCGCCGTATTCCGGCAAAAAGGCGAGAGAGGCAAGGCCCGCATTCCCGCCCAGCAGGACAGACAGGCGTTCTCCCGGCATCGCCAGCGTCACGGAAAAAGGCGGATCGCTGTCCCCCTCGTCGATCACGAGGGGAAAGACCGGGCCGGAGAGCTGACGCAGGATCGCGGCTTCG
The DNA here is from genome assembly GCA_902778285.1 of Oscillospiraceae bacterium. GTDB lineage: Bacteria > Bacillota > Clostridia > Oscillospirales > Oscillospiraceae > Limivicinus. Next base: position 42,721 of record CACYXC010000020.1, on the reverse strand, counting down.
CTTGCGATGGCCGCGCCGGGCTGCCGCGCCGCTTTGACGTAAGCGCGCACCTCCTCCCCGCGGTACAGGCCGCGGATATGGAACACGTCGTTGCCCGCGTGCGGATAGCCGAGGATCTCCAGAGGCTGAAAGCTGTGATAGGGGAGAGAAAAGGGGTCCACGGTCTCCCGCCATTTTTCCGGCTGCATCGCGCTCACCGCCTTTCGCGGAAAAAGGAGCGCAGCAGGGCGGCGCAGTCGTCCCTGAGGACGCCGGCGAAAACCGAGGGGTGGTGGCCGTAGCGCTCCATGAACAGGTCGATCACGCTGCCGCAGGAGCCGGAGACGGGCTCGCGCGCGCCGAAGACCAGGCAGGGGACGCGGCTGTTGATGATCGCCCCGGTGCACATGGGGCAGGGCTCCAGCGTCACGAACAGCGTGCAGCCTTCGAGCCGCCAGTCGCCGAGAGCGGTGCAGGCCTCGCGGATCGCCTCGATCTCGGCGTGGGCGGTGGCGTCGCCCAGCTCCTGCCGGCGGTTGCGGCCGCGGCCGATGATCGTGCCGTCTGGCCCCGCAACGACGCAGCCTACCGGCACCTCGCCCGCGTCAAAGGCTTCCCGTGCCAAGGCCAAAGCCTCGCGCATGTAGCTTTCGTAATCCATGGATAAACCTCCAGAGAATACAAAATTAAGGCCCGGCAGAGCGGGCTTGATTTTGAGAGGAAGAAGGAGCCTGCGGATATGAAGCTTCCCCGGCTCTTTACGGAAACCGGGGAAGCGGAATGAAGCTGGCTTCTTCTGACGTCAAGCGAGAGCGGCGGTGATGATGGACATCTGGTAGACCTCCTCGGCGTCGCAGCCGCGGCTGAGGTCGTTGATGGGGGCGTTCAGACCCTGCAGGATGGGGCCGAAGGCGGCGTAGCCGCCCAGACGCTGGGCGATCTTGTAGCCGATGTTGCCGGACTGGATCTCCGGGAAGATGAAGGTGTTGGCATAGCCGGCGACCTTGCTGCCCGGGAACTTGAGCTGTCCGACGACCGGGGAGACCGCGGCGTCAAACTGCATCTCGCCGTCGATGTCGAGCTCGGGGGCCTTCTCCTTGGCGATGGCGGTGGCATTGCGGACGAGGTCCACATTCGCGCCCTTGCCGGAGCCCTTGGTGGAATAGCTCAGCATGGCGACCTTCGGGTCCATGCCGAAGACCTTGGCGGTCTTGGCGGTCTCGACGGCAACCTCGGCAAGCTTCGCGGCGGCGGGGAGGATGACGTTGCCCTCCTTGTCCACGGTATCCTGGTAGTCGATGTTGATGGCGCAGTCACCCATGCACAGCATGTCGGCGCCTTCCTTGACGAGAATGAAGCAGGAGGACACCAGGTTCGCGCCCTTTTTGGTCTTCACGAGCTGCAGCGCGGGGCGCACGGTGTCGGCGGTGGAGTAGGTGGCGCCGCCCAGCAGCGCGTCGGCCACGCCCATCTTGACGAGCATCGTGCCGAAGTAGTTGCCCTTCTTCAGCGCGGCGGCGCAGTCCTCGGCGCTCATCTTGCCCTTGCGCAGGGCGACCATGGTCTCGACCATCTCGTCCATCTTGTCATAGGTCAGAGGATCGAGGATCTCAAGACCCTCAATATCAAAACCGCCCTTTGCGGCCGCGGCCTTGACCTCGTCGACATTGCCGACCAGGATCGGGGTCAGGAAGCCCTCTTTCTTCAGACGGGCGGCAGCGGACAGGATGCGGGCGTCGGGACCTTCGGTAAAGACGATCTTGCGGGGATTGGCTTTCAGGATCTCAATCAGATTTTCAAACATGTTCAGAAACCCTCCATATTTTTTTGTCGTTGCCATAGTTCTTGTGCTCAACAGTTATACTCTAACACTCCCGGACATTTTTTTCAAGAATAAGCGCAATTTTTTGTTTACAAACGGGGGAATGCTATGTATAATACAGCCTGTTATCAATTTTGAAGGAACTTGCAACCATGGACAGAAACTTTGCGGAAACACTGCTGGCCCTTCGTCAGGGCCGGAATCTGAGCCAGCGGACCGTGGCGGCCGATCTGGGGATCAGCCAGCCCCTGCTGAGCCATTATGAGAAGGGCACCCGGGAACCGGGCCTGAGCTTTGTCTGCCGCGTGTGCGATTATTACGGCGTGACGGCGGACTACCTGCTCGGCCGCGCCTCCCATCCGGGGGACGTGAGCCTGCGCGAGTCGCGCGCCTTCCTGGCGAAGCTGCGCGGCGCGCTCGACAGCGCCGAGGAAGTGCTCAACAGCATCGAGGGGGAGAGAAAAAAGCCATGATCGACCAGAAGCATATCCGGAACTTTTCCATCATCGCCCACATCGACCACGGCAAATCCACCCTCTCCGACCGGCTGATCGAAAAGTGCGGCGCGGTGGAGAGCCGGATCATGGAGGACCAGATCCTCGACAACATGGATCTGGAGAAGGAGCGCGGCATCACGATCAAGGCCCGCGCCGTGGGCCTCAATTATCAGGCCGCGGACGGGTTGGACTACACCCTCAACCTGATCGATACGCCGGGCCATGTGGACTTCAACTACGAGGTCAGCCGCTCGCTCGCCGCCTGCGAGGGCGCGGTGCTGGTGGTGGACGCCAGCCAGGGCGTGGAGGCGCAGACCCTCTCGAACACCTATCTGGCGCTGGACAACAACCTGGAAATATTACCCGTTGTCAACAAGATCGACCTGCCTGCGGCGGAGCCGCAGCGCGTCAAGGACGAGATCGAGGAGATCATCGGCATCCCCGCGCAGGACGCGCCGGAGATCTCGGCCAAGGCCGGCATCAACATCGACGCCGTGCTCGACGACATCGTGGCGAATGTGCCCGCCCCCTCGGGCGATCCGGACGCGCCGCTCAAGGCCCTGATCTTCGACAGCCAGTATGACAACTACCGCGGCGTCATCGTCTTCATGCGCCTCATCGACGGGCGCATCCGCAAGGGGACCGAGGTGCTGCTCATGTCCACCGGCGCGAGATACAGTGTGCTGGAGGTGGGGCATCTGCGGCCCATCGGCCTCGACCCCTGCGAGGAGCTGGCCGCGGGCGACGTGGGCTATTTCACCGCCTCCATCAAGAACGTGGCCGACACCCAGGTGGGCGACACCGTCACCGAGGCAAACCGCCCCACGGCGGAGGCGCTGCCCGGCTACCGTCCCGCGCGGCCCATGGTCTTCTGCGGCATCTACACCGAGGACGGCTCCAAGTACCCCGACCTGCGCGACGCGCTGGAAAAGCTCAAATTAAACGACGCCTCCCTCAGCTTCGAGCCCGAGAGCTCGGTAGCCCTGGGCTTCGGCTTCCGCTGCGGCTTCCTCGGGATGCTGCACATGGAGATCATTCAGGAGCGCCTGGAGCGGGAGTTCGACCTCGAGCTCGTGACCACGCTGCCCTCCGTCATCTACAAGGTTGTCAAGACCGACGGGAGCGTCGTCATGGTCGACAACCCCCACAACTACCCGGACGTGGCCTCGATCGCGGAGGCCTATGAGCCCTATGTAAAGGTCTCCATCATCACACCCAACGAATTTGTCGGCAACATCATGCCGCTCTGTCAGGACCGCCGCGGCGAGTACAAAAACATGCAGTATCTCGACCAGCGTCTGGTGGAGCTGCACTACGAGATGCCCTTAAACGAGATCATCTACGACTTTTTCGACACGCTCAAGGCGCGCACCAAGGGCTACGCCTCGCTCGACTACGAGCTGTCCGAGTACAAGACCAGCGATCTCGTGAAGGTGGACATGCTCCTCAACGGCGACCAGGTGGACGCTTTGAGCTTCATCGCTCACCGCGAGAAGGCCTATCCCCGCGCCCGCAAACTCTGCGAAAAGCTCAAGGAGAACATCCCCCGCCAGCTCTTCGAAGTGCCCATCCAGGCGGCCATCGGCGGCAAGATCATCGCCCGCGAGACGGTCAAGGCCATGCGCAAGGACGTGCTGGCCAAGTGCTACGGCGGCGACATCACGCGCAAGAAGAAGCTGCTGGAGAAGCAAAAGGAAGGCAAGAAGAAGATGCGTCAGCTCGGCACGGTTCAGATCCCGACCGAGGCCTTCTTAGCGGTACTGAAGCTGGACGAGTGATGTATTTTGTCTATCTTCTTGCCAATGAAAGCAATGTCGCTCTCTATACCGGGGTGACCAATGATCTCATACGGCGGGTTTATGAGCATAAACAGCAGACAGACCCCAAAAGCTTTACCGCCCGCTATCATATTCACAAACTCGTTTATTACGAAGCCTGCACGGATGTGCGTGCGGCAATCGAGCGGGAAAAGCAGATCAAGGGCTGGAACCGGAAAAGGAAAAACGCGCTGGTGGAACGGATGAATCCTGAATGGAAGGATCTGTACGATTCGCTGGAGTAGGAAACGGATTGCCACAGCCAGTGTGCGCACTGGCTTCGCAATGACAGGCTTCAGATTATCAACAGAGAATGGACGCCGCATCAATCGTAATGTTTGTCATTGCGAACCAGTGACCGACGTCACTGGTGTGGCAATCCGTTCCTTATCTTTTGCTTAATCAAATCTTAATCCAATACCCTCTTGGTTCTTAATTACCTGGAGGGTATAATGCTGTCAAGAGAAGGGAGAGAACGCGATGTACCGGATCCTGATCTGTGACGACGAAAAGGACATCGTCGCGGCGCTGAAAATCTATCTGGAGGCCGAGGGCTACGAGACGCTCTGCGCCTTTGACGGACGGGAGGCGCTGGCGCTGCTCCGTGAGCACGAGGTGCACCTGGTGCTCATGGACATCATGATGCCCGTGATGGACGGCATCAGCGCCATGGTGAAGCTCCGGGAGACGAGCAACGTCCCCGTGATCCTGCTGACCGCCAAGAGCGAGGACACCGACAAGGTGCTGGGTCTCAACGTCGGCGCGGACGACTACATCACCAAGCCCTTCAACCCCGTGGAGATGCTGGCCCGCGTGCGTTCCCAGCTGCGGCGCTATCTGCAGCTCGGCGGCGGGCAGGCGCGGGAGAGCGTGCTGCGCATCGGCGGCGTCGAGCTGGACGACCGCTGCAAGCAGGTCACGGCCGACGGCGAGCCGGTCTCCCTCACACCCCGCGAGTACGAGATCCTCAAGCTCCTCATGGCAAGCCCCGGCGAGGTCTTCGCGCCGAAGACCATCTACCGCCGCGTCTGGAACGAGGAGCCCTACGGCGCGGAGAGCACCGTGGCCGTGCATATCCGGCACCTGCGCGAGAAGCTGGAGATCGACCCGGCGGCCCCGCGCTACATCAAGGCGGTCTGGGGCCAGGGGTATAAGTTCGACGCGTAATATGCCTCCCCTGAAAGGGGAGGTGCCCGAAGGACGGAGGGCTTGTACGGAACTCGAAAACGCTCCGAAGCGATCTTTCATGGAAACGAACGCCCCTCATCCGCCCCAATGTGAGCACTGGGGCACCTTCCCCCGAGGGGGAAGGCTGTAAGGAAAGGTGATTGGTATGAAAACACTCAAACAAAGCTTTGCGGCGAAGCTGATCGCCGTGATCCTGCTGTGCGCGGCGGCGCTGACATGCGCGGCCTCCGGCGCGGTCAGTCTGGCTCTCTACGAAAGCGGCGCCTATACCAAGGGCTACGACGCCGCAGCGCGCCGGATGCTGTCCGGCCTGGGCACAGACATGAGCGCCGCGGCGCTGGAGAACTGGAAAAACGACGCCTGCGAGGGCAGCGCCCGGCCCGTCAACTTCCGCTGTGTGATCCTCGACGCGGACGGCGAAGAACTCTACTCCGACTACAAGGGCGAGGACACGCTCTGGGATCAGATCATCCCCTTTCCGCCGGAGTACAGCAGCTGGAGCGAGCAGCGCCGCCTCTATGCGGACGGCACAGTCGAAAACATGCACGAGGAAGCCGGGGACGAAGAGCTGCGGATGACCGAGGATGAAGAGTTCATGCCTGCCCCGACCGACGATCCGCCGGTGGTCACGCCTACCCCCAGACCGACCGAAGCGCCGAAGTCTGCGGCAGAGGCGGCCGTCAGGACCGTCTATCTGACGCAGGACTACAGAACGGGGGAGATCCGTGAGTTTGACACGCCCGAGGAGAGGAACGCCTGGGTAAAGGAGAACACCCGGCGCGTGCACGGCTACATCCTGCGCGATATCGTGGAGGGCGATCAGGTCTGGGAGGAGCTTCATTTCTTTGAGAAAGCCTACGGCCTGCGCGCGGTCCTGCCCGCGATCGCGGCGGTCAGCCTTCTGCTGGGCATCCTGCTCTTCCTCTTCCTGCTGGCCGCCGCGGGCTGGCACAAGGGCGAGGAGGGACCGCGCGAGAGCTTCGTCGACCGCATCCCCTTTGACCTGTTCACGCTGCTTATCGCCGGCGCGGAGGCGATCGTGTTCTCGGGCATTTTCGGCCCGGGTTGGAACTTCGACGCGGTCGGCGTGACGGCGATCTCCGCGCTGCTGCTGCTCGCGGGACTCATCTTCCTGCTGTGGTGCATGAGCCTGGCCGTGCGCGTCAAGTGCGGCACGGTGTGGAAGAACAATGTGATCTCCGGCGTCTGGCGCTGGCTGGTCCGCCTTGTCAGAGGCGGCGGAAGCCTGCTGCTGCGGGGCCTGAAGGCCCTGCCCCTGATGGGGCGCTGGGCCGCGATCCTCGGCGGACTGGCGCTCGTCGATTTCCTGCTCACCGCCATGACCGACGGCGGGAGCGCCTGGCCGCTCTTCTTCCTGCGCCTCTTCTTCCTTTGCCCGGCGGCGCTGTACCTCGTCTGGCAGCTGCGCAAGCTGCGCTTGGCCGCGCATGAGATCGCGCGGGGCGATCTTAATACGACGGTGGACACGAGGGGCATGTTCCTCGAGCTTAAAGAGCACGCGCAGGACCTCAACGCCATCCGCGACGGCGTGAGCGCCGCGGTGGAGGAGCGTCTGAAATCCGAGCGCTTCCGCACGGAGCTGATCACTAACGTCTCCCACGACATCAAGACCCCCCTGACCTCCATCGTCAGCTACGTGGACCTGCTGGAGAAGGAGGAGCTGGGCAACGAGACCGCGAAGGGCTATGTCGAGGTGCTCTCGCGCCAGTCCGCCCGGCTGAAAAAACTGATCGAGGATCTGGTGGACGCCTCCAAAGCGTCCACGGGGAACCTCACGGTCAACTGGGAGCGGCTGGAGCTGGGCGTGCTGCTGGACCAGGCGGCCGGCGAATACGCCGAGCGCATGGAGAAGGCCGGGCTGGAGCTCGTCTGCGGCAAGCCCGATCACGCCGTGGCCGTCATGGGCGACGGGCGGCACATGTGGCGCATCTTCGACAACCTCATGGGCAACGTCGTCAAATACGCCCAGCCGGGCACGCGGGTCTACGTCGATCTCGCGGAGAAGGCGGGCAAGGCGGAGATCACCTTCCGCAACATCTCCCGCGAGCGGCTGAATACCAGCGGCGAGGAGCTGGCCGAGCGCTTCGTGCGCGGCGACGCCTCCCGCAGCACCGAGGGCAGCGGCCTGGGCCTCTCGATCGCGATGAGCCTGGCCCGGCTGCAGAAGGGCGAAATGCAGATCACCGTCGACGGGGATCTGTTCAAGGTGACGCTGTCCTTCGACGAGGTGCTGTAAGGAAAAAGCGTAAGAATAACAGGGAGAACGGCGCAGCGCCGTTCTCCCTGTTTTACGCCCGTCAAAGCCGCTCGATTCTTGACAAGCGGGGGCGGGAATGATACATTTACTTAGTTACGAAATATCAAGAGCTTTCTTGGGAGACCTGTATGGAAACTGAGAAGAAAAAGAAAAGCGGTCTGGCGAAATTCATCGGCAGGTTTTTTGCGTTCCTGCTGGTGACGGTCGTCAGCATCGCGCTGGTGCTGCTGGGCGTTGTCTGGGTGCTGGAAAAGGGCCCCTCTCCCACGGCGACGGAGATCTTTACCCGCTCGGTCCGCGAGACCAGCGCGATCCGCTGGGTGGCCGGCATCTTCCTGAGCGAAGAGGAGCTGGAGCAGTATAAAGCCGTCAGCAGCCCTGCGGAGGAGACCAAAGCGGTCAACACCTCCCTCATCCACCTGTCCGAGGACGTGGAGAGCGCGGAGGAGGGCGACCCGGGCTATGAGATCCTGGACATCTCCGAGGGCACCTGCAAGGGCAAGCTGCTGATCGTCGACAATCCCAAGCGGGTCATCCTGGGCACCTCCGATAATTTCGGAAGAGAGGCCGGATGGGAACTGACCGACATGGTGGAGCGCTACGGCGCCATCGCGGGCATCAACGCCGGCGGCTTCAACGACGAGGGCGGCCACGGCAACGGCAGCACGCCGCAGGGCCTGGTCATCGACAACGGCGAGGTCACCTGGGGCGCGGGTCACGTCGGCGGCTTTCACGTGGTGGGCCTCGATAACGACGGCATCCTGCACGTGGGCTTCATGACCGTGCAGGCCGCGCTCGACGCGGGCATCCGCTGGGGTGTCAGCTTTGAGACGCACGACGGGCTCGCCTCCGCGCTGATCGTCAACGGTGAGGTGCAGCGCCAGAATCTCGGCGGCGGCGTCAATCCGCGTACGGCCATCGGCCAGCGCGAGGACGGCGCGCTGCTGCTGCTGGTGCTCGACGGGCGCAGCATCAGCACCCTCGGCGCCACGATGAAGGATCTGGTCGACATCATGCTGGAGTACGGCGCGGTCAACGCCGGCAATCTGGACGGCGGCTCCTCCACCGTCATGGTCTATGACGGGGAGATCATCAACAACTGCGCGTCCGTCGTGGGACCGCGCAGGATCCCGACGGCATTCCTGCTGATGGAAGAAGGTGACGTGGATGGCTGAGGAAGAGAAGATCACGAATCCGGGCACGGAGGAGACGAACGCCGCGCCGGAGGGAACAGTCACCGAAGCGGAAAACGCGGCTCCCGCATCGGAGAACCCGGCCCCCGCGCCGGACAATAACGCTTCCGCCGCCGAAAAACCGGCCGCCGCGCCGGAGACAAAGAAGGGCAGGAGGATCTGGCCCCTGTTTCTGACCTGTTGGGCGGCGGTGCTGCTGGCGCTCGGCCTGATCGGCTGCGCGGTGCTGTACCAGTTTCTGAACATCTATGAAGTCACCCGTCCCGAGACGCTGATGGACGAGATGATGGACCTGATGGACGCGGAGGACTGGCTGGACAAGGCGGAGAAGAATCTGGACTTCGAACTGAGCGAGTTTGAGGATGCGCAGGCGCTCTACGCCGATTACCGCGCCTCCCTCACCACCGACCAGCCCCTGAGCTACCGCAGCGAAAAGAAGGCGACGGACAGCGAGCACGCGGTCTTCGTCGTGCGCTCCGGCCCCTCCAACCTGTGTACGGTGGAGCTGGTGCCGGGGGGACGCAGGCTGCCCTTCGGGCGGCACGACTGGAAGCTCGGCCGCATCAGCAGCGGCGACATCACCAAAACGCTGCGCTCCGCCACGGTGGAGATCACGGCGCTCGCCGCACAGGAGGTCTGCATCAACGACATTCCGGTCTCTCCGGCCTATCTGACGGACAAGCCGGTCGAGATCGAGGATCTGACGGATATCGAGTCGCGCATGGACGAGGTGCCGACGATGCTCGCCTATCGCGTCGGCCCCGTGTACGGGGAGATCCACATCAGCGCCGACGGGAGGGAGCTCGCGGCGGAGAAGAGCGGCAGGATGCTGCGCTACCATGCGGCCACACAGGGCACGAACAGCCTGACGATCCGCGCGCCGGAGGATATCCGCGTCACGGTCGGCGGCGCGGAGCTGAAGAAAAAGGACGTGAGTGAGAGCTCCTACGGCCTGCTCGAGGGCCTGGAGAACTATACCGGCGAGGAAGCCTATAAGACCAACACCTATCGCTTTACCGGCCTCTATTCCGAGCCGGAGGTCAAGGCCTATGCCAAAAACGGCGAGGAGCTGCGGCCGATCATGAGCGATGAGAAGGTATACAACTTCTTCTATCCGGCGGATGCCGCCGCGGACGAGGAAGAACAGAAGGAGCTCGATCATCTGCAGGAGCTGGCCGAGAGCTACTTTAACTCCTACGTGGACTATACCACCAAGCCCTTCGACGGCAGCATCTACTACAAGCTCCTCAACGCCACGCTCGGCGGCACCCAGCTGCAGGTCTACATCGCGCAGTCCAACGCGACCATGCAGTGGGCCGCACGCAGCACCGTGGAGAATCAGGAGCTGCGCTATGACAACCTCCATCGGATCGGGGACAGCTGCTTCACCTGCACGGTGGAATTCGTGCTGGACAAGACCTCTTCCACCTGGGTGGAGGAAGTGAGCTCCTCGGAGGCCAACGCCGAGCAGATGGTCTTCGTGCGGCGCGGCAAGTACTGGTACGCCGCGGCCCTGTCCATGATCGGCGACTGAGAAATAAGAATAAGAACAACAGCGCCTGAGCACTTCGCTCAGGCGCTGTCAAGGTGTCGACAAAGTGTCGACACCTTGAGAATTTTTGAGAATATCAAACGCGAGAGGGAATACCCAATCCCCTCTCGCGCTCTCCCCATGCAAGTCCGACTTGCTCTGTATAGGTTTGTCTACAGTCTGACAGCGCCTGAGCACTTCGCTCAGGCGCTGTCCCTGTTTGTCTGCAGATCAGAATTTCAAAGCCAGGCTCGCGGCCGCCACGGGCAGGGCCCAGACGATCGCGAACAGCAGCAGGAAGCCGATGCCCACGCTGCCGAGGTTCATAAAACGGATGAACACCGCAAAGACGCCGACCACCGCCGCGATCAGGGTCACGATCAGGTTGAAGCGCGTAGCCAGATACATGCCGCGCCCGGTGTCGGCCATCTGGGACAGGGAGCCGAGACCCTCCTTGCAGATGACCGCGGCGACGGGGGCTTCGGAGCCCTCGGGCGGCTCGGAGATCTTGAAGCGCTCCAGATAGGGCGGGAAATCGTAGCCGTCGGTGGCGATGTCGAAGATCTCATGCAGCATCTCGGGATTGACGTTGAAATCCCGGATGGCGAAGACCGGATGGCGGCTGGAGCGGATAAGGCCCTGCAGCGCCCTGCGCACCTGCGGCTGGCCGGTATACTTCATGTTGAAGATGCCGTACAGCACGCCGTCGACCGCCAGCAGCACCGTCGTGCTGTCCACGAGGCGGAAGGGGACGCGCACGTTCATCAGCCGCATCAGCTCCGTGCCGCCGCAGAGGATCGTGCTGCCGTCGATGATGGCCTTCATGCCGCCGCCGGGCAGCAGCTCGAAGTGGTCCGCATGGCGGATCGTGCCGCCGTTGCGGTTCATGAGCTCCGCAAAGCAGGGGGCGAGACCGGAGCCGGAGGCCAGGATCATGGTCCCGGCATAGGAGAGGATCCTTTCGGGCTCCGCGTCGGCAAAGATGCGGATCTTGTCAATCTCCACGCTGCCCTCCGGGAAGAGATCCCGGTCGGTGATGATCAGGTTCTGGCTGCGGCCCACGTCGCGCAGGCCGGACCAGCCGGCAACGGCGGCGCCGCTGTAGAAGATGCGGTTGGAGCCGACAAAGAAGGGGAGCGCAAAGCAGAGCAGCGAGGCGATCGGGACCGCGGGCGTGAGCAGCGCGGTGAAGATGTACAGGAAGTCGCCGCCCGCGTGCCGGGCACCGGCGACGATCGCCGCCAGCAGCAGGCACAGCAGCAGCAGAGCGGGAGATACGCGCAGGAAGACGGTCTCGTCGGGGGCAGCTTCCTCCATCCGGCGGACGAAGCCGGTGATGGGGCGCTCGGTCTTGAGCAGGGTCAGGCCCTTGCCTTTGGCCGCCATCTCGCCGCTCACGCTGCTGCTGTGCTTGGCGATGGACGGCACGCGCAGGGCCTTGCGCAGGCCGCGCGCAGACACGCAGGACGAATACAGCACGCCCATGAGCGACAGGCTCGAGAGCAGGCAGAGCGGCATGTGCGGCGAGCCGAAGGCGTCCAGCGCCACAGCCAGCGCGTCAAAGCTCGTCAGCACGCAGCAGAGCACCGCCAGCGAATCCGCCCCGAAGCGCAGCCGCACGAGATTGACCGCGGCGTTGGCGATCACGTCCAGACTCAGCAGCATGACGGTCAGCTGCAGCGCAAGGCACATCCCCGCGGCAACGCGCGCGGTGCGCAGCATGCCGGAGACCGGCAGCCCGAGGCTGATCCAGGCCAGGATCGCCAGCAGCACGAGGCCGATGCGGAAACGCAGGCGCAGCGAGGGGACGAAGGAGCCGTAATAATGGGAGGCGTCGAGCGGCGTAAGCTCCGGGCCGAGCTCCTCGCCGTCGGTGTCCATGGTGAGCGAGCCGGGCTCGCCGGGCGCGCCGCGCAGGCGGAAGAGCGTTCCGGTGATCAGGCCGGCCACATACTGGGTAAAGCTGGGAAATTCGCCGTTTTCGTCCAGCGGGACCTCCCCCTCGAGGGGAGGCGGCTCCTTCCGCTTCCGGCGCTTTCCCGGCGCTTTCCCGGCGGCCCCGTCGAGCGCCGCGGGCTCTTCTTCGGCGTCCCCGGTCGGCTCCGCGGGCATTTCGGCTTCCTCTGCGGGGCTGTCTTCCCCGGCGTATTCTTCGGGCGCGTAGTCCCCGACGGGCGCGTAGTCCGCGGCGGGGGAATCGTTGTCGTCAAAGGAGATGTTGAAGGCGTCGTCGCCGGGGGCGGGCCGCTTTGCGGCCGCTCCGTTTGACGCCCCGCGCTCGTGTATGTCGAAAATCCGCGTGTCTTCGGAGGCGGCGTCTGCTTCGGCCTGCACGTCGGCGGCCTCGGACGGAGCGTCCTCGCCGCTTTCGTCGGCCGCTTCCTCCGCGCCGGTTTTCTCCGGCATCCTGAGCGGCCGCCGGCTGTCCCTGCGGAGACCGCCGCCGAAGCTCTTGATGCGCTGCAGCAGATTGGGCTTCTCCACCGGCGCCTCGGCCAGCCCCTCCTCCCCGGCGGTCCAGTGATAGATGGGCTCCGCGTTCTGGGCGGGCGGCACATAGTCGTCGTCCGGGCTCAGATCGAGCTCCCTGTCGCCGAATACCATCTTGTCCTGCCTGCCGCTCAGGTTGAAATGCTCCGCGCCGACGTCCTTTCTGGACGAAACGGGCTTGCGGACGGGTTCGGAGGCAAGCCGGTCGAGATCCTCGGCGCTCAGCGAGCTCATATAGCGCAGCGCCTCGTCGGCCATCGAGGACACGGAGCCGCTCTTCTCCCCGCGGGACAAGGCGCCGCCGGCGGCGAAGGCCGCGTACTCCGCGGCGCTGGCTCTGTCCTCCTCGCGAGGCTCCGGCTTCTTCGGCATGAAGAACTGCGGCTCCTCCGGCTGCGCGGATGAAGGCTCGCTCTCGGGCTCTTCCGCGGCGCCGATGCCGTACTCGCGCAGGATCTCCTCCAGGGAAGGCCCGCCGGAGGACGGGTCCCGCGGCGTCGGCGGCTCCGGGATCTCCGTCTCCGCCGGCGTGCTGTCCGCATCTCCGCCGGCAGGGCGGATCTCACCATCGCTGTCGCCGTCCCGGCGGAAGAGACCGCCGAGCAGATCGAAAAGCTCCCGGTCGCCTGGCCCTTCGGCCGCGCCGCTGTGTTCCTTTTCCGATTCGTATTCCATAGGATTCTCCGTTTCCGCGCTCGGCGCGCGGTCTTTCGTGGGGGAGGGCCGCGGGTCCTCCGTCTCGCGGACGGGCGGCCGTTCCGCCGGCGGCGCCTGCCGCGGCCCGCTCGCCGGGCGGCTCTCGCGCCGTGCGGGGCGGGGCGGCTCAGCCGTTTCCTCCTGCGCGTAAAACTCCCGCAGGATATCGTCCACGCTCAACGTCGAGGCCTCTATATCCCTGAAGAAGTCCTGATCCATGCAATCCCTCTTCTCTCTGTCCCCGCGGAACGATCAGCTTCTCTGCCGCAGGATCTCATACATCGTGATCGCCGCCGCGGCGGAGGCGTTGAGGGAACTGACGCGCCCCTTCATCGGCAGGCTCACGATAAAATCACAGCTCTCGGCCACGAGACGGCCCATGCCGTCCCCCTCGGAGCCGATGACCAGGGCCAGAGGCCCGGTAAAATCGGTGTGCCAGAGGTCGCTCTGCCCGTCGGCTGCGGTGCCGTAGATCCACAGCCCGCGCTCCTTGAGCTCCCGGATCGCCGCCGGGAGATTGGGGACTCTGGCGATGGCCATGTGCTCGGCAGCGCCGGCGCTGGCTTTGTCCACGATGGCGGTCAGCCCCGCGCTGCGGCGCTTGGGGATGATGACGCCGTGCGCGCCCGCGCACTCGGCCGAGCGGATGATCGCGCCCAGGTTGTGCCCGTCGCTGATCTCGTCGCAGACGATGACGAAGGGGAGCTCCCCACGCTCCCCGGCGATGGCGAAGATATCGTCCACGCTGCAGTATTCCCGCACGGCGCAGACGGCGATCACGCCCTGGTGGGCGTGGGTTTGGCTCATAAAGTCCAGCTTGCGCCGGTCGCACTCGACGACCACGACGCCCTTGTCCCGGGCGGTTGAGGCGATGTGGCCCAGCGTCCTGTCCACCTCGCCCCTGTTGATGAAGAGCTTGTCGATGGCGCGGCCGGCACGGAGCGCCTCCATGACCGCGTTGCGCCCCTCGATGATCTCGTTTTGAATTCCCTGTCTGTTGTCCATGGTTCTCTACCCCATATCATAGTTGCACACCATATAAGAATACAAAGATATCATAACACAATATATTGTAAAAGGGAAGCCTTGTTTACATAATTTTTTTCTCAACCAGGACTTTTTTCAGCGAAGGGGGAGAACGATGCGGGCTGCGGAGAAAAGATCGGATTATCCCTTGTAGGATATACACGCTTATGCTACACTGAATACAACACAACAATCGGGAGTGATCACATGACACCGAAAAAGAAACTGGGCTTCGGCCTGATGCGTCTGCCGCTGCTGGACGCCAACGACGACGGCAGCGTCGATCTGGAGCTGCTGAAGAAAATGGTGGACAGCTTCCTCGAGCAGGGCTTCACCTACTTTGACACCGCCTGGATGTACTGCGGCGGCAAGAGCGAGGAGGCGGCCCGCGAGGCGCTGGTCAGGCGCCATCCGCGCGGCAGCTTCACGCTGACCACCAAGCTGCCGGCCTATATGCTCCGCAGGGAGGAGGACCGGGAATGGCTGTTTCAGGAGCAGCTCAGGCGCACCGGCGCGGGCTACTTCGACTACTACTGGCTGCACGACGTCAATTCCCACTCGATCCAGACCTTCGACCGGCTCAACTGCTGGGACTTCATACTCGAGAAGAAGCGGCAGGGACTCGTGCGGCATGTCGGCTTCTCCTTCCACGACGGGCCGGAGCTGCTGGACAAGGTGCTGACCGAGCATCCGGAGATGGAGTACGTGCAGCTGCAGCTCAACTATCTCGACTGGGACAGCCTCGGCGTGCAGAGCCACGCCTGCTACGACGTGGCGGTCAAGCACGGCAAGCGCGTCATCGTCATGGAGCCTGTCAAGGGCGGCACGCTTGCGAAGGTGCCCGCCAGGCTCGAGGCGATGTTCAAGGAGCGGGAGCCGGAGATGTCCGTGCCCTCCTGGGCCATCCGCTTCGCGGCGACGCAGGAGAACGTCATGGTCGTGCTCAGCGGCATGAGCAACATGGAGCAGCTGCTGGACAACACCGGCTATATGAAGGATTTCCGGCCCCTCAACGACGAAGAGCTGGCGCTCATGAAAAAGGCGGCGGAGATCATCAACGAGAGCATCGCCGTCCCCTGCACGGGCTGCTCCTACTGCACGGTCAACTGCCCCATGCATATCGCGATCCCCAAGTATTACTCCCTGTACAACGCCGACTTGCAGGAGCTCGCCGAGAAGGGCTGGACGCCGCAGGGCAGCTACTACGCGAATCTCACCCTGCAGTTCGGCAAGGCCAGCGACTGCATCAAGTGCGGCCAGTGCGAGGCGATGTGCCCGCAGCATCTGCCCATCCGCCGCTATCTGGAGGACGTGGCGAAGCATTTCGAATAATCTTCGCCGGACCGCGAAAAACGCTCCGCCTGCCGGGCGGAGCGTTTTCCTGTGCCCGTATTGTATTTTCCCGGGAAATGTGCTATATTAACAAAGTTACCAATACTGAAAACGAGGATCCCATAATGCGCAAACGTATGATCTGTGTACTGCTCTGCCTGGTTCTGACCCTGGCGCTCTTCGCCTGCGGAAAGGCCCCGGAAGAGAAGCCTGCCGATATGCAGTCCAGCCTGCCCGGCGCGGCCGCCGTCGAAGACGAACCGGAGGCGACCGAGACGCCGCTCACCGAGAGGGAGGCCGCCATCGAGGAGGCCGTGCGCAAGGCGCTCAAGCTGAAGGATCGCCCGGTATCCGAGCTCTATGACGCCATCGGCGAGCCGGAGTCCGAGGACGCCGCGCCCAGCTGCATGGGCAAGGGCGAGGACGTGAACCTCTATTACGACGGCTTTACGGTTTATACCTATAAAGAGGGCAATTCCCAGGTCGTGGTGGACGCGGAGATCAATAAATGAACCGACCGCACAGAAGACGGCGGCATCCGGTCCAGCTGACGATCCTGCTGCTTCTGCTGCTGACGCTCGGCGGACTGCTGCTGGCGGAAAAGCTCGGCGCGGCACGATTCCTCGTGCCGACGCCCGCACCGGCGGAGACTTCTGCGCCAACGCCCGTGCCTACGCCTGAGCCGACGCCCGCCCCGACCTCGAAGCCCAGCCCCGTGCCTACGCCGGAGCCAACGCCCGTGCCTACGCCGGAGCCGACGCCTGACGGGCGCTATCACAGCGGTGATCCGGAGCTTGACGAGCTGCTGTACACAATTGTGGAAGAGCAGACCGACGAGAGCATGACGGACGAGGAAAAGCTCCACGCGCTGTATTGCTATGTCTCCGAGAACTTCGGCTATCTGCGTCGCAGCTCCTACGAGCCGGGCGAGACCGGCTGGGAGAATAAAGAAGCCCTGACCATGTTCACCGAGCGCAAGGGCAACTGCTACAATTTCGCCGCGGCCTTCTGCCTGCTGGCCCGCTGCATCGGCTACGACGCGAGGGCTTACAGCGGCACGGTCTACGGACAGGCGGAGGAGGGGCAGACCCGCCCGCCCGACCGTCCGCACGGCTGGGTGGAGATCCGCATCGACGGCGCGGACTATATCTTCGACCCGGACATGCAGGCAGTAGCCGCCGGCTGGAAGGGCGACGACCGCTTCTACATGCGGGATGACAGCTTCCGCGGGCAGTACGGTTACTCGAAAGGGGACGGCGTGCCCGCCGGGGGCGGAGAAACTGCCGGGATCGCCGAAGAAGTTACAGAAAAGCCATGATTTTGCCGAGAAAATCGGCTAAGATAGAGACAACTGCAGGGGCGGCTTTCGCAGTCGCCCTTCTTTTTGGAGGAAGCTCCCCATGAAAGATCCGAGAAGCTATATCGAGCGGTTCTGCGCCAGGCATCCGAATTTCGGCATCCCGCGCCTGATGATGTACATCGCCATCGGCAACGCCGCTTTCTGGCTGCTGGGCGTCGTGAACTCACGGGTCTGGCCTTACCTGGTGTTCGATCCCTACCTGGTGCTGCATGGTCAGGTCTGGCGGCTGATCTCTTTTGCCCTCATCCCGCCGAGTACCGGGATGCTGGCACTGATCGCGATCTATTTCTACTACTGGATCGGCTCCACGCTTGAACAGTACTGGGGCACGCCGCAGTTCACCATCTATTTCTTCACCGGCCTGATCCTGACCGTGCTCTACGGCTTCCTGATCTATTTCATCACCGGTATCCGTATCCAGCTGACCGCGGAATACGTGTATCTGTCGATGTTCTTCTCCTTCGCGGCGCTCTTTCCCGACATGCAGGTGCTGCTGTTTTTCATCATCCCGGTGAAGATGAAATGGCTGGCCATTCTGGACGCGGCCTTCTTCGTCTACGGTGTGCTGACCATGCCCTTCCCGGTCAATCTCCTGCCGGTAGTGGCGGTGCTGAACTTCTTTATCTTCTGCGGCGGCGATCTGCTGCGCATGCTCCCGCGGCGCCCGAGCGCCAAGGCCGTGAATTTCCGACGGGAGTCCGAGCGCATCCGGCGCGAGCAGCGTGACCAGCTCTACCGTCATAAATGCGCCGTCTGCGGCCGCACGGACGTGTCGAACCCGGAGCTGGAATTCCGCTACTGCTCCCGCTGCGCGGGCTACCACTGCTTCTGCGAGGAGCACATCAACAACCATATCCACTTTACCGAATGAAAGAACGGGCGGGGCAGAAAAGGCCCCGCCTCAGACTGCAGTCAAATCCGTGCGGACAAGGCTGGAGACGCATGGGGAGATTGTGAAGAGGGGAGGGTATGCCCCTCTTCACGTTCAATCCATGCGAAAAGGGGAACTTTTCAAGAAGTTCCCTTTTTCGCTGCTTATGCAGTCGACAGTTTGTCGACTGCTTGAGGCGGGGCAGACACTGCCCCGCCCGCGCTTTCAAAAAAATGCGGGAAAAGAGAAAATAAAGCTTGACCTCGGCGAGGCTTTGTGCTAATATAATCAGGCGCCAAGGCCAAGGGCCTTCGGCTTTATATACAGAAGAAGCGCAAAGGAGCGTCTTTCTCCTGAGCTATCCGGGTGTAGCGCAGATGGTAGCGCGCTTGAATGGGGTTCAAGAGGCCGCTGGTTCAAATCCAGTCACTCGGACCAAATAACAGGGAGAGCCGAAAGGCTCTCCCTGTTATTTGGTCCGAAAGAAAGGTTCGTACACCAGCGGCCTCTTGCAATACAATCAAGGCCGCTTTGCGACCGTGGCGGCGTCCATCGCCGCTGCGGCCGCTGGTTCAAATCCAGTCACTCGGACCAAATCCGCATCAGAAATGATGCGGATTTTTTTCTTTTTCAGGCGATTTTCGCTCTGTTTTACCGCCAAATAGTTAGATGTTTAATCCGCGTTATTTTGCTGACCCTTATTTTGACCCTTTATAGGATGTTTTCATTTGGTACCACCTGTTACAGAACGGACGTCAGAGTAAGCTGCGGCCACAAGCTGCTTATCCGGTGTATACCCACTGTAATAGATCGTATCCCCATTCGTCTCCCAGCCGGTGGAGCCGGCGAGCCAGTCGGGAAAGGCGATCTTGGAGGGAATCCATCCCTCAACGGTTTCTCCTTCTTTATCCGACAGCTCGACAGCCCCGGCCTCATTCTTTTTTCCGCAGGCGATGAGGCTTAATGCCAGGCATAGGAGCAGAAGCCCCGCAAGGATTCTTCGTTTCATCGTTTCATTCTCCGTCCTCTTATGAATTCTTCAGTGCCGCTCGGACACATAGATGCTGATTCGACTTTGTACCATAGCCGCTGTCTCCTCTGCGCTTCTCGTCCCGCCGAAACAAGCTGCGCTCTCCTCTTTGATTATGTCCAGCGCCGTCTGATCGTAAAGTGTCGTGTGCTCGATATGGGCGAGCAGATCGGTGAGAAGAGCCGCGTCACTTTCGCTGATCGGCCCCTTGAGCATTTCGGCATACAGGAGCGGCTCGCTGTCGTCCGTACGGTTTCTGGCCGCATCGATCCTCTCTTCCAGCAGAGGGCGATAGCACGGCAGTGTCTGCTCTGATTGCGTGAGTACGTATTTGAGAAAGCGCCAACATTCCGCCGGGTGTCTGGAAGCAGTGAGCACGGCGATCGGCTCGGAAAGCCGGAAGTCACTGCCGCAGCTTCCGTCCGGTGTTGGCCAGCCGATGACGCTGAAATCTTCTCCGAGACTCTGGCGATAAACCGCAAGACTGCCGACAGAATTGATAAAAACAGCGTCAGTAAGCAGATAGCCGTCGTGCAGCATCGTCCACGGTAGGCCAAAGACCATGTTATTCGGATCTTCCGGGTTTTCCCTGATGCTCTTACTGGTCTCCAGCAGATCTGCAAAGGCACGGTTTTGAAAATCGCAGGTGCCGCTTTTCCAGTCGATCGCAGAGCGCGCAAAACGGGCAGCGCACTGCTCCAGAAAATAGTCGCGCGTGATGTTGTACATGAGAAGCGAGTCCTCCGGGCGGCTGCGATCCATTTCCAGATACTCATCAAAGCGCCAACCCCAGCGATCCCCGAAGCGTGATTTCAGCCCGACGCGGCTGTCGATGCTGAAGGATTCCGCCAGAAGATACAGGCCGCCACAGTCCCGCGCAATGGCCTCGGCTGGCAGGATATCCGCAAGCGTCATATCGGGATCCGCCTCCACATCGACGCTGAGATCCCGCAGTAGCCCCTGATGGATCAAAGGGAAAGGCGAGAGTGCCCCCGGCCCCTGCTGGAAGAAAAGCATGTCCGGCCCGTCTCCCGCAGCGATCCTCGTATTGAGTCGGGAAATCGCCGCCTCTACTGTGAATGTGCCGCCGTCAGTGAGGTCTTCAAGCTTGATGGTGAGATCCGGGCTCTCGGCGTTAAAGGCACTCACTGCGGCACTCACAGAGGAAAACTGAAGGACGCGGGGGTCGGCCGGCAAGACGCCGAGCGTCAGGATCACGCGCGGCTTGATTTCCGACGGTGCAGCAGGAGAGAGAAGCAGCGGCGTAATGTTCTCGCCCGTGAGCAGGTAGCGGCCGCCGTCGAGCGCGAGCACTTCGCTCACGCCGCTGATCGCAAGCCCGCATTCTTCCCACAAAACCAGCGGGGCTGCGCTCCCGTCAGGGTGCAGACGATAGATGCCCTCGCTCTGAATCCGGAAAAACGGCGTTTCCCCATCGCCGCAGCTGAGCGTTCCCTGCTCGAGGGAAAAGAGCGGCTCCACGCGCGCGTTCTCCTCGTTGATCGCATAGACCGCGCCGTCCTCCAGATAATACACCGCGCCGTCGCCGCCCATGAGGAGCTCTCCCTGCCACTCGCCGTGCGGGATGCTCGCCTTGAGGGTCCCGTCCAGATCATAGAGCAAAAGTGCGTCACTGCTGTTAAAGCAGATTCGACTGTCAGTGACGTACATCTTGCGCAAAATCGTGCCATCCGGCGGCGTAAGCGTAAGCTGCCGCATCGTCTCGCCGGTGAAGGAAAGCAGCGACAGTTTCTGGCTTGCCCGGCCATCCTCATAGAGATCCTCGTTCAGCCAGAAGCCCTCTTTCACGGCACAGGCATCATAAATATGCCCATCGAGTCGTTTGATTTCCGTCTCGCCCCTGCAGAGGGAACAGAACTCCATTCCCATCGTGAGCGCATACAGTTCGCCCTCATATTCTCCGACAGCCAGCGCGCCTTTTGGCATCCTGGCACGCTCCGCCGTGAAGCATCCGCCCTGCCCGATCCAGGCGCCGCTCTGCGCGTCGACGCCCGGAACCGAAGCCGTCGTTTCTTCCTTCTTTCCGCAGGCGCAGAGGCTCAGCGCCAGGCACAGGAGCAGGAGTCCCGCCATAATTCTCTGTTTCATAGGTTGACCCTCCATACATTATTGATGATCCAATTCATTCTTGAATGATTCGGGGATTGCTTTTGCCGTATTTTGCGGTTGCTACGCTGGGGAGTGCAGCACGGCAATCATAGCTGTATCGACCCGATCATATCCGTCCTCCCTCGGCAAATCCAGTGAAAGAGCACAAACGCCGGATTTTGATACACGAACGCAGGAATACCCTTTCATAGATATAAACGCAAAATGAGGGCGGGAGGTTTCAAATGAACGGAGATTACCTGCGAAAGAATACATTTCAAAAGAATAGCCCGCTGCTCCGAGGGAGCCGCGGGCGTCTATCAAGATAGGCTTATTTGTTGCGTGCAAGGAATAGAGGGAGCAGTGACCACTTTCACTCGGTCTGCGGAGGAAAGACACGGAAGCATCGGATTCCATAGTATCGTTCATTTAAATCTTATTACCGACCGGGGGAAGAGCCTGACCATATTTTTGACCCTTACGGCATCCAAACACTTGAATCATACGAACTGACAGGTACTGGTTTTCACTGATTTATGTACGAATTGATATGGATTGACACGATAATTGTTCGTATGAATTCCTGTAAAGGAATTCAAATCCAGTCACTCGGACCAACAAGAGAGAGGGTATCGAAAGATACCCTCTCCCTTGTTGCTCCTCGTTCAGCGCCGCGCAGCCGCGCGAAGATCCGCTTCGCTCAAATTTATGGGAGGGGAAGCCCATCCCTCCCAAACCCTCCCCATGCGTTTCAGCGGAGCTTATCCGGATCAAAACCCAGCGAAGCGGTTTTGATTCGGAGAGGAAGAAGGAGGGAGCATAGCGCAGTTTTCGTCATGCTTGACGGAAACGGAGCGGTTCGAGCTTCTCCTGACGATGCGGCCTCTTGCCTTTCAATCCTCAAAATCCTCTAAAACCTTCCGCGCGGAGCGGGACATTTCCCTCGAAAAATCAGAGTTGTATTTGCGTTCACAGAAGGCGTTCATCCAATCTTCGTAAGACCGCGCGCCGATCCTCTCGGCGAACATCTCCCGCAGTTCCGGGGCGCTCAGCTCGTGATAACCGTTCTCGGACACGATGAACCGCAAATCGAAACGCCGCGGCTTTTCGCGGGCCTTCTGCTGGTCGGTCGGGTATCCGAACACCACCATTGCGGCCGGAAAAACATACCTCGGAAGGCCGAGTATTTCCCGCTGCGTCTCGATATTCTCCATGATGTCCCCGATATAACAGGAGCCGACGCCCAGGGCCTCGGCCGCAACGACCGCGTTCTGCGCCGCGATGTTGGCATCGCTCACAGCCAGCAGCAGGTCGCCCACGTCCGGCTTTCTCGGAGCGCACCCGCCTTCTTTGAAAGCGTTATACCACTTCAGGCAGTCGGCGCAGAAAACAAGGACAAGTTTGGATTTTTCAATGAAGGGCTGGTTGTCGCATGAAATGCTCAGGCGATGCTTCAGCGCCGGGTCCGTAACACGCACAATGCTGTACAGCTGCTGGTTCCCCGGGGTCGGCGCCTGCGCGGCGGCGGTCAGGATGGCCTGCACGGTTTCTTCGGAAATGTCCTGTTCCGTATATACCCGGACAGATTTGCGTTTGTGGAGGGATTCGATGATCGCGTTCATATGTCTTTCTCCTCTCTGACGATCCAAACAGCCGCTGCCGGCATATCACTATGCCGCGCTCTTTTTTACCCGGCCCTGCGCCACAGAAGCATGCCGTTTTCAAAGCTCACGCTCAGTCTGCCGCTGTCCTTGAGCCAGGAGAGGTAGCCGCGCACGGTGCTGCCGACCAGCACGTACTGCTCAAAATTCATCGTCAGAGCGTAGACCGCAAACAGCTTCTGCAAAACCGCCTCGAAGCGGAGCGGCTCCGCGCACAGCGCCACGATCCGCTCCGCGATCTCGTACACCGTGTCGAGATTGTACTGCGCAAGCTCCGCGATGTCCTCCGTGACGGCGGCGTGCGAGGGCACGAACATCCTCGCCTGCATGCTTTTCACCGTCTCCAGCGTGCGGATATAGGCGGCGACATCGTAGATATATCCGATGCGGTATTTCTCCAGCGTCTCCCGGCTGGACAGGCAGTCTGCCAGAAAGACCACGTCGTCCGGGGTACGGTAGCCCACCATGTCGAAGAAGTGGCCGGGCAGGGGGATGCTCTCAAAGCCCTCCGGCAGCGCTGCGTCCGTCAGATACTCCGCGTCGCTCTCCTGCGCCATCAGGAACTTGTGCCTGAGGTCTTTGCAGGGGAAGCCGCCGTAGAGGAAGGAGGGCTCGAGCAGCGGATGCCGCGTGAAGGCACAGTCGATCCCCGGCGCGTAGATTTTGCAGCCGGTCTGGGCCTGCAGGTATTTGTTGCCGCCGATGTGGTCGGCGTTGGAGTGGGTGTTGTAGATGGCCCGCAGCTTCCAGCCGTTCCGGTCCAGGATCTGGCGGAGCTTCCGCCCCGCGTCCTTGTCGTTCCCGCTGTCGATCAGACAGACCTCGCCGCCGTCGAGCCTTACAAGGCCGATCTTGGCCGGGCTCTGGATATAACTGGTCCTGTCGGTGAGCTCAATGAGTTCAAACATGTTCCCGCCTCCCGTTTTGAAAGATTCGTTCTGGTGCTACTTTACAGGTT
Organism: Oscillospiraceae bacterium; assembly: GCA_902778285.1. Lineage (GTDB taxonomy): Bacteria > Bacillota > Clostridia > Oscillospirales > Oscillospiraceae > Limivicinus. Next base: position 18,883 of record CACYXC010000020.1, on the reverse strand, counting down.
TTGGGAGAGCGCGTCAAGCGTTTCCCGATATCAGAGAAAAGGGGGAGACCGGAAAGCGGTTTCCCCCGAAGGCTGCGAAATAATTGCGCGGACAAGCTTGGACAGGCATGGGGTGATTGTGAAGAGGGGAGGGTATGCCCCTCTTCACGCCCAATCTACGCGAAAAACGGAACTGTTTGTACAGTTCCGTTTTTCGCTCCTCAAGCTGTCGACTTCCTGTCGACAGCTTGAGGGGAGACCGGAAAGCGGTCTCCCCAAATCGTATTTATTCGACAAACGTGCCGTCCCGCCAGCGGAGGATCCGGCAGCCGAGAGCCTCGGCCTCCTCCGCGCTGTGCGTGGCGAGCAGCAGGCCCGAGCGGAAGGACAGCGGGCGGATGAGGGCCATGACCTTATTGCGCAGCTCCTGATCCAGACCGCGGAAGGGCTCGTCGAGGATCAGCAGTTCCGGCGCGCAGGCCAGCGCCCGGGCGATGGACACGCGCTGCTGCATCCCGCCCGAGAGCTCGCGCGGGTAGAGCGCCGACGCGTCGCCGAGCCCCAGCCGCGCGAGCCATTCACGCACATCTGAGAGCGTCTCGGGGCCGTCGGACAGGACCAGATTCACGTTCTCCGCGGCCGTTAGCCAGGGGAGCAGCCGCGGCTCCTGAAAGACGGCGGCGATCCGCCCCGCGTCGCTGCGGAAGCTGCCGCTGTCGGGCTCCTGCAGGGCGAGGGCCACGCGCAGCAGCGTGGTTTTCCCGCAGCCGGAGGGACCCATCAGCGCGATGCGCGCCCCGTCTGCCCCGGAGATGCTGCAGCCGCGCAGGACACTTTTCTCTCCGAAGGAGACGCTGACGTCTCTCCACTCAAACATCCGCCGCACCGCCTTTCCTGCCGATCTGCCGCACGAGCCGGAGCAGCAGGCGCTCGATCACGAGGCTCAGGAGGATGACCGTGAGCGTCCAGGCAAAGAGGGAAGTGGTCTCCAGATACAGCTTGGACTCGTAGATCATCCGGCCGATCGAGCTGCGCGGCACGGTCAGCACCTCCGCGGCGATCCCGGCCTTCCAGCCGAGTCCCAGCGCGGAGCAGAGCGCCGCACGGAAATGCGGCAGCACGGAGGGGAGCGTGATCCGGCGCAGGATACGCCCGCGCGGCAGGGCATAAACCTGCGCGAGCTCCAGCAGCTGCGCGTCCCGCCCGGCGATCCCGGCGGAGACGTTGGCCCAGACGACGGGCAGCACGATCAGCCCGGAGATGAAGGCGGGCAGCACGCTGCGCCCGAGCCAGACCAGCGCGAGGATGATGAAGGAGGCGACCGGGGTGCTCTTGACCAGCGTCATCAGGGGGGAGAGGAGCGCCCTCGCAAGGGCACTGTACTCCGTGAGCATGGCCAGCAGCACGCCCAGCAGCGCCGCGCCGACGATGCCCGCCAGCACCCGCAGCAGACTGCTTGCGATCATGCTCCAGTAGTCCCGGCTGAGCGCGAGCGCAAAGAGCCGACGCAGGACCTGCAGCGGAGAGGGGAGCAGCAGCTCCTGCCCCACGAGCCGCGCCGCGAGTGCCCAGAGCAGCAGCCAGAAGAGGCAGACGGCGGCTTTGAGCGGGAGACTCTGTTCCCGGCTGTTCATTTTAAGATGCAGTAGAAATCATCCCCGGGCAGCGCGCCGCCGATGGACTGGGGCGCGGCCTCGAACATGATCTTCAGGAAGGCAGAGAGCTCTGCCTTCATCTGCTCGCCGGTGACGAAGCAGACGTTGCAGTGGGGGATGGCCCTCTCGGCAATGACGGCCTGGGGGAAGATCCCCGCCGCCTCGATCTTCTGCGCTGCGCCGGTGACGTCGGTGTTCAGAAGATTGACCGACTCCTCATACTCCTTGAGGAACGTAGCCAGCTCCTCCGGGTGCGTGTCGGCAAACTCGCTGCGCACGACGACGCAGCCCTGCACGAGGCTGCCCGGCTCGGCGACCTTGTTCCACTCGGAAGTCAGGTCGAGGTTGAGCATCAGGTCGGTGTTTTTGATGATGGTGGCGGTGACCATGGGCTCAGGCAGCACGGCCAGAGAGACCTGGCCGGAGGCGAGGGCCGCGCTCAGCTCCGCGGGCTGGGCGTAGGTGTTGTCGATCGTCACGTTCACGCCGTTAGCCTGGCAGAGGTAGGAGAAGATGAAGCTGGGGTTCTGCGCGGGGACATAGACGGTCCTGCCGTCGAGATCGGCGAAGCTCTTCAGGTCCATCATCCCGTCGGACATGAGATAGAGCACGCCCCGGGTGTTCAGCGCGAGGACGCGCACCTGCCCCTGGGTCTTGTTGTAGAGCGCCGAAGCTGCGTTCGTCGGCAGGGCGGCGATGTCGCACTCGCCGCTGATGAGCGCGGCGGAGATGTTGGAGGCGTCCGTCTCCACGCCGAAGCTGTAGTTGAGCGCGGCATTGCCCTCGGCGCTCTCGGCCATGAGCCCGGCCATGCCGAAGCCGGTGGTCCCGTTGAGCACAAGGACGCGCACGGCGTCCGTGCCGGCGGCCTCCGTCTCCGCGGGCGCTTCCGCAGGGGCCGCCTCGGCCGCGGGCGCCGCCTCGGCCGCGGGCGCCGCCTCGGCAGCGGGCTGTTCGGTGGGGGTGGTCTGCGCCGCGCTCTTCGAGCCGCAGGCGGAGAAGAGCAGGCAGAGCGCCAGCAGCAGGGCGATCATGACGATGTTGCGTTTGTTTTTCATGTTGTTGATCCTTTCTCAGTTCAGATAAAAGCTGTGATTATGCGCGGGAGTAGACCGCTTTCACGCTGACGCCGCTGAGCCGGCCGATCTTGCCGGTCATGGCGTTGACCGTGTCCGCGGGGGCGTCCAGCGCAAGGCAGATGATGCTGATGTTCTTTTCCCGATAGGGGATCCCCATGCGCCCGAGGATGTAGGCCGAATACTCGTGCAGCACGCCGTTGAGCGCCTCGACCGAGTCCGGGTCCTCGACGATGATGGAGATCGCCGCGATCCTGCTTTCCATGTCTGTCCTTTCCCGCCAAAACAAAAAGCCATGCCGAAAGGCATGGCGGCAGGGCGCACAGCGCTCCTTCTGTTCAGCCTTTCGCCTCAAGTTTCGTTTCGGCGTCAGTAGAATCGATAATACCTCGCCGAAAGCGGCGCTCACGGTTCGGTCGCTGCTATTGTATCCGTCTGTCAGCCCTTTGTCAAGCCCGGAGCCTGCCTTCCTGCAGAGCGGATGGTTGGAATATTTTAAGTATTGACAGAAAAATCACAAGTTAGGCTTGCCTTACTGCGTTTTTCATAGTATTATATGAACAGCGTTATGCCCTTTGTCTAAATGTAAGATAAAAGAAAGGATGAGATAGCTTTGGAAAACATGGATCTCCGGTTCATTGACTCTGTGCTGGAGAAGCACGACAGCGACAAGAGCAAGATCATCGCTATCATGCAGGATGTTCAGGAGCAGTACCGCTATCTGCCGCAGGAGGCGCTGGAGTACATCGCCGAAAAGGTCGGCATGAGCGAGTCCAAACTTTACGGGGTCGCCACATTCTACGGCAACTTCTCCCTGGACGCCAAGGGCAAGTATGTGATGAAGGTCTGCCGCGGCACAGCCTGCCACGTTCGCAAGAGCAGCAACGTTCTGCAGGCGCTTTACGACGCGACGGGGACGAGCGAGCAGAAGCCGAATTCGGACGACGGGCTCTTCACGCTGGAGATCGTCTCGTGTCTCGGCGCCTGCGGCCTCAGCCCCGTGGTGATGGTCAATGACACCGTTCACGCGGCCATGACGCCGGAGAAGGCCAGGGCCCTGGTCGAGCAGCTGAAAGAGGAGGCCTGAGTTATGCGGGAAAGAATCAAGAATCTGGAAGAATTCCGCGCCCTGCAGGAGAAGTTCATTCAGGCGCGCGCACGGGAGAAACGCAAGGTCCTCGTCTGCTGCGGCACCGGCTGCACCGCCGGCGGCAACCTTGCCGTGTTCGAGGAGCTGAAAACCCAGATGGCCGCGCACGGCGCCCCCTATGAGCTCTCCCTCAACGAGGGCTGCGGCGGCGACGCCACCGGCATCAAGAAATCCGGCTGCCACGGCTTCTGCGAGATGGGCCCGCTGGTGCGCATCGAGCCGGAAGGCTGGCTCTACACCAAGGTCCACGCCGAGGACGTGCAGGAGATCGTCGAGAAGACCCTGCTCGGCGGCGAATTCATCGAGCGCCTCGGCTACCATCAGGACGGCATGCTCTACAAGCGGCAGGAGGACATCCCCTTCTACAAGAAGCAGACCCGCCGCGTGCTGGAGCACTGCGGCCACATCGACGCCGAGAGCATCGAGGAGTACTTCTCCATCGGCGGCTACACGGCGCTCACCAAGGCCCTGTTTGAGATGACGGGCGAGGAAGTCATCGCCGAGGTCTCCGACTCCGGTCTGCGCGGCCGCGGCGGCGCGGGCTTCCCGACCGGCAAGAAGTGGGCGCAGGTCGCGGCCCACACCGAGGAGCCTGTCAAGTACATCGTCTGCAACGGCGACGAGGGCGACCCCGGCGCCTTCATGGACCGCTCCTGCATGGAAGGCGACCCCCACAAGATCCTCGAGGGCATGATCATTGCGGGCGTGGCCACCGGCTCCACCGAGGGCTACATCTACGTCCGCGCGGAGTATCCGCTGGCCGTCTCCCGTCTGACGATCGCGATCGCGCAGGCGGAGGAGTACGGCATCATCGGCGACGATATCCTCGGCAGCGGCAAGAGCTTCCACATGCATATCAACAAGGGCGCCGGCGCCTTTGTCTGCGGCGAGGGCTCGGCCATGACCGCCTCCATCGAGGGCAACCGCGGCATGCCGCGCACCAAGCCCCCCCGCAGCGTGGACAAGGGCCTCTTCGGCAAGCCCACCTGCCTCAACAACGTGGAGACCTTTGCCAACGTCCCCGATATCATCAAGAAGGGAGCCGCCTGGTTCCGCTCCGTCGGCACCGAGGGCAGCTCCGGCACCAAGGCCTTCGCCCTGACCGGCAACGTCGTCAACACCGGCCTCATCGAGGTCCCGATGGGCACGACGCTGCGCGAGGTCGTCTATGACATCGGCGGCGGCATCAAAAACGGCAAGAAGTTCAAGGCCGTGCAGATCGGCGGTCCCTCCGGCGGCTGCCTGACCGAGGAGCATCTGGACCTGCCGATGGACTTCGACTCGCTCAAGAAGGTCGGCGCGATCATCGGCTCCGGCGGTCTGGTCGTCATGGACGAGGACAGCTGCATGGTCAACATCGCGCAGTTCTTCATGAACTTTATCTGCGAGGAATCCTGCGGCAAGTGCACCCCCTGCCGCGAGGGTACCACGCGCATGAACGAGATCCTCAAGCGCATCACCACCGGCAGCGGCCGCATGAGCGATATCGACGAGTTGAGAAGCCTTGCCAAGATGATCCAGACCTCTTCTCTCTGCGGCCTGGGCAAGACGGCTCCGAACCCCGTGCTCTCCACGCTGCAGAACTTCGAGGAGGAGTATGTCGAGCATATCCGCGACAAGCGCTGCCACTGCGGCACCTGCAAGGCGCTTGCGCAGTACGTGATCACCGACAAGTGCATCGGCTGCACCAAGTGCGCGCGCAACTGCCCGGTCAACGCCATCACCGGCACCGTGCGCCATCAGCACGTCATCGACACGACCAAGTGTATCAAGTGCGGTACCTGTAAAGCCAACTGCCCGGTCGGCGCCATCAAGGAGGGATAAGTCATGGCAGAAAAGAAAATGATCATCGACGGCATCGAATGCCCGTTTACCAATGAGCGCAACGTGCTCGAGGTCGCCAGGAAAAACGGCATCGACATCCCCTCGCTTTGCTACTGCGAGAATCTCTCCATCTATGGCGGCTGCCGCCTGTGTCTGGTGGAGAACGAAAAGGGCGTCATGGACGCCGCCTGCTCCATGCAGCCGAGAAACGGCCTCGTCGTCTACACCCACACCAAGAAGGTGCTCGACAGCCGTCACACCACGCTGCAGCTGCTGCTCAGCAGCCACCGGGCCGAATGCCTAACCTGCGACGAGAGCGGGCGCTGCAAGCTGCAGGAGTACGCGCACCGCTACAACGTCGTCGAGCCGCGCTTTACCGAGAACACCTATTCCCGCGCCCCGCTGGACGTCTCCTCTCCCAGCATCACGAGAGACCCCTCCAAGTGCATCCTCTGCGGCCTGTGCGTGCGCATGTGCGCCGAGGTGCAGAACATCGGCGCGATCGACTTCACCAAGCGCGGCAAGAAGGCCGTCGTGGCCCCCGGCTTCGGCAAGACGCTGATCGAGACCGGCTGTGTCGGCTGCGGCCAGTGCGCCGCGGTCTGCCCGACCGGCGCCATCACCATCAACAACCAGATCCCCGAGATGTGGCGGATGCTCAACGACCCGAAGAAGAAGGTCGTCGTGCAGTTCGCGCCCAGCGTCCGCGTCGGTCTGGCAGAGGAGTTCAGCATGCCCGCCAGCGAGCCCGTCACGGGCAAGCTCGTCACCGCGCTCAAGCGCCTCGGCGTCGACGTGGTGTATGACACGAACCTGACCGCCGACCTGACCATCATGGAGGAGAGCGCGGAGTTCCTGGAGAAGGTCAAGAACGGAGACAAGCTCCCGATGTTCACCTCCTGCTGCCCCGGCTGGATCCAGCATGTGGAAAAAGCCCATCCCCATCTGATGCCCCAGGTCTCCACCTGCGGCAGCCCGATGGAGATGTTCGGCGCCCTGATCCGTCAGCAGTTCAAGGACGAGGACGTCTACTCCGTCGCCATCATGCCCTGCACCGCCAAAAAGTTTGAGGCCCAGCGCCCCGAGCTCGAGAAGGACGGCAAGCGTCTGATCGACCTGGTCCTGACCACGGACGAGCTGGCCCGCCTCATCAAGGCCGCCGGCATCGACTTCAAGAACCTGCCCGACTCCGAACCCGACAGCCCTCTGGGCGACTACACCGGCGCCGGCGTCATCTTCGGCGTGACCGGCGGCGTCACCGAGGCGGTCATCCGCCGCGTGCTGGACGACGCCTCCCCCGAGACCCTCAAGACCATCGCCGAATGCGGCGTGCGCGGCCTGGAGGGCATCAAGGCCTTTGAAGTCGCCGCGGGCGATCTGAAGCTCCGCATCGCGGTGGCCAACGGCCTCGGCAACGCCGACAAGCTGATCGAGAAGGTCGAGAGCGGCGAGGAGTACTTCGATTTCATCGAGGTCATGGCCTGCCCCAACGGCTGCATCGGCGGCGGCGGACAGCCCCCCGCCTCCAATGCCCGCAAGGCCGAGCGCTTTGAGGCCATCTTCAAGGCGGATGACGCCTGCGAGCTGAAGATCCCGCAGCAGAACCCCGCGCTGGGCTATGTGTATGACGAGCTGCTCAAGGGCCGCGCCCACGAGCTGCTGCACATCCACTATCCCGCCCACGGTCATCACTGATCCGCAGGGGGACGCCCCCGCTGCAACGTATCATAGTCAAACAAGCCGCCGGTCTCCGGCGGCTTGTTTCCGTATATACGTTTCCTGAGCGCAGCGAAGGATCTCTTTTTCGATCCGCAAAGAGAGAAAGGAATCGTCCTTGCTTTTTTCTCCGTTCTGTGGTATGCTTCACAAGCCGTCGGAAGACGGCAAAGCGAATAAAGGTGTTTCTTGACAACCACCTGAAAAAAACAAGGAGAAGCGTATCCATGAAAAAGTTTATGTCCGAATTCCGCCGTCTGCTGCGCACCGCCCCGCCCGTGCTTGTGACGCTGCTGGTCCTCTCCGTCGTGGGGATGAACCTGCTGGCCAACAAGAGCATCAACACCGGGCTCGACTGGCTCGCACTGGACTGCGGGATTTTGTTTTCCTGGCTGACCTTCCTGTCCATGGACGTGCTGACGCACTGCTACGGCCCCCGGGCCGCCACCGGCATGTCCCTTGCAGCGCTGCTGCTGAACCTGCTGATGGCGCTGGTCTTCTTCCTGGCCAGCCGCATCCCCGGCGTCTGGGGCGAGAGCTTTGTGGACGGAAGCGAGGCGATCATCAACACCGCGCTGGACAACACCTTCGCCGGCACCTGGTTCATCATCCTCGGCAGCTCCGCCGCCTTCATCGCGTCGGCGGTCCTGAACAACTTCCTGCACTACGGCATCGGAAAGCTGCTCAAGGAGAGGGAGAGCTTCGGATCCTTCGCGCTGCAGTCCTATGTCTCCACCTTTCTGGCGCAGTTTGCGGACAATCTGATCTTCGCGCTGCTGGTCAGCAGGCTGTTCTTCGGCTGGACGCTGCTGCAGTGCTTCACCTGCGCGCTGACGGGCGCGGTGATGGAGCTGCTGTTCGAGGTGCTGTTTTCCCCGATGGGTTACCGGATCGCAAAGAGGATCATGAACGAGCGGGAGCGCCCCGCGTGACCCTGATTTATGAGGAGAATGCCATGAATATCGTCGTCAGCGGCGCGGCCAGCGGGATCGGCAGGGCCATCGCCGAGAAGTTTCTGCGGGAGGGCCACAGCGTCTGCGGCATTGATCTGAGCGTGAGCGCGATCACGCACCCCGCCTACCGGCACTTCGTCTGCGACATCCGGGACGAAAAGCTGCCGGAGCTGCCGGAGACGGAGATCCTGATCTGCAGCGCCGGCACGCAGGAGGAGAAGGACGCCATCGCGGTCAACCTGACCGGGACCATCCACTTTGCCGAGCATTTCCGCCCCTGCGAGAAGCTGTGCGCCATTCTCTTCATCGCCTCCGCCTCCGCCCGCAACGGCGCGGAGTTCCCGCTCTATGTGGCGAGCAAGGCGGGGATCGTGGGCTACATGAAGAATCTCGCCCTCGCGGAGGCGAAGCGCGGCGTCACGGTCAACAGCATCTCGCCCGGCGGCGTCATCACGCCCGCCAACCGCCACATTCTCGAGAGCGAGGAGCTGTACCGCGCGGTACTGGACGAGACCCTGCTGGGAAAGTGGTGCGAGGCGGAGGAGATCGCGGAGCTCGCGTATTTCCTCACGGTCGTTAACCGCTCCATGACCGGCGAGGACCTGCTCATCGACAACGGTGAGATGCTCAAATCGAATTTTATCTGGTAACGGAGGCAATCACGCCGCAGGGGCGCCTTGTGCCCTTGCGGTCACCCGGCGACGATGTCACTATTACATGAAAAAGGTGCGGCGAAATCGCAATTTCCTGCGATTTCGCCGCACCTTTTGCTTCGAATGGCGCGATAATGACTATAGGATGGCGAAAAGCCAAAAAGCTTTTCGCCGCGCCGCTTTGCGGCGCAGCAAAACAGCGGGGCGAATGATTCAAAGAATCATTCGCTGCCAAACTTGTTGTTTGGCAGCGAAATCAATCGAATCCTCGATTGATTTCGCCATCCGATAATCATTATTGTTCTGGCGGGCGGGGACAAGGGCCACTCCTATGACCGTTACGTTTACTTTCCCGTCAATCGGCGATCAGGGCGCTGAGCTCCGCCGCGGCGGCGTCCAGATCGTCGCTCGCAATGCGCGCGTCAGAGAAGGATGAGAGCGCGCGCTGTTTGTCCGCCGTTTCCAGCCGGACCGGGACCTCGAAGGGGCTGCGGGCAATGGCCTCATAGCGGGTGCGGAGCACGGCGGGGGAGGGCTCGATATACACGCAGACAGCCTCGGGCATGTTTTTCTTGATCTGGGCGGCCCGCTCGACCTCCAGATTCAGGAGCACATGCTTTCCCTCGTTCAGCTTCTCCTCCACGAGGCGGCGGGAGGTGCCGTAGTCGTTGCCGGCGAATTCGGTACACTCCAGCATGTCGCCGGACTCCTTCAGCGCGTTCCAGCCCTCAAGATCGTAGAAGAAAAAGCCCACGCCGTCCACCTCACCCTCCTTCATCTTGCGGGCGGTGATGGGCGTCACGGCACAGACGTCCTCCCTCGCGGCGAACACGGCCGCCGCGATATCGGAGATCCCGGCCCCGGAGGGTCCGGAGACGACATACAGCTTCTTGCTCATGGCGATACTCCTTGCGATATGTTTTCTACTCTCCATGATACTAAAAAAGTGGGGGTATTGCAAGCAAAAATAGAACTGTCATCCTGAGGAACGGAGTGACGAAGGATCTCAAAGCATTCGATCCTGCGCCGGGGGGGCGAGATCCTTCGCTTCGCTCAGGATGACAATGCAATGATGCCTTTTGCATACAGCACGCCCTGCCATTTGGCAGGGCGTGCTGAAACTGTCTTACATGATGGGGATCTTGATCTTCAGATCGGTCAGCGGCCAGGAGGAATTGCGGCCTGCCGCCGCCGGGGGCGGAAACAGGCAGGCCGGAATTACCGCAGCCGCGCCATTGTCGGGCCGAGGCGAATAAGCCCGGCCCGAGAATGGCAGCATCCCGCAGAAAGGGAAATCACATGATGGGGATCTTGATCTTCAGATCCGTCAGCGGCCAGGAGGAGCATGCGTGGAACCAGCCCATCTCCTTGTCCATGCGCCGTCTGCCGTCGCCGATGGGGGAGACGAAGATCTCGCCCTCGAGCAGATGGCTGCGGCAGAAGCCGCACTCGCCGTTGCGGCAGTGGGTGTCGATGGCGATGCCGCTGCGTTCCAGCGCCACGGCCACGGGCTCGGAGGCCTTCGCCTCGATCACGTCCTCATGGATGCCGCGCAGCACGGTGATCTTGAAGGTCTTCTTCTCGGTGCCCTTGGGGTAGCCGGGCAGGGTGGAGACGTCGGCCGGGTTGTTGACCACGTCATGGCGGAAGCGGCGCCCGGAGATGCCCATCTCATCCAGCGCCTTCTTGACGAAGCGGAACATGGCCAGCGGCCCGCAGAACATGTAGCTGCAGTCGGGCGTGGAGTACTTCTCGATGATTTCCCGGGTAATGAAGCCCTTCTCGCCGGGCCAGTCCGGCTCGTCGGACAGGACGTGGACGACCTTCACGTCGGGGCAGGCCTTCTCGATCTCGTCGAGCTCCTTCTTGAGGACGATGTCGTTTGCCTTCACGGAGCCGTAGAGGATCGTGATTTTGCAGCCCTTCATCTTGCCGTATGCGATCTCCTTCGCCATGGAGTGGAAGGGCGTGATGCCGGAGCCGCCGGCCAGGGCCACGATCTCCTTGCTGTCGCGCAGGGGCTCCCAGTAGAAGAAGCCGAAGGGCAGCGCGCCCTCCAGCGTGTCGCCGACCTTGACGTTCTCGAACAGGTAGTCGGGCACGAGATAGGGGACGTTGCGGCGCACGGTGATCTCAAAGAAGGGGTGCTCGGTCCGCGCCTCATAGGGGGCGGAGGAGATGGTGTAGGGACGGGAGAGCAGGCTCTCACCGATCTTCAGGCGGAAGTTCACATACTGGCCGGACTGGAACACGGGGATATGCCCGTCGGCGGACTCAAAGCGGAAGATGCGGGAGCTGGGAGAGGCCTCGCGGATGTCCACCACCTTGAAGAGCATGTGCTCCGGGTGCAGCTTGTCCGCCATCTCGCGGATGGGGTCCCTGGGATCGGGGATCGGGGAACCCTTGGCGAAGTTCTCCTCTCTCAGCTTGGTGACGCGGGAGGCCCCGCCTACGTCCTGCAGAAAGCCTTTGACTTTGATACTCATTTCTCACAGCCTCCCTTTCTTTTCCATGTCTTCCTTCACGCCCTTGGCGGCCGCGCGGCCGTTGGTGATCTGCGGGCCCATGCCGTCGCCGCTCATGCCGTGCGCGCCGGCGAACTCCAGACCCTCGATGAAGTGATCCTTCTCCTTCATCTGCAGTCTCGCCACCGCGTGGTCCTCCATGGAGTGCAGGTAGCCGTAGATGTTGCCCTTCCAGGCGCCCACATAGTGGGAGACGGTCATGGGCGTCGTGACCTCGATCTCGGTGATGCGCTTGCGGAAGTCCACCTTGGTGATCCTGATGCACTCGTCGATCATCTCGCTGGCGAGACGGCGCTTGAGATCGTGGTACTCCTCCTCCTTCACGTCCTCAAAGGGCTTGCTGGGCACCAGCGCCGTGATGGACAGCTGCGTGATGCCCTCGGGCAGGGTGGGATTGGCGTAGTTGAGGCAGATGGTGGTGATATAGTTATAGGGCTCGGTGATGTTGGCGTAGTTTTCCCAGATCTCGTTGGTGTCCATGGTGGTGCCTGAGAAGGTGGAGTAGTCGGTGATGCCGTTTTCCTCGGGCGTACCCTCGATGAGCAGGATGACGGACACGGGCACCACGGAGAGCTTGCGATTGTTGATCATCTTGATCGCGCCGACGGGCACCTCGCTCAGCGGCTCGATCATCTGGGTGTAGACCCGGTTGGGGTAGGGGCCGGAGATGACGTAATCGCAGTGGATCTCGTCGCCGCGCGCGGTGCGCACGCCGTAGACCTTGCCGTCTTTGACAAGGATCTTCACCACTTCCTGGTTGAACTCGTACTGCGCGCCGTTTTCCTCGCACTTGGCCTGCAGCTTCATGCTCATCTCGTGGCTGAAGTTGCGGCAGACGTAGGAGCCGGTGAAGTAGTCGGCCATCAGGAAGGCATAGATCGTGAAGGGCAGGTCGTCCATGCGGTTGCCGACGTAGATCCAGTAGGGCGTGAGCAATTCGACGGCCTTCTTGGGCAGCTTGAAGGTGTCGATGACCTCGGTCGCGGTGTAGCCCACGGTCTTGACGAAGTCCGGGTGCTTTAAGAGCATCTGGACCTTGCTCATCGGCGTGACGGAGAGAACGTTCATGCTGTCGTAGACACGGCGGCAGAGGAGCATCAGCTCGTGCACCTTGTCGTAGGTGCCGGGGCAGACCTCGTCGATCTCTTTGGCGACGGTCGTATAGCTGTCGTCATAGTCCGGGTGCAGCACCTTGTCGATGCCGGAGTTGGGCAGGGCGACGCGGTAGCATTCGGGCACGGGCAGCCAGTCGATATCGACGCCCATGTCCTCAAAAAACTTACCGACCTTGAGGCGCTTGCCGGGCTGACCGATGGACATCATCTCGTGCAGCGTCGCCTCGATCTCGTAGCCGTTGCGCACAAAGTCGGTGGCGAGGCCGCCGGGCATGTTGTGCTTTTCAAGGATCAGGATGTCCTTGACGCCCCAGGCCTGCAGCTGCAGGCAGGCGGACATGCCGGCCAGCGCGCCGCCGATGATGACGACGTCGTAATGGTCTTTGAAAAATTTCATCAAATCTTCCTTTCAAAAAACAGGGGGCAAAGGATTGCCCCCTATTCAAAGAATCATGCGTTTCAAAGAGGCCAACCAATTCAGAAGCCTCGCAGAGTTTTCGCCCGCAGCCTCTCAAAACGAAAGGCGTGCCTTTCGTTTTGAATTTAGAAGAAGCGCTCCACCAGCTCGCGGGAGTACTCGGCGGTCTCGTCCATGTCGCCGAAGCTCATGACCTCGCCGGCATAGAAGGTGTCGTACTTGCCCTGCATAGCCTCGACCTTGTCGTACCAGCCGGCGGCGTAGTCCTCGGAGAAGACATGGGGGAAGTAGTACACGGACCACTCGTTGATGACCTTCTCGGCCGGGTTGTGCATGATCTTGAGGTCGTCCTGCACCATCTGGCGGCACTTCTCGTACGGGATCTCCTTCGAGTTCTTGTGCTTGCGCAGGGCGTAGGTGGTGATGACCTGGTCGATCTGGTCCTTCCAGCGGCGGTAGTAGACCATCAGGTGGCCCAGCTTCTCGGGCACCATGTTGTCGAACACGTAGTAGGAGATCTCGGGGTGATTCTCGGGCTTGGTGAGGAAGGCCTGCACGTCGTAGCGCTCATAGTCGATCTTGGAGAAGAGTGCTTTCTCGTCGTCGCGCACGTCAAAATACTCGTCCATGCCCTTCTGACCATCGTCGCGCTTGTTGGGGATGTGCAGAGGCGCGGTGACGATGACCTTGTCGAACTCCTCGACCTTGCCGTTGACGGTGATGAAGACCTTGCCGTCGCGGCGCTCGACCTTCTCGATATTGCTGTTGAGCAGGGCGGGGTGCTTGATGTGGTCGTTGAGCTGCTCCCAGATGTACTGGGTGCCTTCCTTCCAGGTCCAGAGGTTGACCTTGACGAAGTTCATGCAGGTCTGGTAGTCCAGATACTTCAGGACATAGCCCGCGGGGATCTCGTCAAAATAGCCGTAGCCGAAGGAAGTGAAGGGTCCGATCCAGATCTTCTGCACCAGAGGAACGCCGTTCTTCTCGCAGAAATCCTTGAAGGGCATCGCGAGATCCTTCAGGTTGGGGTTCTCGCCCTGCACGCGCTCACGGCCCGGGGTCACTGCGTAGCCGTCGTAGCGGCCCTCGGCAACGCCGCGGTGGCCGTTGAGGTCATAGCCCTTGTACTTGGTCTCCAGCAGCTCACCGAAGAGCTTGAGCTGCTTCTTCATCTTGAGCAGCCAGGGATTGCGGATGATGTTGCCGAGCGAGCGGGCAAAAGGCTCGATCACATTGCCCTGACTGTCCTTGTAGTTGCGGTTGAGCTTGGGGCCGTCGTGGGTGATGCCGCAGAACTTCTCAACGTCCTCCACGGCGTAGTAGGAGGGAACGCCCATGATGGCGCCCATCTCATAGCGTCTGCCGTTGTAGTGGGGGCTCCAGCACTTGCCGCCGACGCGGTCCTGGCGCTCGTAGATCACGTAGTTCTCATAGCCCTTCTTCTCGAGATACATGCCGGCGGACAGGCCCGCGGGGCCGCCGCCGATGATGGCGATGCGAATGTTTTTATCCATTGTGTCTCCTCCAATGATCAAGAATATGCGGGTTCCAATTTCGCTGCGGATATTATACACCACGCTCGTGCAGATTTCACTATATAATTTCAACTTCTGTGTCAAATTTTCTGCGATTTTGCACAACGCTCTTTTCATTTGAACTTTGCTGTGTTATAGTACATACAATATGGAGTATCACAGATAAGGGGGTCTCTTATGCGATTTGATTCTTTTCGCCATCTGCTCTCTTATTGGGCGCAGGAGCGCCCGGACGCGCCGGCGCTGCGCTATGAAAGCGAGACGCGGAGCTTTTCCGAACTCTGTGAGGACGTCTGCAAACGTGCGGAAGAACTGAAGCGGAGCGGCAGGAGCTGCATCGGCGTCCTGGCGGACGGGAGCCTTTCCTGCGTGGAGGAGATCTTCGCGGCCAATCTCGCCGGCCTGCAGATCGTCATGCTCGACGCGATGGCGCCCGAGCCGCTTTTGAAGACCCTGATCCGCTACACCGACATCGACACGCTCTGGGGCGACGGGGAGCTGTGCGACGAGCTGTCTCCCGCCCTGATGGGCGGCGTGAAGGACGGGGCGGGGAAGCTCCTCTTTTTCACCTCCGGCACGACCGAGCAGGCCAAGGCCGTCGTGCTCACCGACCACAGCCTCTGCCAGAGCGCCTGGAACGGATCAGCCAAGCTCCCGCTGCAGCCGGAGGATACCCTGCTGTGCATGCTCCCGCTGGGGCATGTGTTCGGCTTTGTGTGCGGGCTTCTCTGGGGGCTGAGCTGCGGGGCCTGCGTGGCCCTCGGCCGCGGGGCGCGGCACTACGCGGACGACTGCGATTACTACCGGCCAACGGCGGTGTCCGTGGTGCCGCTGCTGCTTGGCTTTTTGCTGCAGCATAGCTGCGTGAATGAAGAACTCAAGCTGATCCTGGTCGGCGCGGGGGACTGCCCGCCGCAGCTTCTGCAGGCGGCGGCCGCGCGCGGCATCCGCGTCAGCTTCGGCTACGGCCTGACCGAGACCAGCTCGGGCGTGGCCATCAGCGTGGGGGGCGACCCCTTCGCGATGGAGGTCTGCCCGGACGATAGGATCACGCTGAGTGATGACGGGGAGATCCTGATCGAGGCGCCCACCTGCATGATGCAGGGCTATTACAAGCGGCCCGACGCCACGCGGGAGGTGCTGCGCGGCGGCGTGTTCCACACCGGAGACCTCGGGCGCTTCGACGAAGAGGGCAGGCTGCACATCACCGGCCGGAAGAAGGACATGCTGGTCCTGCCGGACGGGACGAAGATCTTCCTGCCCGAATATGAGGCGCGGCTGATGTCCGCCCTCGGGCATACCGAACTGGCCGTCACGCTGCGCAATGACCGACCGCTGCTGGTCTTTGTGGGGCAGGCGGAGGAAAAGACGCTCCGGGAAAAGCTGCGGCCCCTTATGGAGCTGCTGCCGCGCGGGCAGCAGCTGGCCGGCATTCTGATTACGGACGAGGCCCTGCCGCGCACCGCGACAGGCAAAATCAAACGCTGGGAACTCCAGAAGAAAGTGAGTTGAGTATCCATGACCCGACAGGAAGTGCTTGAAAAAACCAAAAAGGTGATCCACGACTGTTTCCCGGATATGGAAGTGGACAAGCTGCAGGAGGACAGCGTCATCAACACCGAGACCGCCATCGACTCCATGGGCTTCGTGCTCGTCATCTGCAAGCTTGAGGCGCTCTTTGACGTGAAGATCCCCGAGCGCCAGTGGAACAAGCTCTCCACCCTCGGCGACGTGGTGGACGCGCTGTGGAAGCGGATCGAGAAGAAATGAGCGTCTATCGGCAGGAGCTTCTGCTGCGCAGCAAGGACGTGGACATGTTCCGCCGTCTGCGCACCTCGGAGCTCTTCCGGCTGCTGCAGGAGGCCTCGATCCGCCACACCGAGCAGCTCGGCATGGGGCGGGACAAAACGCTTGACAGGGGCATCCTCTGGGTGCTGCTGCTCCAGTCGGCGGAGATCGCGCGTATGCCGGAGTATGACGAGCGGATCGTGCTCAAAAGCTGGCCCGGCCGGACCATGCACCTGCTCTTCCCGCGCTACTACCGGCTGGAGACCGCGGCGGGGGAGCATCTGCTCGCGGCCAGCGCCCTCTGGAGCCTCGTGGACGAGAAGACGCGCAAGGTGGTCTTCCCGGAGCGCTACGGCGTGGAGATCGAGGGCGTCGAGACAGGGGAGGAGATCGCCCTGCCCTCGGCGCCGCGGCGTATGGACTGCACAAAGAGCCGGCCCTTCACGGTGCCTTACAGCTATGTGGACCTCAACGGCCACATGAACAACACCCGCTACTTCGACCTCGCGGAGGACTGCATCCCCGCCGCGGCGGAGGGCCGCGCCCTGCGCCGCATCCGGACCGAGTATGTGAGCGAGGCCCGCTTCGGCGAGAACTTCACCGTCTCCTGGGGGGAGGAGAACGGCGAATATTTCATCACCGGAGAAGGGGAGCGGCCGTTTTTCCGGATGAGACTCGTTTATAGCGCTTAGCATAAAGCGCTTAGCGCTTAGGAGACAACGAATAGAGAAACGGATTGCCACACCAGTGACATCGGTCACTGGTTCGCAATGACAGGTTTTGGCCTGGTACGAGGTTCATGAGAACGTCAAAACCAGAGTTCCGTCATTGCGAGCCAGCGCGCACACTGGCGTGGCAATCCGTTTTTTTAAAGTGGCTTATTTCAGCCCGTAGATCTCCGTAAACTTCTCTTCCAGATAGTCGAGGTAATAGTTCACATTCAGGCCCTCGCCGGTGATGGCGCGGATCCACTCGTCCGGCGTCGTCAGAGAGGCGATGCTGAACACGCGTTCGGTCAGCCAGTCGCGGACCTTCCAAAGCTCGCCCGCCTCGACGGCGGCGAAGACGTCGAAGTCCTTCTCCATCGTGTGCAGGATCTGCGCGCCGTAGGCGTTGCCCAGCGCGTAGGAGGGGAAGTAGCCGAAGGAGATGCCGGACCAGTGCACGTCCTGCAGGCAGCCGCGGGCGTCGTCGGGCACGTCCACGCCCAGATACTCCTTGTATTTCGCGCTCCACAGGGCCGGGATCTCGTCCACGGTGATCTCGCCGTTGATGAAGGCCTTCTCCAGCTCGTAGCGGATCATGATGTGCAGGCAGTAGCTCAGCTCGTCCGCCTCGGTGCGGATGAGGCTCGGCCGGGCGATGTTGACCGCCTCGTACAATTCGCGCTCGCTGATGTCGTCGAAGGTCCCGCCCGCGAGCTCCCGCAGCTTCGGGAAAACGAAATGGATAAAGGCCTCGCTGCGCCCGATGAGGTTTTCGTAGAAGCGCGAGATGGTCTCGTGCATGGCGTTGGACATCTCGTTGTCGCAGTGGTTCTGCTGCAGCTCTTCCGGCTCGTTCTGCATGAACAGGGCGTGGCCGCCCTCGTGCAGGGTGGTGAAGACGTTGGAGATGAAGCTGTCCTCGTGATAGTGCGTGGTCACGCGCACGTCCTCCCGCCCGAAATTCGTGGTGAAGGGGTGCTCGGTGGTCATGAGCACCAGCGCGCTCTCGCGCAGACCCTCTAACTCCAGCAGATAGCGGGACATGGCCTCCTGCTGCGCTATGGCGACCGGACGGGACATGAAGTCCTCCCGGATGGGCTTGCCCTCGTCCCGGATGCGCCTGAGCAGGGGGACGATGCGCGCCCTGAGCGCGGCGAAGAAGGCGTCCAGCTGTTCGATGCTGCCGCCCTTCTCGATGTCGTCCAGGCAGGTGTCGTAGTAGCTGCCCTTCTTCTCGTCGCGCAGGTCGATGGCGATGCGCGTGTAGCGGATCAGCGCCTCAAGTGAATCGCGAAACTGCGAGAAATCGCTGGCCTTTTTGGCCTGCAGCCAGTCGCCGTAGGCGCGGTTGGAGGCCAGGTCCATCTCGTAGGAGAGCTTCGCGGTGATGTTTTTGGACTTGCTGTAGTATTCGTACAGATGCTCCATGGCCTTCTTCTGCACGGGCGAAAGACCCTCGCTGTCCGCGTGGAGCTCTTCGATCAGGTTTTCATAGCGCTTGCTGTGGGTAATCCTGTGCAGCTGCTTGCCGACGACGCTCATATCCTCGCCCGCCTTGCGGATACCCTCCGGCGGCGCGCAGCACTCCATGTCGAAGGACAGCTTGCCCAGCGTGCGTCCGTAGGCCGCGATCTCATCGAGCTGCTTCGAGAGCTTCTTCCATTTCTGCTGATTGGTCATGATTCAATAACTCCTTGTATTATGAAGTAGTAGTTTTTATAGCCCCTCTCCAAGGGCTGTGCTACACTGCAAGGGATGCTGTGGATTGGTACATGCCTCCTACCGCGAA
>CACYXC010000019.1:538-23370 GCA_902778285.1 Oscillospiraceae bacterium | reverse complement strand
AACCTGTAGATAACCCATACAATTTACCGGAAATATCCAAATGCTTCCCTTAATTTACGCCATTTTATAACAAACCGCCTTTATTCAGCGGTTACTTGAAAGGAAAAGCCATGAGAGCGTCCGCAGGTGGGGCAGTCACAGCCAGCAGGAATAAAAGCCCTCGATGAAACCGCCAGGCTCGGCGATGCTCTGGCCGATAGAGAGGAAGGCTTACGCAAGAATCTCTCCACTAATCACCGAAGATCAGCGGTTTTTGGTATTATGAACAAATTATGTTTTTTTTTCTGTGTAAATTGATAATTTTTTCAGAGAGCAGACAATGAAGTATTGACAAATTCCTGGTTTCTTGTATATTGAAGTCAAGGCTTTCTTTTTTGATTTTCACCACTCATCATTGATTAATCGCGCAGTTTTTTTGCTTTCCCCTTTCCATTTTCAGACGTTTCTCGGTGAAGTTTTATGACGTTGCATTCGCAGAGCACGCGACCGTGCGGCCTCGTTTCATATAAACCGTCCGGCGGTATCCAACTGATCGGCAAAACCGTGAAGGGCTATGGCCGGAGTCTTGCTGGATCCCTCTGTGCGGCAGGGGCGCAGCGCCAATCCATAGAATCCCTTGCCGTGCAGTACATGACCTTGGAGAAGGTCAATAAAAACTACTACTCTATAGTACAAGGAGCGTGCGAAAAGACAGTCTGCTAAAAAAGATACCAAGAAAGAAAAAAGAAACAAAAACGCAAAATTGAAAGGAGACAAAAATGAAAAAAAGCATCGCATTATCCGTTCTGGTCTGTATGCTCATGATGCTGCTTGCGGGCTGTGGTTCAAGCGCGGCGCCTGCAACGGAAAAGCCGAGCGAACCGGCTCCGGCTGCCACAGAAGCGCCTGCCGCCGTCGCAGAGGAACCGGCAGAAGCTCTTCCGATGGAAGGAATTCATCTCAAAATGGCGGGCTACGCAGGGTTTTATCCTTTTCGTTATACGGATGAAAACGGCGTTATCAAGGGAATTGACATGGATTTCTATGATGAGTTTGCCAAAAGGCTTGGCTTCACATGGGAATTTGTTGACGTCCCCTTTGCCGAGGTTATTGCCGGAATCAACGGCGGTCTATACGATATGGCTGCGTCCATGTCCTATACCGCTGAGCGCGACGAGATGGTTGACTTCTCAAATTATCCCTACTACATCCCGCACATCTCCATTCTTTGCCAGAAAGGCGCTGATTTAAAGAGCATCGCCGATCTTGCGGACAAAAAGGTCTGTGTTGCGCTCGGAACGTCTCAGGCAGACTGGGTCATGGCGAATGTGACGTGCAGGGAAGTCGAACTGCTCGAAGGAGCCGCAACGTATACCTCTATCATTTCCGGTCTGAATGATGCCTATATCAGCGATTCAATTGAGCTCGGCAATGTTGCGGCGGAAAATGCGGACACGCTGGAAAGCCACGTCCTGCCCGCAGAAGAAACCGTGGGCGGTGCAAATCCCTATCGTTTCCTGTTCAACGACGGTTACGAGTATCTGGATCTGTTTGATCAGGCGCTTCAGGATATGTTCGAAGACGGAACGCTGGATAAGATCGTAACGAGCTGGCTGGGCGAAGAGTTTGCCATGGACGCTGCGACATTCACACCAATCAGGTAATCTCCTCTCGTCAGCGCACAGAGTAAACAACATGTCGAATTGATATTGCTAACAGAAAACCCTGATATATGATACGGTTGTATACAGGGTTTTCTGTTAGTGGAACATAGGAGATACTATGAGATTTGATAAACTGATCCCATATACCGGAATGTTTATATCCGGCATCAAAATGACGCTGAAATACACGGCTCTCTCATTGGTACTGGGAATCATACTGGGCTTGATCATAGGGATCATCAAGCTGTCAAACAATCCGGTCTGCAAGATTCTAAAGCCATTAACCAAGATTTTTACGGCGCTTTTCCGCGGCATTCCCCTCATGGTCATGCTTTTTATGGTTTATTATGCAACGCCGCAGGTATTGAACATTCCGCTCTCTGCTATCGGGGCTGGCGTCAGTGTGTTCGGGCTGAATACGGCTGCGATGACGTCGGAGGTTTTCCGCGCTGGCATTGACAGCGTGCCGAAAGGACAGATGGAGGCGGCTCTTGCTCTTGGCGTGAAAAAGGGCCGGGCTATGCTTGATATCGTGATCCCGCAAGCACTTAAGAGTATTTTGCCTGCGCTTGTTAATGAAAGCATTTCTTTGCTGAAGACCACTTCGTTGATTTCCGTTTTGGGTGTGGCAGACATCATGCGGACCGCAAACCTTGTACTGGCACAGACATATACGGCCTTTGAACCGTTCGTCATAGCTGCTGTGCTCTACTTTGTTATGGTCTATATTCTTACTTTCCTGTCAAATATGCTTGAGAAGGGGTTGAGAAAAGGTGATTGAAGTCGTTGATCTCCATAAGAGATTTGGTCATCTTGAGGTTCTTAAGGGCGTTTCTGTCACGATAGAGGACGGCGATATCCTTGCTATTATCGGCCCTTCCGGAGGCGGGAAATCGACCTTGCTCAGATGTATCAACATGCTGGAGCAGCCCACGAGTGGGCACGTTTATATCGACGGCATCGATATGACCCAAAAAGGAACAGATATCCCGACCATGCGCCAGCGCTGCGGTATGGTCTTTCAGGATTTCAATCTGTTTCCAAACATGAGCGTAAAAGGGAACCTGATCTATGCACCGTTGAAAGTAAAAAAGGAAAGCGAGTCGGCCTGTGTGGAACGCGCCGAGTATCTTTTGGATAAGGTCGGGCTTCTTTCTAAAATAGATGAGTATCCCAGGAAACTGTCGGGTGGCCAGAAGCAGAGGGTGGCCATTGCAAGAGCGCTGATGATGAACCCTGAGTACATGCTTTTTGATGAACCGACCTCTGCGTTGGATCCCGAAATGATCAAGGAAGTGCTGAATGTTATCAGAAATCTGGCGGAGAGCGGGATGACGATGGCGATCGTCACGCACGAGATGGGCTTCTGCCGGGAGGTTTCCAAACACATTTGCTTCTTGGACCATGGCGTGGCCCAGGAATACTCAACAACGAAGAAGTTTTATGAATCGCCCGATTCCGAGCGTGCCAGAGAATTCCTCAGCCAGGTTATGTAAATTTTTCCTCTGGAGAAAACAATCCCTGCATACAAATCAAACGCGGATCGGTCGTTTTGTGAGAGCAGAAACTTGATTGACTATTCCCAAGCGAATGGTATAATTTGTTGGGATGCTGTACTTTCTGATTAAAGATCATGTTATATCATTTGGAGGTAAAGAATGGATTTGCTGGATTTTGCTCTCAAGAACAAAAACGATATCGCCATCTTCAAGGATAATGCGGAGTTTTATCAATACATTCTGTTGCGAATCCTCAATGATGCCGATGAGCCAATCGGCTCCTGGGCCATCCAGGATGAGCTGAACCACCACGGGATTAAAATCAGTTCTCCAACGATTGGCAGATACCTGAGACTGTTAGACAACCAGAATTATACCGTTAAAGTCAGCAATAAAGGCCGGATACTTGAGGGGACAGGAAAAAAAGCCCTGGCACAATACGACGAGTACATGACAAATGAGATGTTCCAGAGCAGCATGCGGAAAGCCACCAAAATAACGAACGTGCAAAAACTCATCGAAGTTTACATTGTCAGAAAGGCAATCGAGACAGAAGCGGTAAAGCTTTGTGTAGAGCACATGACGCAGGAACAGCTGAAGAGATTGTACGCTTCGGCTTTGGAATACAAAAACACAGCAATAAGAGGAGAAAGCTTTCTGGAGCCCTCGCTGATATTTCATTCCATCATCGGAGAAGGAAGCGGCAATGTCGTCCTGAGCGCTATCATCGATCTGCTCCTGAACAGCCAAAAAACCCTGGAGAAGGAAATGGATGAACTGATCACCCGCGCTCCGGACCGCGGCTTGCTACAGTCGGAAGAACACTGGGATATTGCGCAGGCTATTTCCAAAAAGGATGCCGAGCAGGCCGCTCTGCTTATGGAAGATCATATGCAGAAGCTGATCGATGCCCTCTCGCAAAGCTGAGTCCGTCAGTCATCGAGGGTAAAGCTTAGATCGATTCCTTATGCGCGGGCAGCGCAGAAAGCAGCCTGCGGGGGATGTGATGCTCCTGCACACGATAAACGCTCTTCCTACTTTTCGCGGAAGGCTGGAATACCTACAAACATATAATGAGCGTCTGAGTTGATCTTGCGCTTTTTATTTGGACAGTAGCTGCTAATCACTGATGAGTAATTATTTAAAGGGCCAATATTGAAAAGAGTAAAGGAGTTTTTTATGTCTGTCATTATTAAAAACGCTACTATCCTGACTTCAAATAATGAGTTCGTCGGAGATATTAAGATCGAAGGGCAAAAGATCGTTGGTCTGGGGCAATTCGAAGCACAGCCTTATGATGAGATCATAGATGCCACGGGGAAATATGTTTTCCCCGGCGGCGTAGATCAACATACCCATTTCTCCGCCCTGTGCAACACGGGAGATGAGGACACCGCCGGTTATGAAACCACAGATGCCGTTATTACGGGGGGCACGACAACAATCATCGACTATGCGCCGCAAGACCCCGGAAAAGGTCTTTTGGATTCTATCGACTACCGCATCAACACGCGGGCAAAGGGGAAAACCTGTGTCGACTATACGCTGCATGCAATGATCACCTATGTCATGGAATCCATCTTTGACGAGGTGGAGCAGCTTCCCCAAAGGGGCGTATCGTCGATAAAGTGCTTTATGGCATATAAGGATTCTCCTCTCCATGTCGACGACGGCACCATGTACAAAATCATGTGCAAAAGCAAAGAAAACGGCATTACGGTTTTCGTCCATGCCGAAAACGGTGAATTGGTGGACAGGCTTCAGAAAGACTGCCTTCTGGCAGGTCATACCGAGCCCAGATACCACGCGGTTTCCCGCCCACCTTTTGTTGAAGGGGAAGGGACAAACAGGGCGATTTATATCGCGAACCAAGTGGGCGTCCCCCTGTATGTCGCTCATGTTACCTGCGAAGACGCCGTTAAAGAAATCCGCGCTGCAAAAGGCCGCGGGCAAAAGGTGATGGGAGAAACTTGCACGCAC
Organism: Oscillospiraceae bacterium; assembly: GCA_902778285.1. Lineage (GTDB taxonomy): Bacteria > Bacillota > Clostridia > Oscillospirales > Oscillospiraceae > Limivicinus. Next base: position 18,248 of record CACYXC010000019.1, on the reverse strand, counting down.
TATCTGACGGTTACGAAGGATGCCCTGGGCAGCGAGGACTTTTGTGAGGCTTCAAAATATATCTGCTCTCCGGCCCTGAGAGCGCAGGAACATCTCGACGCGCTTTGGGATGCGCTTAATGAGGGCATCCTTAACGCAATCGTTTCTGATCACTGCGGGATCACGCTGGATATGAAAAAACAGGGAATTGACGATTTCACGAAAATTCCAAACGGAGCCCCCGGCGCCGCGGACAGAATTCATATGATATGGAGCGAAGGCGTTGCGAAAGGAAAGATCAGCAAACAGCGTTTTGTTCAGCTGATTGCAACCAACCCGGCAAAGATCAACGGGATCTACCCTCAAAAAGGAGACATTATTGTGGGGGGAGACGCGGATATCGTCATCTTCGATCCTGATTTCCGGGGGACTATAAAATGGGAAGACAACCCCAACGGGATCGACTATAACGTATATGAGGGCCGCGAGATGATCGGCCGTGTGGATTCTGTACTGCTCAGAGGAAAAAAGGTCGTGGAGCAGGCAAAATTTATAGGCGATTATGGGCAGGGAGAGTTTATCCCCGCCAAATGCTATGCGGCCGCATATATCGGCCTTGAAGAGATGTAGGCCACAGCGCCCTAGAAGAACGAGAAACGACCACTGGGAGACGGAATCATGAAGACAGTTGATTTACTGATCAAAAACGGAATTGTAATCACCATGGAGGGACCCGGGACCGGCATAATCAATGACGGCTCCGTTGCGATCGAAGGAGGCAAAATCGTCGCTGTCGGAGAAACCGCCGAGGTATGCAGAGAGTATGACGGACACAGGGTCATCGATGCGAGAAACAAGGTGGTAATGCCGGGCTTCATTGACTGCCATGCACATTCCTGTGACGCGATTGTGCGCGGATTAGCGCAGGATGTCGACAACTGGCTTTACAAAGCCATCTGGCCGATTACTTCCAACCTCAATCCGGACGATATCCAAGTGGGCTCTTTGCTCCACATTGCCGAATCCGTGTTGAACGGAACGACCACCATTTGCGATATGGTTTACAACGCAGATATCATCGTCAAAAACCATCTGAAGATTGGAAACCGGGTCATTTTGACAGAAATGATCCATGAAAACCCGTCAGACATTTTCCGATATGATCCCATGGACGTATACCCCTTTGACCATAGCGTCGGCGAGGGAAAATTTGCGCGCTGCCGCAAGTTAGTCGAGCAGTACCAGGGGTACAGTGACGATCTTGTGACAGTTATGGTCGGCCCCCAGGCAATCAATATGGTGTCCCTGGAGCTAATGGACGAGCTGCATCACTATGCCGTATCCAATGATCTTCATATACACATTCATGTATCTCAAAGTGACAGAGAAAATGTGCAGGTTGAAAAGAGATATGGGAAAAGAGCGGTGCCCCTACTGAACGACAGAGGCTATCTGGGCAGGCATGTCATGGCGGCGCATATAAGCCACGCGACCCGACCCGAAGTGAAAATGATGGCGGATTCCGGGGCCAGAATGATCCTTTGCTCCAACAGCATAGCCATCATCAACGGTGTGCTCCCGCCGGCGGCGGAGTATCTGGAATATGGCGGAACGGTGGGTCTGGGAACAGATCAGGCCCCTGGAAACAATAGAAACAACATGTTTTCAGAAATGAAGAGCAGCGCCGTATTGAATAAGTATAAACTTCATTCCGGCACAGCGTTTCCCGCCTGGAAGCTCTTGCGAATGGCAACCATTGAGGCGGCGAAAACGGTGGGCTTGGATTCGATCATCGGTTCCCTGAGGCCCGGGAAAAAAGCAGATATAATCATCGTTGACATGACAAGACCCGAGCTCTCGCCGCTCTATCTGGAGCCGATCCGGAACGTTGTTCCCAATCTTGTTTATGCAGCGGACGGAAGTGAAGTGGAGACGGTAATCGTTGATGGCAGGATCATCGTGGAGGAAAGAAAGCTGCTCCATGCCGATCTGGCGCTTTTGGTGAACGAAGCGAATCGTCATGCGTCGGAGATATCAAAAAGACTGTCGGCATTTGATGGCTTGGGAAATCTGCCCGTAGCAAAGTTTACGGCGGAAGGCCTGTACTGAGAAGGGTCGTCGGGTACCATATGAAAGTTCAGACAGATCAAACCATTGAGGAACTGAAAACCCTTGGACATATCGGGTTTGACCCGCGAACAGGGACAACGAGGGTGGCGTACAGCGACGCGTTTTACGAGGGCCGGGAATATGTGAAACGGTGCATGGAGAACGCGGGGCTGAAAACCAGGATAGACTCCGTTGGAAATCTATTTGGACGCCTCGAAGGGAAATCGGAAAAAACCATACTCGTCGGGTCTCATATCGATACGGTCCCCGGAGGAGGCATGTACGACGGTGCGCTCGGCGTGTTTGCCGGGATCGAATTGATAAAACGTATAACCAGGGAGGAGTACGATGGATATTATTCGATAGAAATCGTAGCCTGGAACGAAGAAGAAGGCAATGCTGTGGGAGGCACGTTCGGAAGCCGATGCTTTGTCGGAGAGGAGATCACTCCCCATGAACGCATGAACCTTCGGCAGTTCGGCCTGACGGAGGCAGATGCCGAAAACGCAAAAGCAGATGCGGGGAAGTATGTCCTGTATTTTGAGCTGCATATCGAGCAGGGCGGATCTCTGGAAAAGGAAGGCCTGCAGATCGGCATTGTAGAAGGCATTGTCGGGATCGTCCGATACCATGCGCAGGTAATCGGCGAATCGAATCATGCCGGCAGCACCCCGATGTCATTGAGAAATGACGCAATGGAGACTTCCTGCAAAATTATTTGTGACCTGATGCAGACGGTTCGGGAGACATCCCCGGAGATGGTCACAACAGTGGGTTTGTTTGACATTCCGGGTGGAGCGGTAAACGTCATTCCCGGAAGAACCGAGTTCGTCATAGAGATGCGAAACAAAAACATACCAGAGATGAAAAGCGTGATGGCTGCGCTGCAGGCCAGATACGCTCAGAACAAATTTGAGCCGGCGCTTTTCCTTGAGCAGGCAGAAACAAGCCTTGATCCTGACCTGACGGATATAATCGAAAGCATCTGCCAGGAAGAGAGATACTCCTACAAGCGCATGTTCAGCGGAGCCGGGCATGACGCAATGAACACGGCAAAGATAATCCCTACGGCGATGGCCTTTATTCCAAGCATCGCTGGCGTCAGCCACTGCATCCGTGAACGGAGCAGCGACGAGGATGTTCGTATCGGGTTCGATTTAACAGAAAAACTGATTTGCAAGATGAACGGGAGAGTTGGCCATGATAATTAAAATCATTAATCCCAACACAACATGGGCTATGACTGAGAGCTGTGAGCGTGCAGCAAAAGAGGCGGCAAGGCCAGACACAGAAATCATTGCGGTAAGCCCCCGCACCGGACCGGAAAGCATAGAGTGCTATACGGACGATTATTTGGCGGTCCCCGGCCTATTGGAGGAGATTATCAAAGGAGATACCCAGGAAAGTGTTGACGCATATATTATCGCGTGTTTTGGAGATCCCGGCCTTCAGGCCGCAAGGGAGATCACGTCCAAGCCTGTTTTGGGGATCGCGCAGTCGGCCATGGCTCTTGCAACCATGATCGCCCCGTCCTTCTCCATTGTTTCAGTCCTCGACAGATCGAAAAAGGTTACGGATGACCTGGTGGAGTCTTACGGAATGAGCAAGTTTTGCAGATCGGTACGGACGACGGGACTGTCTGTCCTCGAATTCGGCAGGAATCCCGAAAAAGGCCTTGAGGCCTTGGAGGAGCAGGCATGGAAGGCAATCCGAGAGGATAAGGCGGAGTGCATCCTGCTGGGCTGCGCAGGCTTCGTAGATTTCCTGCGGGATATGAACAAGCATCTGAGCGTTCCGGTGCTTGACGGGATCGCACCAGCTGTTAAATTCGCAGAGGGAATGGTAGACCTCGCCCTCTCGACCAGCAAAGCAAATACCTGGTCATATCCGGAGCCGAAGCAATTCCTCGGCTTTCCTCAACTTGTGATACCTTCAAAAAATGACAGGGAGTTTCAAAAATGAAGGACCTTTCTTTTGTTGCTCAGCGGGTTACACCTTCTCCGATCCGCCAGATGTTCAATTTGGCTCAGGGAATGAAAGATGTGATCAGCTTTACCGTAGGAGAGCCTGATTTTCTGACGCCTGACAATATCGTTGATGCAGCCGTAAGAGCTCTGAAAGACGGGCAGCACAAGTACACCCCGAACGCGGGGATCGCCCCGCTCAGAGAGGCGCTGTGTGAAACCGAACAAAAAACTGCAGGCCTGTCCTATAATAGCGCGAGCGAGTGTATGGTTGCTGCCGGAGGCATGGAAGCATTACTGCTGGCCATGCTGACCATTCTCAATCCGGGAGACGAGTTCATTCTGACAGATCCTTGTTGGACGAATTATTCCCGGCAGATCTCTATTTGTTCTGCGATCCCCAAGTTCGTTGCCGTGGACGAAACGACCGATTTTTGCTTCTCTCCCGCAAAGCTCGAGGAAGCGATCACTCCGGAAACAAAAGGGTTTATCATCAACTCCCCGTCAAATCCAACCGGAGGGATTGCCGCGGAAGCCCTATTAAAGGAGTTGGCGGAGATTGCCATCCGCCACGATTTGTGGGTCATCTCTGATGAGGTATACTCCCGCATCGCCTATGAGGGTGAAAAGCCCTGCAGTATTGCAAAAATATCCGGGATGAAAGAAAGAACCGTTATAGTTGGCAGCTTCTCAAAGACATATGCCATGACCGGCTGGAGAGTCGGCTACGCGTTTGGACCGGAGACCATCATTCAGAATATGGTGAAGCTCCAGGAAAACGTGGCTGCCTGTGTGAATACCGCTGCGCAGTATGGCGCCTTGGAAGCATTGACCGGAAATCAAGACAGCGTACACAGGATGACAGAAACCTATAAAAAACGCAGGGAACTGGTGGTTGACAGCTTCTCAGAGGTTCCCCTGCTGCGGTGCTTTGCCCCGCAAGGCGCGTTTTATGCTTTTGTGAACATAGAGCAAACCGGAATGACCTCCCAGGCGTTCGCTGAGGATCTACTGGAGAAGGCGCGGGTCATCGTCGTCCCCGGTCATGCTTTCGGAAAGAACGGGGACAACTATATCCGGCTTTCTTTCGCAACTTCAGAAGAGAATATCCTAAACGGGATCGAAAGAATCAAAAAATACATTCATCGGACGTTCATAAGCGCCGAATAAAAAACTGCAGGCCGAGCAACGGCAGGAAGAGCGACGGCTGGTATCCGGGGCGGCAGAACAGAGCTTCTTCGGCGCAAGCGAAAATCGCCCTCGCTTCCTCGCCCCTCTCGGCCGAAACATGAACCCGGGGCCGTATCGGAAAGCGGGTCGAAAGGAGCTGTTGTCATGAGGATCATGATCTGCGACTACCAAATCGATTTGGAGCGAAATTTGGAGTATGAAAAAGAACTGCTCCTGAGCGCCTTTCCCGATGCAGAGATCAGCATTTTTATGTACAGCGAAGATCGAAAGACCGACTTCCTTGCGCTTCTGAAGGACACGGACGCCGTCATCAACACTTACGTCCCCTTTGATCGAGAAGTGCTTTCTGCATGCGGAAAGATGAAATGCATTGCCCTCAACAGCATGGGCTTAGACACCGTGGATATCCAGGCCGCGACAGAATTCGGCATCATGGTCTGCCCTGTTGCCGAATATTGCACGGACGAAGTCGCCGAACACACCGTGGCGCTCATATTCGCTTTGTCCCGTGGATTGAAACTGTATACGCGCGATATTGAAAAGCACATCTGGAACTATCAAAGCGCAGGGAAGCTCAGGCGGCTCAGAGGGCAGACCATGACGATCTTCGGATTTGGGCATATCGGACGTGCGGTTGCCGCACGAAGTCAAGGAATGGGGATCCATGTCCAGGTCGTCTCCCATTCACTCGGGGACTATGAAGCACAGGAACTCGGCGTAGTCAAAGTAGACTGGAAAACGGCCATGAAAAGCTCTGATATTATATCCAACCATCTCTCGTTCAACCGGCAGACCGCCGGATATTTCGACCTTGGCAAGTTCAAGTGTGCAGAAAAGTCACCGCTGTTCATCAATACCGGAAGGGGCGGAACGGTTGTCCAAGAGGATTTGATCAAAGCATTGGATCTGGGATATCTCCGCGGAGCCGGGCTCGATGTATTAGAGGCGGAAAACACGGATCTGAGCAAGCTTGCCCTGCTCGGAAGAGACAATGTTATCCTGACGCCGCATGCGGCCTTTTACTCCATACAATCCGCCAAAGAGCTTCAGCGAATATCCTGTGCAAACGTCATCTGTGCCCTTACCGGGAGATATGATCAAATAACGAAGCTTGCAAACCCAACGGCAGCGGGCCGCCGGTGAGCCTTTCCAAGCGCAAGCATCTGCGACAATTCGTTTTCCCAACGGCGGTTTTTGCTGATATGCGTTGTAGATGGTCCATGCAGAATGAAAGAAGGAGAATAAATGGCAAAATCGAACGCGAATACAGAGCTGTGCAAAGGATGCCGCCTTTGCATCCAGGTATGTCCTAAACAGGCGATCATACCGCTCGAAGATCTGAACAAAGCCGGATATAAAATCATCGCAATAAACACAGCGGCATGTATCGGATGCGGAATGTGTTACAGGATGTGTCCGGATTATGTTTTCTCTATCGAACAGGAGACAAAGAGCTATGGATGACAAATACGTTCTGTTAAAGGGAAATGAAGCTATTGCAGAAGCCGCGCTCCGTGCCGGCTGCCGCTTTTACGCCGGATACCCCATCACGCCCCAAAGCGAAATTCTTGAATACATGTCTGCCAATATGGAGAAAAACGGAGGCGTATTCTACCAGGCGGAGAATGAAATCGCCGGTATGAGTATGCTTTTTGGCGCCGCTGCAGCCGGGGCAAGAGTTATGTCCAGCTCTTCCGGCCCTGGGTTTGATCTGATGCAGGAGGAAATATCCTACCTTTCCTCCAACGGCATTCCGGCCGTACTCGTCAATGCCATGCGTTATGGCACAGGGGATGGCGAGATCACAGCCGGGCAAGATTCCTACTGGTTGACAACAAGGGGTGGCGGGCATGGAGACAGCCGTCAGATCGTTTTTGCCCCCGCTTCTGTTGATGAGTGCGCGCAGCTGACATACTTGGCTTTTGATCTGGCGGAAAAGTACAGAAATGTTGTGATCATCCTTACCGACGGCGCAGTAAGTCAAATGATTGAAAAATGCCGTTTGCCTGGCAGGAAAGAGCATGATATCGATCAATTTGACTGGACACTCAGCGGGAAACCCTTAGGTGCGAAGAAGAACAAGCTGAATAATATGACCAATATTATAGGCCATTCCGATTATCAGAAATACTTATTCGAAAAATACGCAGAAATGTTTGAGAATGAACAGCGTTGGGAAAGCCTTGGGGTAGAGGATGCGGAACTGCTGCTTGTGGCGTATGGGATCTCGTCACGCGTATGCAAAACAGCGGTAATGGAGGGCAGAAAAAAAGGGATTAAACTCGGTCTCATCAGGCCGATAACGGTATGGCCATTCCCCCGGAAAGCTTTCGAGAAAATTCCGGATTCTGTCAAGGGATTTGTCACTGTAGAAATGTGTGTTGCAACACAGCTTGGACTGGATGTTGAGTTGACGTCAAAAGGGAGACGGGCCTTATACAGCTATCTCACCGGCGTGAACATCCCCACCGCCGAAGGCATCCTTGCGTTTTGCGAGAGCATCCTGAGCGGAAAACAAAAGCCAACGGAGGTTTTCTGATATGACGGCGCTGAAGAAACCAAGATCCATTATCCAGCCTGTCAGTTTCTGCGCGGGCTGCGGGCACGCGATCATCCAAAGGCTGATTGCTGAGTGCATTGAAGAGCTCGGCCTGCAGGACCAAATCATTGCCTGCTGCGATATTGCCTGTTCCGAGTGGTCTCTGGATGCTCTTGACTATGATTTCATAGCCGGTCCGCACGGCAGGATTGCGGCGGTTGCGACAGGAATAAAGAAAGTCCGCCCGGACAAGATCGTATACGCGCATGCCGGGGACGGAAGCTCTTATGTTATCGGCTTGACGGAAACCTGTTATGCGGCAATACGGGATGTCCCGATCACAATGATTGTTGTCAACAACGCCTGCCTCGGCATGACCGGAGGGCAAATGAACCTGGCTACCACCTTGTTGGGAGACAAGACCTCATCAAGCCCGTACGGCAGAAGCAAGGACTCCACAGGACACCCGGTCGACATGTTGAAACTGATCCAAAACCTTGATGTCCAATTTGCGGCAAGAGGTGCCCTGTTTGATCCCAGGCACATAGAGGAAACCAAGCGATACATCAAAAAAGGGTTCGAGAATCAGGTGAGCAAAAAAGGCTTCTCAGTTATAGAAGTGCTCTCGCCATGCCCGACCAACTGGAATTTGAGCCCAGTGGATGCCATGAAGAAGATCCGGGAGGAAAACACAAAGGTTTTTCCTCTGGGCATATATGTCGATCGAGAAGAAAGGGGAACCGGCTGTGGCTGATATAAAATTGGCGGGATTTGGGGGACAGGGGATACTTACGGCAGGAAAAATACTTGTTGAGATCGCGGCAGAGAGCGGAAAAAATATCTGCTGGACGTCCTCATACGGCGCCGCGATGCGCGGCGGGACCGCAAGCTGTACCTGTGTTATCTCTGAGGAAGAGATTGGTACGCCATATCCTCAATTCCTCGACATCCTTGCAGTGATGAATGAGCCTTCCTACGAAAAGTACAAAAACGATGTCAAACGAGGCGGATACATCGTTTTAAACAGTTCTCTTATCCATACCGACGACTACCCGCGGGATGTTCATATTGTGAAGGTCGACGCGACCAATCAGGCCATAGAAATGCAGAACGAACGGGGAGCCAACCTTATTATGTTGGGAGCGCTGCTCAAAGCGACGGGGCTCTTGGACATCAAACAGTTCGAAAAGGGACTCCTTCAATATTTTGAGCGCAAGGGACGCTCAAATCCAAAAAACCTGGATTGCTTCCAGTTTGGTATGGAACAATACACGATCGAATGACAGATGAAAACATGGGAAAAAACAATTTAAAGAAATCGATCAAAACAAAAGATGTCCTTGCCCTTGCGTTCGGAACCATGATCGGATGGGGCTGGATCATGTTGTCCGGAAAATGGGCAGCTGAGGCAGGTATGGCAGGCGCCATGATCGCATATGGTGTCGGAGCAGTCCTGTGTATTTTCGTTGGCCTTGCCTATGCGGAACTGACGCCTGCCATGCCATATACGGGGGGCAGTGTCGTATTCGCATATAAATCGTTGGGATACTGGCCGTCTGTTATGGTCGGCCTTTCCACTTCATTTGCCTATATCGGAGTCGCGTGCTGGGAAGGGCCGGCTTTTGCAAGCGCGGTTGACTACATTGTCGAGATTCCCAAAGCCGGATATCTCTGGACTGTTCAGGGATATGAGGTGTATTTTACCTGGGCGCTGATAGCGATACTTGCAGCCGTGATCATTACCGTCATCAATGTCCTCGGAGCAAAAGAAGCGGCTGTTTTCCAAACGGTAGCAACGCTGGGCCTAATCATAGTCGGACTTGTTTTTTTGTTTGGCGGCATTGCTTTTGGCTCGGTCCAGAACACCAAGCCATTCTTTACGGATATGAAAGGCTTTTCTTCTGTTTTGCTGATGGTTCCGGCCATGTTTGTGGGATTTGACGTTATCCCGCAGGCAGCCAGTGAAATGGACGTTCCCCTGAGCAGAATCCCTCGGCTGCTGATCTTGTCCATTGCCGCGGCCGCCGCCTGGTACATCCTGATGATCATGGCGACCTGTCTCTCTGCCCCCGTGGACGTCCGCGAAGGTGGAAGCATTCCTGTGGCAGACGCTATGGCTTTTGCATTTGGCGGTGCGATCTGGGGAAAGCTTTGCATTCTCGGCGCGCTGTGTGGGATTCTCACAAGTTGGAACGGCTTTTTATACGGTGCGGCCAGATGTCTCTATGCCATGTCCAAGGCGCGAATGCTCCCTGCCTTTTTAGCAGATATTCACCCCCGGTACGGGACTCCGTACAAAGCCATTATCCTCTGCGGCGTGTTGTCCGTCTGTGCATGCTTTCTCGGGAAAAGCGCTCTTTCGTGGTTCGTAAATGCCAGTTCTTTCGGCGTCGTGGTCATGTATTTTGTCGTCTCGCTCTCTTTCATTTTTCTCAGAAAACGTTTCCCAGACATGCCCAGACCGTATGCCATCAAGAGATTTACGCTAGTAGCCGTTGGCTCTATGTTTGTCAGCTTGTTTTTCCTCTATCTCTATCTGCCGATGGGGCCAAGTTCGCTTATCGGAATCGAGTGGCTGTTTGTTCTGGGCTGGTTTATCACATTTGGAATTCTGGCGCTGATGTGCAGGATCAAGAACAAAGACCTCGGCAAGGAAGAGAGGTGGAAACTTCTGATTACGGAGGAGTAAGACAGACCAATGAGAGAAAAGCCACTTTCGGGAGTCCGGATCTTAGACCTTACGCAGGCCTACAGCGGACCCTTTTGCACCATGCACTTAGCGGACCACGGCGCAGAGGTTATCAAGATCGAAGCCCCCGGCGTGGGAGACCAGTCCAGAAAATGGGAGCCGATCGAGGGAGAAGCCAGCGGCTATTTTTCCTACATAAACCGAAACAAATACGGTGTCACGCTGAATTTGAAGACGGAGGCCGGCAAGGAAATCTTTCGGAGCCTGGTAAAGACAGCAGATGTGGTTTGTGAAAACTTTCGTGTCGGAACAATGGAACGACTGGACCTTGGATACGAAAGTCTGCGGGCGCTTAACCCGCGTTTGATTTACGCATCTGTTTCCGGCTTCGGATTGGATGGCCCGATGGCATCGCGCCCCTGCTATGACGTGGTGGCACAGGCAATGGGCGGAATGATGAGCATGACGGGACCTGGGGAGGAAATGGTAAAGGTCGGCCCCGCTATTGCCGACAACTACTCGGGCACTTATCTGGCGCTTGGAATCGTTATGGCTTTGTTTCAAAGAGAACGCACCGGATTTGGCAGGCGTTTGGATGTCTCCATGCTGGATACCGTTTTCTCTATACTCGAAACAGGCGTGACACAGTATACGATCAAAGGCATTATCTCCAAACCGGAAGGGAATCGCGATCCAACGGTCGCTCCCTTTGATGCGTTTCAAGCCAGGGACGGCGTATTTGTGCTGGCCTGCGGAACAGACAAATTCTTTCGAACGCTTGCAAATGTGATGGGAAAACCCGAGTTGGCGGAAGATCCGCGCTTTTTTACTAATTCCGCTCGTGTGGAAAACTATCTTCCCACTCTCAAAACCATGATCGAGGATTGGAGCACCCAATATTCCATTGACGAACTGGAGAGCATGCTGAACAGTGCCGGCATCCCCTTCGGAAGGATCCAGAATGTTCAACAGGCATGTGAGAGCACGCTGCTCAGGAGCAGACATATGCTCTGGAAAGTATTTGATCCCTCCTTTGGACGAGATATTGAGATTCCGGGAACGCCAATAAAAATGCACGGGTGTGAGGACGCGCCGGGAAAAGCCGCGCCAAAACTGGGGGCTGATACCGATATGTTTTTTGCAAAGGTGTTGGGGAAGGACGCAGACGACTTGCAAAGGCTCCATGACCAGGGAGTAATATGAGAATACCAGAAAAAACAGCAAAGGAGAAAAAGGTCATGAATGCGATGAACGAACGCATTTCCCAGATCGGCGTAGTGCCGGTCATCAAGCTCAACCATCCCGGGCGTGATGCGGCGGCGCTGGGCAAGGCTCTTTGCGCGGGCGGCGTGAGTATAGCAGAGATCACTTTCCGCGCGGCAGGCGCAGACAAGGCCATCAAGCTCATGAAAGGAGCCTGCCCCGAGATGCTGGTCGGCGCGGGCACCGTCATCAACACCACGCAGATCGACAGAGTCATCGAGGCCGGCGGCGAATTCATTGTCACCCCGGGCTTTGATTCAGAATTGGTTGCCTACGCGCAGGAGAAGAACATCCCGATCTTCCCCGGCTGCACCACCGCAACAGACTACCATCAGGCGCTCAAGTTTGGCCTTGAGATTTTGAAATTCTTCCCGGCAGAGCAGTCGGGCGGTCTCGCAAAGATCAAGGCGCTGTCAGCGCCTTTCCCGATGTTCAAGGTCATGCCGACCGGCGGCATCAGCCTCAAGAATCTCAAGGAGTACATTTCCTGCCCAATTATCGCGGCCTGCGGCGGCAGCTATATGGTCACCGCCGATCTCATTGACGGCCAGAAGTGGGACGAGATTACCCAGCTGTGTAGAAAGTCCCGCGAGATCGTCAAAGAAGCAAGAACTTAAAGGAGGGGCAGCATGGAACTGAATTTGCGTCCAAAAGAGGAATGCCGCTTTGATGCCGTGTCGCTGGGCGAGATCATGCTTCGCCTGGACCCCGGCGAAGGCCGTATCCGCACGGCGCGTTCCTTCCGTGCCTGGGAGGGCGGCGGCGAGTATAACGTCGTCCGCGGCCTGCACAAATGCTTCGGCATGAACACAGCGGTTATCACTGCCTTTGCCGACAACGAGGTCGGCAGGCTGATGCGCGACTTTATCGAGCAGGGCGGCGTTTCTACCGACTTGATTTATTGGAAGAAGACCGACGGTATCGGCCGTATCTGCCGCAACGGCATCAACTTCACCGAACGCGGCTTTGGCATCCGCGGCGCCGTGGGCTGCTCCGATCGCGCGAATACTGCGATCTCCCAGGCCACGCCCGAAGACTTTGATTTTGAATATATCTTCGGCAAACTCGGCATGCGCTGGCTGCATACGGGCGGCATCTACGCGGCGCTATCCGAACAGAGCTGCAAGACTGTCATTGCCGCCTGCAAGGCCGCCAAGAAGTACGGCACCATCGTCTCCTACGACCTCAACTACCGTCCCTCGATGTGGAGTGCAATCGGCGGGCTTAAAAAGGCGCGTGAGGTCAACCGCGAAGTCGCGAAGTATGTCGACGTGATGATTGGCAACGAGGAGGACTTTACCGCCTGCCTCGGCTTTGAAATCGAGGGGAATGACGAGAACCTGAAAGAGCTGAATATCGACGGCTACAAGAAGATGATCGGCAAGGCCGCTGAGACCTACCCGAACTTCAAGGTCGTGGCTACCACGCTGCGCACCGTGAAGACCGCAACGGTCAACGACTGGAAGGCCATCTGCTGGGCGGACGGGGAGGTCTTCCAGTCCAAAGAGTACAACGGCCTCGAGATTCTGGACCGCGTCGGTGGCGGTGACTCTTTTGCCTCCGGTCTCATCTACGGTCTGATGACCACGGGCGACGCGGAAAAAGCCGTTAACTATGGCGCGGCGCATGGCGCGCTTGCGATGACGACGCCCGGCGATACCTCCATGGCTTCCGTTAACGAAGTTGAGGCCATCATGGGCGGCGGCAGTGCGCGCGTCAAGCGCTGACGGAAAGGCCGCACTGCGGTTCTTTTTACAACGTTGAAAAAACGGTTTTTTCGGTGACATTATCGCATGTCCTAATGCACAGCCTGCTTATTATATGCTCTCGTTCTTCCTTGGGATGCATATCTGCGCAGCAGCCCCCTTCGTCCCGTTTGGACGGAGGGGGCTGCTGCCGTATAAAACTCAGTAGGCGCGCTGCGCGTGCTGCACGGGCTCGGCGCGCGGGTGGACGTGTACGGCCGGCGGCTGGAGGGCCTGTTCAAAAAGAAGATGTACGACTACGACGTGATCGTCAACTGCGTCATGTGGGACACCTCCCGCACGGACCACCTCATCTGCCGGGAGGACCTGGCGAAGATGAAGCCGGGGACGATGATCGTGGACGTGGCCTGCGACCCGCAGCTCGGGATCGAGACCAGCCATGAGACGACGATCGACGATCCCGTCTACGTGGTGGACGGCGTGATCCACTACGCGGTGGACAACACCCCCGCGATGTTCCCGCACACGGTCACGAAGGTGCTCAGCGAGGGCTTCGCGCCCTATGTGGACGCGATATTGGACGGCGCGCTGCCGGAGTCGCTGGAGCGGGCCATGGTCATCCGCGGCGGGCACATCCTCGACGGGCGCATCCGCGCCTTCCGCGAGGCCCGCGGCCTCGAATGCCGGTAAGCCCCGCACGCGCAAAAGGCAGCAGCCCCCTCCGTCCAAACGGGACGGAGGGGGCTGCTGCCGTATAAAACTCAGTCGCTGAAATCCGAGTCGAGCACGATGTCGAAGCGGTGGTCCGGCCAGCGCGCCTCCAGCTCCCGGCGCACCCGCTCGCACACCGCCTGCCCGTCGGCGGCGAAGTCCACGACGAGGTCGAACATCACGCGCCTGTCTTCCCCGTCGGCATAAAAGCCGTGCATCTCCAGGATCTCCGGGGCTTCGGCGCACAGGCGCTCCAGCTCCGCGCGGATGTCCGCGCCGGCGGCATCGGAGTCGTTCGAGGCGTAGACGCCCACGGTCAGCACCACGCCGAACTGCCGGTAGATATCGGCGGCGATGCGGCGGCTGAGGCGGTGGATGTCCCTTGCAGTCATGCCGTCGTCGAGCTCGATATGTACGGAGCCTATGGTCATGGTCGGCCCGTAGCTGTGCAGGGCCAGGTCGTAGGCCCCGCGCACGCCCTCGTAGGAGCAGACTTTCTCGCGCAGGCTGCGCGTCAGTTCCGGGTCTGCGCGCGTGCCGGTGATGCTGTTGAGCGTCTCGAGCAGCATCTCCACGCCGGCCTTGATGATGATCAGTGAGATGACCGCGCCGAGCGCCCCCTCGAGCTTCCAGCCCCAGAGGAGGCTCGCCGTGGCGGCGACGAGGGTCGCGAAGGAGAGCACCGCGTCGAAGAAGGCGTCCGAGCCGGAAGCGACGAGCGCCTGCGAGCGAACCTCTTCGCCCACGGCCTTGACGTGGCGCCCGATGAAGAACTTGACCGCCACCGCGACCGCGATGATGACGAGGGACACGGCGGTATAGCTGGCCTCTTCCGGGTGGATGAGCTTCACCGCGCTCTCCTTGAGCGAGCTCACGCCTGCGAAGAGCACGATCACGGCGATGAGCATGCCCGTGAGGTACTCGATGCGCCCGTAGCCGTAGGGGTGCTTCTTGTCGGGCCGCCGTCCGGCGAGGCGCGTGCCGATGATGGTGATGATGGAGGAGAGCGCGTCGCTGAGGTTGTTGACCGCGTCGAGGAGCACGGCGATGGAGTTGGCGGCGAGGCCGACGGCGGCCTTGAAGGCGACCAGCACGAGGTTGACGGCGATGCCGAGCATGCTCGTGCGGATGATGCGTCTGCTTCTGTCCATGTTCAGTCCTCCTTTTGCGCTTCCAGCAGCGCCTCGACCTGCGCGCGCTTTTCATACAGCACGCAGCCGCCCAGGTGCTCGTCGCGCAGCAGCTCCCCGGAGCGCAGCGCGCGGAACAGCCCCGAGTCCAGCGCGCCGCGCAGGCCGCATTCGCGCACGTTGAGATCGGAATAGGGCGAGAAGGGGCAAGGCTCGGCCCCTCCGTGGGAGTTGATGTGGAAAAACCCGCGTCCCGCCGCGAGGCAGCCGCCGGAGCTCTTCTCATCGCCGGGGAAGGAGATGAGCAGCAGCTCCTCCCCGCCCTCGCGCAGCGCGCGGATGTTTTCGGCGAGCCGCCCCTGCTGCATTTCGCTCAGCGCGAGGGAGCGCAGCTCGTGGGCGGTCGGCACGAACTCCACGTAGACGACCCCCTTGCAGCCCTCGTCCGCAAGGGCGCGCACGAAGTCCGGCGCGGTGACCTCCTCGAGGTTTTCCGACGTGACGGTGACGGACGCGCCGAAGGCGATGCGCTTTTCGCGCATGCGCCCCATCGCGCGCCGCACGCGCCCGTACACGCCCTGCCCGCGGCGGCGGTCGGTGCTGCCCTCCCCGCCCTCGATGCTCACGACGGGCGCGAGGTTGCGGTGCTTTTCCAGCAGCTCCAGGTACTCGTCGTCGAGCAGCGTGCCGTTGGTGAAGATGGGGAAAAAGATTTCCGGACAGCGCGCGGCCTCTTCGATCACGTCCCGGCGCGCCAGGGGCTCGCCGCCGGCGAGCAGGATGAAGCTTACGCCGAGCTCGCGCGCCTGCGCGAAGACGCTCCCCCAGTCCTCCGCCGAGAGCTGGCGCGCGGGCTCGTTGTCGTCGACGCTCTCGAGCGCGCGGGCGTAGCAGCCGGCGCAGTGGAGGTTGCACTTGCTGGTGATGCTGCAGATGAGGAAGGGCGGCACATGCCCGCCGCGCGCGGCGCTCTCCCGCCGCAGCCGCGCGGCCTTCCTGCCCGCGAGGGCGTAGCGCGCCATGAAGGCGCTCTCCGCCGGGTGGAACGCGGCGCCCCGCACGAGCTCGCGCACGACGTTCTCCACGCCTTTTGCCAGATAGCTTTCCAGGTCGAACGCCTGCACTTCCGTCATGCCCCTGCCCTCCGTGCATACAAGATCGCGGCTTTTCCCCGCGGACGCCGTAAATGATATTATACCTTTCCGGCGGCGTCCTGTAAAGCTTGAAAAAACGGGCGTGCTGTGCTAATACTAAGAGCACAGGAAAGCGTGAGGGAGGGGATGGCATGCGCACGGAAAAAGCGCTCTCGGCGGGCTTCAGCGCCGAGGGCTACATCATCGACCAGGACTGCTTCGCCTCCGTGCGCTACCGGGGCATGCGCGCGAGCGTCAACGGCTGCGGCTGGATGGCGGCCTACAACCTGCGCCGCTTCCTCGGGCAGGACGCGATCTGGGACGCCGTCCGGCGCGAGATGGAGGCGCTGCACCCCGTCCGGCGCTTCCCCGGGCCGACGACCCTGCGCGCGCTGCGCCTGTACCTGGGCAAATACCTGCCCGAAGTGCGCGAGACGGCGGGGCGGGAGGCGGCGCTGCAGGCCGCGTGCGCGAGCCGCGCCGGGATCTTCCGCTATCGCGAGGGGCGCGAGCCGCACTATGTGAGCTTCCTGCGCCTGCCCGACGGGCGCTTCCGCTTCCTGAACCTCGCGGACGGGCTGGAGGACTGCGTTTTGTCCATGGAGGAGTTCGCGGCGGGGCATCTGCGCGGCCCGGCGCGGGCCTTCACCGCAAGGGAGGTCTCGTTATGAGGAACGCTCCCCTGCCGCGCGATTTTTACGCGCGCGGCGCGCTCGATCTCGCCCCGGCGCTGCTGGGCAAGCTCCTCTGCCATGCCGCGCCGGAGGGCTTCGCTGCGGGCGTGATCGTGGAGACGGAGGCCTACTGCGGCGCGGCCGACGACGGCGCGCACTCCTTTGGCGCCCGGCGCACGGCGCGCACGGAGATCCAGTACGGCGAGGGCGGCTACGCTTATGTGTTCTCGATCTACGGCATGCACTGCTGCTTCAACGCCGTGTGCGGCGCGCCGGGCGAGCCGGAGGTGGTGCTCGTGCGCGCGCTCGAGCCGGTGGAGGGACTGCCGCTGATGGCGGAGCGCCGCGGCACGCAGGATGTGCCGCTGCTCTGCTCCGGCCCGGGCCGGCTCTGCCGGGCCCTCGGGATCACGCGCGCGCAGTACGGGCTGGACCTCTGCGAAGGGCCGCTGTATATCGCGGAGCATGCGGCGATCGCGCCGGAGCATATCGCCGTCTCGCCGCGGAAGAGGGGCAGTTCCTACCGCTGCGCAGGCTGGTGGGGCAGCCGCTGTATATCCCCAGCCGCCGCTCCCGTCTGGACTCCATCCGGGCCTGGTTCGAGGAGCTGGGCGAAGAGCCC
>CACYXC010000019.1:0-522 GCA_902778285.1 Oscillospiraceae bacterium | reverse complement strand
CTATAACGTCAGCGATCTGATCGTGACGAAGATCATCACCGAGAGCGCCCGTCAGGTGGAATACGCCCTGGTCTGGAAGCGCAACGACCGCCAAACCGAGCTGCAGCAGGAATTCATCAACTTCGTGCAGGACTGCATGGAGGAAGAGCGCCGCGGCACACAGCCCTATCTCATGCCGGAGCGGGAATACTTCCCGCCGGAGGATACCAAGTATCTGTAAGGGGCTTGTCATACGCGTTTCGTATGCTGTTTCATACGGGATCCCTATTGAAGAAGAACTGCTTTCTTGACAGGCTTTTTGTGTTCTGCTATCCTGTATGTGTCTTGAATAACAACGAAAAATTCTTCGATGTCGGGGGGCAAGTGCCCCTTTAAGGCATCGAAGAATTTTTTTGTGAGGTGTTAGGCATGACAAAATATGTGTTTGTGACCGGCGGCGTCGTATCCGGGCTGGGCAAAGGGATCACGGCGGCGTCCCTCGGAAGGCTGCTGAAAAGCCGAGGCCTGAAGGTGGCGGCGCAG
>CACYXC010000018.1 GCA_902778285.1 Oscillospiraceae bacterium | reverse complement strand
TTGCAATGAATATATGGCAAAACAGCTCCGCTGTTTTGCTGCGCCGCAAAGCGGCGCGGCGAAAAGCTTTTTGGCTTTTCGCCATCCTATAGTCATTATGATAAACGGAGGTGAATGTATGGGAGCGAAGGAAAAAGCGCTGGCTCTGCACGATCAGGGCTTCAACTGTGCCCAGAGCGTACTGGCAGCTCTCGGAGACTATACGGGGCTGGATGAGAAGACGGCACTGGCCGTCACCGGAGGCTTCGGCGGCGGCGTGCGCTGCGGGGAGATCTGCGGCGCGTGCAGCGGCGCGGTCATGGCGCTTGGGCTTGCCCATCCGCACACGATCGGGGAGGACGCGGAAGCGCGCGGGAAGATCAGCAAAATGACAGGCGCTTTTACGCGGCAGTTTGCCGACGATCAGGGCTGCCTGCGCTGCATCGATCTCAAGCGGGCCGGCCGACCCTGCGACGATCTGATCGCCTATGCAGCCGAAGAGGCAGAAAAGATATTGAACGACAAATAATCGAAGGAGAAAACCATGGGGATTTATGAGGAACTGGTCGCCAGAGGGCTGATCGCCCAGGTGACCAACGAAGATGAGATCCGCGAGATGCTCAATAACGGAAAAGCCGTCTTCTACATCGGCTTTGACTGCACGGCGGACAGCCTGACCGCGGGCCACTTCATGGCGCTGACGCTGATGAAGCGCCTGCAGATGGCCGGCAACAGACCGATCGCCCTGATCGGCGGCGGCACCACCATGATCGGCGACCCCTCCGGACGCACCGACATGCGCAAGATGCTGACCATCGAGGATATCAACCACAACGCCGAATGCTTCAAGCGCCAGATGGAGCGCTTTATCGACTTCGGCGAGGGCAAGGCCATGATGATCAACAACGCCGACTGGCTGCTCAGGCTCAATTACGTCGAGCTTCTGCGCGAGGTGGGCGCCTGCTTTTCCGTCAACAACATGCTGCGCGCAAAGTGCTACGAGCAGCGCATGGAGCGCGGCCTGAGCTTTCTCGAGTTCAACTACATGATCATGCAGAGCTACGACTTCTACTACCTGTTCCAGCACTACGGCTGCAACATGCAGTTCGGTGGGGACGACCAGTGGAGCAACATGCTCGGCGGCACGGAGCTCATCCGCCGCAAGCTCGGCCAGGACGCGCACGCCATGACCATTACGCTGCTCACCGACTCCCAGGGCAACAAAATGGGCAAGACCGCCGGCAACGCCGTATGGCTCGACCCGAACAAGACCAGCCCCTACGAGTTCTACCAGTACTGGCGCAACGTGGGCGACGCAGACGTGATGAAGTGCATCCGCATGCTGACCTTCCTGCCGCTGTCTGAGATCGACGAGATGTCCTCCTGGGAGGGCAGCGAGCTCAACCGTGCCAAGGAGATCCTGGCCTTCGAGCTGACCAAGATGGTTCACGGCGAGGAAGAGGCAAAAAAGGCCGAGGCCTCCGCGAAGGCGCTCTTTGCCGGCGGCGGCAGCAGCGAGGACATGCCGACCACAGAGCTGAGCGAGGAGGATCTCACCGACGGCGGCGTCGACATTCTGACCCTTCTGGTCAGGACCGGGCTCTGCAGCTCCAAATCCGACGCCCGCCGGAACGTCCAGCAGGGCGGCGTGACAGCCAACGATGAGAAGCTTGCCGATATCGGCAGGACCTTCTCCACCGACGAACTCCGAGCCGGCGTGGTTTTAAAACGCGGCAAGAAGAACTTCAACAAGGTCGTATTGAAGTAAACAAAGGAATGAACGAAAAGAGGAAGGTGAAAACCTTCCTCTTCAGGGTGTCGACCTGAGAATCAAAAATGAGAACTTTCGAAAAAGTTCTCATTTTTGAGAATATCAAACGCGAGAGGGAATACCCAATCCCCTCTCGCGCTCTCCCCATGCGTGTCAAACTTCGGCAGCATGGGTTTGTCTACAGTCTGAAAAGAGGAAGGTGAAAACCTTCCTCTTTTTCTTATGCAAATTCTTATGCAAAATATCTG
This sequence comes from Oscillospiraceae bacterium, assembly GCA_902778285.1. Taxonomy (GTDB): domain Bacteria; phylum Bacillota; class Clostridia; order Oscillospirales; family Oscillospiraceae; genus Limivicinus. Next base: position 25,313 of record CACYXC010000018.1, on the reverse strand, counting down.
CGTTTTCCGTCCGCCGGAGGAATATAGCCCTTTTCGATCTCCGGCCGGATCTCCTCGAGGCGGTCGTGGATCCTGTTGACATTCTCTTCCTTTTCAAAGATGAGATTGGCAAACTCCTTCTCCCCATGGACGAGGATCAGACGGTAATAGAAATATGCGGGGCTGTCGTCCGGCTCCACGACGCTCACGCGCGTAAAGCGCCGGTCGATGTATTCATAGGGCACACAGTACTTTCGGCCCAGATCCCGATAGTACAGACAGAGCCTGCCGAGACGCACGCGCCCGATCTCCTCCGCGCTGTTGTAGTCGTCGATATGCGCCTGGTCGGAGATGGTCTTCTTATCGACGCCGCGGAATTTCAGTTTACCGAGCCCGAACATCCTCGTGTCTTCCTTTCCTGTGCAGAAGGTCCCATGCGTACCATTTTCGCGGCAGACGCGCGGCGATCAACAGACCGACGAGGCCGCCGAGCGTGCCGGTGATCGCGCCGCCGATCACGTCGGTGGGATAATGCACACACAGGTAGATCCGCGAGACGCCCATCAGGATCGCGAAGGCCAGCGCTGTCCAGCTCCAGCGCTTGCGGCCAAGGATAAAGAGAGGGATCATCGTGGCAAAAGCGGCGTTCGTATGGCCGGAGGGGAAGCTTTTGTCGCTTTCTGTATGCCGGCCGACCATCGTCCAGAACTGATAGAAAACCGAGTTTTCATCCAGATACGGACGCGGTCGGGCGATCACGACCTTCAGATACAGATTGACAAAAGCAAACGCAATGGCGAGGCCGATGCACATGGCCGTGCCGTAACGGCGCGTCTTCTTGAAGAAGGTGAGCGTGAGGGAAAGGATGATCAGGAAAATGCCGCCCTTGCCAAGAACGGAAACAAACTCCATAAACGGCGTAAAAAAAGCCGGGCTGATGTCATACAGCCTGTGTACGGCGGTGGTGACGGCGGCGTCAAAACCGGCGAAGGTGTTGTTGAGCCACTGTGCGGCAGCTGTCAGTACCATGGCGGATACCTGCCTCTCTTTTTTTGTTGTTTTATTCTATCACAGGATTGCGCGAAAATCCACAGGCAATTGCATAAAGCTTTTCGCCCGGCGCAAACTACGGACGAGAACATGAGGGAGGTATCGGCCATGAAAAACAGAAAAACGGCGTTCTCGCTGCTGCTGGCACTGATCCTGCTCGGCTGCGGCGTACAGGCCTTCGCGGAGGGCGGCGCGCCCGTGGCGGAGAATCTGGAGCTGCGCACCTATCGAAACGTCTCCGTCGGCAGCAGGCTCAAGGCATTTGACCCCGACGACGACGTGGTCTCCTACAGCATCACCACCGATCCGGTCAAGGGCAGCATCGAGCTGGAGGAGAACGGCTGCTTCGTCTATACCCCGCGGGAGAACAAGCGCGGGCGCGACTATTTCGGCTACAAGGCCGTGGACAGCGAGGGCAATCTCTCGCAGGAGGCCACGGTGATCATCCGCATCGAAAAGCAAAAGAAGAACGTGAGCTACACCGATCTGGAAGGAGACGGCTGCGCGTGGGCGGCGACGGCGCTCAGCGAGAGCGGGATCTTTACCGGCGAGCAGATCGGCGACAGCTTCTGCTTCTGCCCGGAGCGGACGGTGTGCCGCGGAGAATTTCTCGCCATGTGCCTGCGTCTGCAGGGAGGCGAGGCGATGCAGGCCGTCATGCGCACCGGCTATGCGGACGACGCAGCGATCCCGGTCTGGCTCAAGGGCTGGTGCGCGGCGTCCAGGCTCAACGGCACAGCACCGGCGAAAATGCGTCTGGACCCCTTCGCGCCGATTCGCGCGGACGAGGCGGCCGCATGGCTTTCCCGCACGCTGGATCTGCCGGAGATCAGCTATCTGACGGATCATGCGGGCGAAACGCAGGCGCAGCGCAAGCTTGCGGCATACGGGATCCCGGCCCCGACTGGCAGCGCTGCGTTGACACGCGCGCAGGCGGCGATGATGCTCGCCGCGGCGCTGGCTTTACAGGCATGAAAAACAGGATGCACATCCGTGCATCCTGTTACAGAACAGGTCGGACTCGCATGGGGAGAGCGCGAGAGGGGATTGGTTATTCCCTCTCGCGTTTGATATACGCAAAAATGGGAACTTTTTCGAAAGTTCTCATTTTTGATTCTCAGCGTGTCGGCACTTTGTCGACACGCTGAAAACAGGATGCACATCCGTGCATCCTGTTTTTCATTTGAATCCGTAGAGATATCGGAACAGAAAACGTTTCGGAAGGGAGAGCGAGGAGTCGAGCGTCTCGATCTGTCTGTCGAGAAGCGCGCGGCAGGCGAGCAGTTCCACCGCCGTGACGCCGTTTGCGCTGAAATATGCCTTCTCCGCGCAGTTTCGGATCTCTGCGGGCACCGACCCTCCGAAACGCGCGGCGCGCTGAGAGCGCCTCCAGAGGGCGACGGCGGCCCTGTTCGGATCGCTGTTCGCCAGCCTCCTGCGCCAGACGGTGCGCAGGAGCCGCCGCCAGATCGGCAGAGCAGAAAGAACAAGCACAAGGAGCACGACGATCCGCATCGTCCTTCGCGCGGCAAAATCGCGCGGCTGGCTGTCTGCCTCCGTGGGCTCCTGCATGACGCCGACCGGCAGGGGGACTGGATTCTCCGATTCTTCGCGATACTGGATCTGCGGCGCGGCGGTTTCGGCCGGGGACTCATCGGGTGTCGGACTCGTAGGCGGCTCACCTGTCTCCTCCGGCAGCGGGTCAAGTCCGCCCTGACCCGTGACTTCTACGGGGATCCAGCCGAGACCGTCCCGATAGACCTCCGTCCAGGCATGCGCCTGCGCGCCCTTGACCTCCGTGAACCGATCCCGCTCAGCGTAGACCAGAAAGCCTTCGGTGATGCGCGCCGGGATACCCAGCGCGCGGTACATGGCGACCGCCGCTGTCGCGAAGTGGACGCAATAGCCGCGATGCGCCTGCGTGAGAAAGCAGACGGCGTAATCGTCGCTGAGGTATGGCGGCGTCTCGATATCGTACTCGCCGGAGCTGCGGATATAAGCGGCGATCTCACTGACGATGTCGGGAGCGGCGGGATCAAGGCCTGCCTGCGCGGCCAGTGTGAGCATCACGGAGCGCGTGTCCTCAGGCAGACGGGTGTAGACCTCGTGCGCAAAACTGCGGTAGTCAGGCTCATCCGCCGCGCTGCTGCCGAGCGATTCAAGAGAGCCGGACCAGCTCAAAAAGCGCGTGCGATTTGGCTGCTTTTCTCCGGAGATCCCAGCGTCGCCGGTGTCCGTAAGCATACTGTAGTACGGCACGACGGCATGGCGAAGCTTCTCCGCCATACGGAACGTGAGGCTCCGCTCCCGCCCGACAGACTGCAGCGCGTCCGCCGCAAAAGCGAGCGACGAGCACGGCGCTTCCGGGGCGTTGTCCCAGCCGGTGCCCAGATAATCGCCGTAGGAGACGGCGCGCAGATACAGAAGCCCGCTCTCGTCAGCTTTGACGCTGAAAAACCGCTTTTCCAGCATGTCCCGGTCATAGTGCTCCGTCAGATCCATGCCGCCGGCGCTCGATTCCCACATCAGCGGCTCATCTTCTTCGATGAAGTCCTCAGGCGTCACCTCGATCGTCACGGGCAGGGCCGGACCGTATTCATTTTCGCCCAGCTCCAGTCTCTGCCGGAGCCACTCGCCGATCCGCTCGATGTACTCCGGGAGCGCGGGCTCGCTGTGATCGTAGTCGTAGGCCTCCGGGTGGCTGGCTCGGAGGAGGCCCGCAAGCAGCAGGAGCAGGGGAAGCGTCAGGCCGAAGACCGTCTTCCCGGAGCTTCCGTCGTCTCTGTAGTCGCCGACGGCAAGGACCAGCGCCCAGAAGAGCAGCATGGCGACGATCGGCGCATAGGGCGGTCTTCCGTTGACGGCCAGACAGGCGGCGGGCAGGGGAACGCTGCCGAGCAGGGACATAAAGCGTCTGCCGCCGGATGAGGTCAGCGCCGAGGAAAGATACGCCAGCAGAAGGAAGGCGATCAGAAGCAGCAGAAAGCTGTGGTCCTCGACGGAGTGCAGATATTGATACGGGCTGCCGTTATAGAGAAAGCTGGTGTAATAGGCTCCGCTGAAGCGATCGATCAGATCGTCGAGCTGAGGGATCGGATTGGCTTCAAAGCAGCGGGAAGCGGCGTAGAGCAGTGCCGCAGAGGCCGGCATGCCCAGCAGCAGGCCGCGATGAAAGCAAGCGCAGACCCAGAGGCAGAGCGCTGCCCCCAGCAGCCAGAGCCACAGGTGCCTGTCAGCGCCGCAGTCCATACTCTGCACCAGGAGCGCAATCTGCGGCAGCACGCCGAGCAGCATCAGAAACAGCACGGACAGGCGGTTGACGGCTCTTTTCACCATAGCCGCACCTCCCCGTCCACAATGCGGAACACGCAGCGGGCCATCGACGCGTCAAAGCGCATCGGCTCGGCGAGGGGAGCGGCGAGCAGGGAGCAGAGAGCCTCCACCGTCTCCTGCTCGTTCCCGACGGGATAGAGCCGATCGGCGATGATGCAGTGCGAAAGCTCCCGTCGCAGTAGCTCGCCGGAGAGCCAGCAGAGGACCTCCAGCCCGCGGTCGTCGGCGCCGACGCGGGACAGCACCAGATAGATCTGATCGTTTTCGCGCTCCAGCGGCTCACGTACGATCAGCTCGTCCATCTTGCTGCTGAGCTTCCAGTGTATCGTGTTGACGCTGTCCCCCGGGCGGTACTCGCGCAGCTCATGCTCCTCGGAGTAGCCGCCGCCGTACTTTGGTTTCAGGATCGGTGCAGTCTCCAGCGAGGCGTCCAGATCCGGAGCCGTGTCCGGAGCGGCCGGGATCGGCAGCACCGTGCAGAGCATCTCGTCCGGCAGTCTGCGGCGGATGCGAAACAGGCCCAGCAGGTCGCGGCATTCGATGCGGAGGATGCGGCAGCGCAGCTGCCCGCACATGCCGGTCGGCAGCGCAAAGGCCAGCTCTTCTGTGGCCGGGTCCGCAGTCTCAAGCCGGAGACGTTTCCGCTCGCCCGTATATCGGTTTTCGATCTCGACCGCTGCGATCACGCGGCAGGAGGGCAGGAGAGGGGAGAGTGCAAAGCGCAGGCGCAGGGATTCTGCGCTTCCTTTTGTTACCGTGGGTCTCAGCTTTAGTTCCGTTTTCAGCGAGAACATGGCCGGGAACGACAGCAGAGAGAGCACAATCGGGACAAAGATCACGCAGGAGAGCAGATAGGGTCCGAACCAGCCGATGTAGCTCAGCCGGAGGATCCAGGCGGCGGCCACCGCCAGCAGATAGAGAAGAAAGGCGGGCGTCGGCATATCACTTGACGGCCGGAGCCTTGACGGAGTCGAAGAGTTTTTCCAGGATCGCGTCCTTTTCTTCGGCAGACGTGACCTCCTGCGGCCAGATCAGCCGATGCTCGATGCAGTCGTGAAACACAAAGCGCACGTCCCGCGGCAGGACGTAATCTCGGCCCTGGATCCAGGCCGTGGCCTTGCTCAGCGCGGTCAGCGCGAGAGAGGCACGGGGACTTGCCCCCTGCAGGATACGCGGCTCGCAGCGCGTCTTCCCGCAGAGCGTGACGATATAATCGATCATCTCATCCTTGATATAGACGCTCTCCGCGGCCTTGCGGATCTCGAGCAGCTCCTGACGGCTCACGACCTGCCGTACGCTCTCCGGGCTGACGCCGCTCTGGCGCCGCCGCACCATCTCGATCTCGTCCTCGTGGGCGGGATAGCCCATCGAGACACGCAGCATGAAGCGGTCCATCTGCGAATCCGGCAGCATCTGGGTCCCCTTGGCGCCGGTGGGATTCTGCGTCGCGATGACGACAAAGGGCTGCGGCACGGCGTAGGTCTGTGCGTCGACCGTGACCTCGCCCTCCTCCATAGCCTGCAGCAGCGCAGACTGCGTGCGGGAGGTGGCGCGGTTGAGCTCGTCGGCAAGGAACAGATTGCAGAGGACCGCGCCCTTCTGATATCGCATCTCACCCGTGTTCTTGTCATAGATCGAATACCCTGTGATATCGGAGGGCAGAACGTCCGGCGTGAACTGCACGCGGTTGTAGTCGAGCCCAAGAGCCCGGGAGAGCGAGACCGCGAGCGTCGTCTTTCCGACGCCCGGAATATCCTCCATCAGGATGTGTCCGCCCGCCACGATGGCCAGAAGCACCTTGATCATCGTCTCATTCTTGCCGACGATGACCTTGCCCACCTCATGCAGGATCTGTTTTGCGTTTCCGATCGAGTCTATGCCGTTGTTCATGGTATCCTCCGCGTGTATAAGCCACAAGATATTGTGCCCGGTTCGATAAATGATATTTTACCATGCCGGGGCTTCGACGGCAAGAATCTTTAGAAGTTTTAAGATTCCACGGACGTTTTATGACTCTTCTCCCCACCGGTAAACGCTCTCTGACAGAAAGCTACAATTATTTAAACAACACAAGATTTTGGGGTCAAAGCGGTTACAAGGCGATTAAGATTCAATATTTTGTGTTTTTAGCTCTTGACAACAGCGAAATCTGGCGCTATCATAGCTCACGAAAATAAAGCTGGAGGACAAGCATGCGCATTGCCGGTCTGCAAAAACTGACCCTTCTCGACTTTCCCGGAAAGGTGGCCTGCACCGTGTTCACGGCGGGCTGCAACTTCCGCTGCCCCTTCTGTCAAAATTCGTCTCTGGTCCTGCCGGATCGCTTCGGGCAGCCGATCGCGGAAGAAGAGCTGCTCAGTTTCCTGCGCAAGCGTCAGGGCGTGCTCGACGGTGTCGCCATCACCGGAGGGGAACCGATGCTCCACGCCGACCTGCCGGAGCTTCTGCGTAAGATCCGGGAGCTGGGCTATCAGGTGAAGCTCGACACCAACGGCAGTTATCCCGACCGCCTTGCCGCCGTCATCGACGAGGGCCTCGTGGATTATGTGGCGATGGACATCAAGAACGCGCCGGACAGATACGCCGAGACCGTTGGGCTGCGCGCCGTGGATCTGACCGCCATCGACCGCTCGCGCTCTCTGCTGATGGAGGGCCGGGTCGGCTATGAGTTCCGCACGACGGTGGTCAGGGGCCTGCACACGAGGGAGAGCCTGATGGAGGCCGCACGTTGGATCGAGGGCGCGGCAGACTGGTATCTGCAGCAGTACCGTTCCTCCGGAGAGATCCTGAGCGCGTCCGGACTGGACGCCTTCGGCGAGGATGAGATGCACGCCTTCGCGGACGCGGCGTGCGCGTTCGTCCCGACCCATGTGAGGGGAATATGAAAGGAGAAAGAGAGAAATGTATCAGGTAAGCAAGCGTGACGGCAAAGTCGTCGATTTCGATATCAGCAAGATCGCCGAGGCGATCAAGAAGGCTTTTCAGGCCACGAACACCGAGTTCAACGACAGCGTGATCGATTTTCTGGCGCTGAAGGTCTCCGCGGACTTCCTGCCCAAGATCAAGGACGGCAAGATCGCCGTGGAAGACATTCAGGACAGCGTCGAGGCGGTCCTCTCCCGCGGCGGCTATGAGGCGGTCGCCAAGGCCTACATCCTCTATCGCAAGCAGCGCGAGAAAATGCGCAACATGAAGTCCACCTATCTGGACTACAAGGACACGGTCAACAAGTATCTGGACGTGGCCGACTGGCGCGTTAAGGAGAACTCCACGGTCACCTATTCCGTCGGCGGCCTGATCCTCTCCAACTCCGGCGCCATCACCGCCAACTACTGGCTCTCGGAGGTCTATGACGAGGAGATCGCCAACGCCCACCGCAACTGCGACATCCATCTGCACGATCTGAGCATGCTCACCGGCTACTGCGCCGGCTGGAGCCTCAAGCAGCTGATCCAGCAGGGACTCGGTATCCCCGGCAAGATCAATTCCTCTCCCGCGGGCCACCTGTCCACGCTCTGCAACCAGATGGTCAACTTCCTCGGCATCATGCAGAACGAGTGGGCCGGCGCACAGGCCTTCTCCTCCTTCGACACCTATCTGGCTCCCTTCGTCAAGGTCGACAACCTCAGCTACAAGGAAGTCAAGCAGTGCATCCAGTCCTTCGTCTTCGGCGTGAACACCCCCAGCCGCTGGGGCACCCAGGCGCCCTTCTCCAACATCACGCTCGACTGGACCGTGCCCGCGGACCTCAAGGATCTGCCGGCCATCGTCGGCGGCAAGGAGATGGACTTTACCTACGGCGACTGCAAGGCCGAAATGGACCTTGTCAACAAAGCCTTCATCAACATCATGATCGAGGGCGATGCCAACGGCCGCGGCTTCCAGTATCCGATCCCCACCTACTCCATCACCCGCGACTTTGACTGGTCTCCCACCGAGAACAACAAGCTTCTCTTCGAGATGACGGCCAAGTACGGCACGCCGTATTTCTCCAACTATATCAACTCCGATATGGAGCCGTCCGACGTGCGCTCCATGTGCTGCCGCCTGCGCCTCGACCTGCGCGAGCTGCGCAAGAAATCCGGCGGCTTCTTCGGCTCCGGCGAGAGCACCGGCTCCATCGGCGTCGTGACGCTGAACATGCCGCGCCTTGCTTACCTCTCCAAGGATGAGGCCGACTTTTACGCCCGCCTCGACAAGCTGATGGACCTCTCCGCCCGCTCCCTGAAAATCAAGCGCGATGTCATCACCAAACTCCTCAACGAGGGCCTTTACCCCTACACCAAGCACTACCTCGGCACCTTTGCCAATCACTTCTCCACCATCGGCCTGGTCGGCATGAACGAGGCGGGCCTCAACGCCAAGTGGATCCGCGCCGACATGACCGATCCCAAATGCCAGGAGTTTGCCAAGCAGGTGCTGGACCACATGCGCGAGCGCCTGAGCGATTATCAGGAGATGTACGGCGATCTCTACAATCTGGAGGCCACGCCCGCCGAGTCCACCTCCTACCGTCTGGCCAAGCACGACGTGGAGACCTTCCCCGACATCATCACCGCGGCGGAGCCCGGCGGCACCCCGTACTACACCAACAGCTCCCACCTGCCTGTCAGCTACACCGACGACATCTTCGCCGCGCTCGACATTCAGGACGACCTGCAGACGCGCTACACCTCCGGCACCGTCTTCCACGCCTTCCTGGGCGAGAAGCTGCCCGATTGGGAGGCCGCCGCGCGACTTGTGCGCAAGATCGCCGAGAACTACCGCCTGCCGTATTACACCCTCTCTCCGACCTACTCGGTCTGCAAGGATCACGGCTACCTCAACGGCGAGCAGTTCACCTGCCCGCACTGCGGCAAGAGTGCCGAGGTGTACAGCCGCATCACCGGCTACTACCGCCCGGTGCAGAACTGGAATGTCGGCAAGACGCAGGAGTACAAGGAGCGCAAGGAGTACGTGCTCGAGCACTCCACGCTCAAGCACGAGGGCCCGCTGCCCGAGTCCACGGTGCCGCCCGTGCGCCTCGAGAAGAAGCAGGAGGATGCGCCCGCTGAGGCCAACGCCCGCGCGATCCTCTTCGCCACGCCCACCTGCCCCAACTGCCGCATCGCCTGCCAGTACATGGACAAGGCCGGCTTCGCCTATGACAAGATCATGGCCACCGAGCAGCCGGAGCTCGCCAAGCAGTACGGCGTCAAGCAGGCGCCTACGCTGGTCCTTCCGGACGGCACCAAGATCGCCGGCGCCGGCGCGATCAAGGCCTATATGAGCCAGATCGCCTGATCGACGGGAAAAGAAAAACTTTCAGGCAGCGGTGAACAGCCGCTGCCTGAAAACTGTGGAGGAATACGCCATGTACGATATCATTGTGATCGGCGGCGGCCCCGCCGGACTGACCGCGGCCACCTACGCCTGCCGCGCGGGCAAGAGCGTTCTGGTCATTGAGAAAAACGCTTTCGGCGGTCAGATCACCTGGTCCCCGCGCGTGGAAAACTTCCCGGGCTTTCTGTCCGTTTCCGGTACAGAGCTTGGTGACAAGCTGCTCGAGCAGGCCATGGAGCAGGGGAGCGAGGTCGAGCTGGATGAGGTCACTTCTCTGGACAGGGCAGGAGATCGCTGGCATCTTTCCTGCGAATCCGGCGCCGTGTTTGAAGGGAAGGCCGTCATCCTCGCGGCCGGCGCCAGACCGAGGACGATGGGTCTTGCGCGCGAGGAGGAACTGGTCGGCAGCGGCGTGTGCTACTGCGCGGTCTGTGACGGGGCCTTCTACGCCGGAAAGCCCGTAGCGGTCTGCGGCGGCGGCAACAGCGCGCTGCAGGACGCGCTGCTTCTGAGCGAGAGCTGCAGCAAAGTGTATCTCGTGCATCGCCGCGGCAGCTTCCGCGGTGAGCATAAGCTGGTCGAGGCGCTCGAAAAGAAAGCGAACGTCGAATTCGTGCTCAACGCCCGCGCACTGGCCTTTGTCGGTGAGGAGGAAATCAGCGGTCTGCTCGTGGAGCAGGACGGCACGGAGCGGGAGCTGCCCGTAGGGGGCGTATTCGTCGCGATCGGCCATCAGCCGGATCTCGGCGCTTTCGCCTCATGGCTGAAGCTGGACGACAAGGGCTATGCAGACGCCGGCGAGAACTGTCTGACGATGGCCGAGGGCCTCTTCGTGGCGGGCGACTGCCGCAGCAAACAGGTGCGTCAGCTGACCACCGCCGCGGCCGACGGCGCCGTAGCCGCGCTGGCTGCCGTACAGTATGTCGACAATCTTTGAATAAATGGAAACAAACACGCAGATCCGTTCATGCGGATCTGCGTGCCGCTTTGCGAAAGAGCCGGTGCGTCGTACAGATGCACCGGCTCCCGCCTTTCTTTCGCCGATTCGTTCAGAAGATCTGTCCGGGAAGTCTCAGTTTCACCTTGGCAGGAAAGGCCTTGTCGAATTCCTCTACGTCCCGGTCATCCACGTAGTAGCCCTGCGGGGTCTGGTAGACGCCGGTGATGCCGTTGAGATAAGCCGGGATCAGCTCCTTGCAGAGGAAAAAAGAGTCGTCCGCGCCATCCGGAAGATCGTGATAGCGGATGCTGAAGTTTCTGGCGTAGTCAAAGCCGCTTTTTCCATAGAAGCCGATGTTCCCCTCGAAGAGCACCGCGCCGAAACCCATGGCGGAGGCCTTATCCAGGGAATAGTCCAGCAGCTTTTTGCCGTAGCCTTTGCGCTGTAAGTCCGGGATGATCCCGATCGGCCCCATGGTCAAAACGGGAACAATTCTGCCGTCGTCCGCGTTGATGACGGTTTTCATGAACATGTTCTGCCCGATGATCCGTCCGCCCCGCTCCATGACGAAGTCCAGCTCCTTCACAAAGGCCGGGTCATCCCGGAGCACGTGGATCACATAGTGCTCGCTGCAGCCCGGACGGTAGACGTTCCAGAACGCTTCCCGTACCAGGTTCTCAACTTCTCTGTACTCCTCTTTCTTTTCCAAACGAATGGTATAGTCATTTGTATTCATTGTTTTTCCTCCTGAATATTGTTGACTTCAATTGCTTCTCAGCGGGAGGCCGGCTGCGGCAAACCTCCCGGTTATGCCGCAATGTCCGGTGTGATGCGCTTGTTCAAACAGCACTCTCCTTAAAGTTTTTATTATCAGGCCGTTAGACCGGATATTCAATTACAGCCCCGCTTCGGGCAGGCAGTGCATCTGCGTCTGTCCCAGAACGCGAAAGCCCTCGGCACAGCCCTTGAGCGAGCGGAGGCCAAAACCCGCGGCGCGGAGCTTCAGGTAGGTCTCGACGGCGTCGCGTTTCGGGAACTGGCTCTTATGGCAGCGATAGATGCTCTCCAGCTGCAGCCCAAGATATCCGCGGGTGCCGATAAACTGATTGGGCTTCGCGGTCATGTAGAAGGCCAGCGCCTGCACGGGAACAGGGGAGAGTCCGAGCGCGCCCATGATGCCCGGATTCGGCGCAAAGACGGCAATACGGCGGGCAGCCTCGCCCACATTGAGATGATCGGCATGACATTCACTGGCGACTGCGGGGTCCGGCGCGAAGATCACATCCGGCCGGAAGTCGGAGACGACCGCCGCAATCGCGTTTTGCATCGCATGGGGATCATAAAAGCCGCCGTCGCTGAAATCGAGAAAGCGGAGGTCTCTTACGCCGAGCAGGGAAGCGTAGGCCTCCGCTTCCTTTCTGCGCTGCTTTGCAAGCCGATCCCCACTCAGATTGGCGGGCGCGTGATCGGTGCCGAAGCGGCCGTCCGTGCAGATCAGAAAGCAGATATTCTTTCCGCACGCGGCGAACTTTGCCGCCGTGGCGCCCGCTCCGATCTCGATGTCGTCCGGATGCGGGCCGAGGAAGAGAAAGCGCTGACAGCGCTCCAGCTTCGGCAGGGGAGCGGCAAAGCGCAGAACCGTTCGTGTCAGGCTCATGCCCTGCGCGCGGCGAGCTCCGCGCAGATGCGCTCATACTCGTCCTCGTCGAGCTGATAGCGCCGCATATAGAGGATGTAGGAGAGGAACATCAGCGCGCATGGAACGACCGTCATAACCAGCAGCAAACCGGTGGTCTGGCTGTGATGCACGTTCCGCAGCAGGGAAGTAATGGCCTCGGCCTTCGCCTCGGCGGTGATCTCGCCGGCGTTGGCGGATTGCTCGAGGCTCGCGATGCCGTTGGTGTACTCGATGATGTTGAAGACCAAATAGGTGATGTTCGCGATCGCCACAGTCAGAGCGGAGGCCATCTTGGTCAGGAAAGGACGCAGCGAGGAGACGATGCCCTCGTCGCGCGTGCCGCGCAGGTACTCGTTGTATTCCACTGTGTTCATGATCGAGATCATCATGATCAGGTAGAAGCCGTACTGCCCGAAGTTTGCGAGCATGTAGCCGACAGTGATCAGGATGAATTTGAGGTTGCCGGTCTGCAGGAACAGACCCGGAAGCAGCATGATGAGGTAACCGATCACGGATACCGTCATCAGTATGCTCATGAGCTTTTTGCGGTTGATACGGCGGGAAATGGACGGATAAAAGATCATCAGGAAGGCCGTGACGACCATGCCGAGCATCTGGAACGCAGTAAAGAAGATGCCCTGATACCCGAATTCCACATAGATATAGGTCTGTCCGACGCCGGACATGACGATGCCGTTGCCGATCTGCTGGATCAGGAAGATCATCGCGATCCACATGAGCTGATCGTTGCCTGTGATGGTGCTGACGATCTTCTTGAAGCTGATGGGCGGGACCGGGTCGTTGTCATAGCTTCGCTGCTCCTTGACGCCGAATACCGTAAAGGCGAGAAAGACCGGCGCCAGGATCGCGATGATCAGCGCGACGCGCCCATAGGCCGTCACCGCGTTGCCGCCGAGGGTGTTCTTGCCGGCCGTCAGCATGGGGATAAAGGCGCCCGCCAGCGTGCCGCCGATGCCGGCGAAAAGCGTGGCCCTAGAGGTATACCTGTTGCGGGTATCGGCGTCGGAGCTCAGCGCAGGCACCATGCCCCAGTAGGCGATATCGTGCATCGTGTAGGCGATGCTGTACATAAAGTAGATAAAGCCAAAGAACCACACGAAGGCCCAGCCCTGCAGATGCACGTTGAAGGCCAGGTAGATGACCAGCGAGGTCGTCAGGATGCCGATCACAAGCCAGGGCTTGAACTTGCCCCAGCGCGTACGGGTGTGCTCGATGATGTTGCCCATGATGGGGTCGTTGAGCGCGTCAAAGACGCGCGCGCCGACCATGATCGCCGTGATGGCCGAAAGCTGCGCCGCCGTGAGCTTGTGCGTGAAGAGCACGAAGGAGAGCAGATAACTCGTGACGAGGTTGTAGACCATGTCTCGCCCGACGGTGCCGAGCGGGAACATGAGCAGATTGCGTTTGGTAACTTTTGCGTCTTCCATGGCGAGGCTCCATTCTCTTTTGGTATAACATGATAATAGCATCATCTGTCCCCGCGCGCAAGAGATTTGCGCACCCTGTCCGCATTGCTCGCAGATCGTGAAACCGGATTGTAACTTGAACTGAATGACAGTTTGTGGTAATGTTATGTTAACATATAAGTGGAACAATGGGGAGGTAGCCATGAAAAAGATCGTGGTATTCGGCGGTGGGACCGGTATCTCCTGTCTGCTGTCCGGACTGAAGCTGTTTCCCTTGGACGTGACGGCGGTCATCACAGTCAGCGACAACGGAAGCAGCACCGGTGTTCTGAAAAAGGAGCTTGACATCCCCGCTGTGGGGGACGTGGGCAAGGTCCTGCTCTCCATGGCGAATGTGGACGACGATTTCGTCACGCTCCTGCGATACCGCTTCAGCAAAGAGGGAAGCCTGTACAACCATCCCGTGCGCAACATCCTCCTCGCCGCGCTGATCGATATCAAGGGCAACCTGACCGAAGCCACCCGTTATATGGCGCAGCTGCTGAACATCCACGGCACCGTGCTCCCGCTGACGGAGGATAAGGTGGAGCTGGTCGGCAAAAGCCGCGGCAAGGAGTACTACGGGGAGGAGGAGGTCAGCGCCAATGTCCGCCACATCCGGAAGCTCACCTATGACCACAGCATTCATGTCGTGGATGAGATCGAGGACAAGATCGCGGATGCGGACCTGATCGTGTTCAGCCCGGGCAGTCTCTATACGAGCATTCTCCCGCACCTGCTGGCGCCCGAGATTCTCAACGCGCTGGCCGAGACCAGAGCCCCGCTCATGTATGTCGCCAATCTGGTCACACAGCCCGGCGAGACCGACGGATACACGGTCGGCGACCATCTGCGCATCCTCAACAAATACCTGAAAAACCGCAGGATCGACATCGTTCTTGCGAACAATTCCGAAATCGACCCCGTCGTTACGGAGAGATACATCACAACAGAAAACAAACGCATCGTCCCCATTGACGCCGAGCGCATCGAAAAGATGGGCACGCGCATCATACAGGACAGCGTCTTCTGCATCGAGGACGACAAGATCCGCCACAACGCGATGAAGACCGCGTTCCTGATCTTCTCCTACCTGATGAAGAACGAGTGAGAGCCTGCACAGGATCTTGAGCAATCGGAAAAAAAGCTTGCCAAACGCACACGCTCCTGCTATGATAGCAGCAGACAATTGAACACCTTATCAAGAGTGGTGGAGGGAACGGCCCTGTGAAGCCCGGCAACCTGCGTTTTCGTAAGGTGCCAAATCCGGCGGTGAGACGAAAGATGAGGCTTATGAAGCAGACTGTTTGCGCCCCGCCGCCGTGCGGGGCGCTTTTCTATTCCATTCTCAAAAAATATTATCTTCCAAATGCGCGATCATCTTGTTTTGTATTTTTATGACTGATAAAGGAGAATACCATGAGCCACTATTTCTTTACTTCCGAATCCGTTACCGAGGGACATCCCGACAAGATCTGCGACCAGATCTCCGATGCCGTCCTCGACGCAATCCTTGCCGAAGATCCCAATGGCCGCGTCGCCTGCGAGACGACCTGCTCCACGGGTCTCGTGCATATCATGGGCGAGATCAGCACAGAGTGCTATGTCGATATCCAGAAGCTTGCCCGCGGCGTGATTCGCGACATCGGCTACGACCGCGCCAAATACGGTTTTGACTGCGATACCTGCGGCATCATCGTCAATCTGGACGAGCAGTCCGGCGACATCGCCCTCGGGACCAACGACGAGGTCGGCGGGGCAGGGGATCAGGGCATGATGTTCGGCTACGCCTGTGACGAGACGCCGGAGCTGATGCCTCTGCCCATCTCGCTGGCACACAGGCTCGCAAAGCGCCTGACCGCGATCCGCAAGGAAGGCCTCGTGAGCTATCTGCGTCCCGACGGCAAAACCCAGGTCACCGTTGAATACGACGAACAGCGCCGCCCCGTCCGTGTGGACACCGTCGTCATTTCCGCCCAGCATGCTCCAGAGGCCGGGCTTGAGCAGATCCGCCGCGATATCATTGAGCTCGTCATCAAGCCCACCGTCCCGGCTGAGCTTATGGATGAAAAGACCCGCTTTTTCATCAACCCCACCGGCCGCTTCGTCATCGGCGGACCCCAGGGCGATTCCGGTCTGACGGGTCGTAAGATCATCGTTGACACATACGGAGGCAGCGCACCTCACGGCGGCGGTGCCTTCTCCGGCAAGGACCCGACGAAGGTGGACCGCTCTGCGGCTTACGCCGCCCGCTGGGCCGCCAAGAACGTCGTGGCCGCGGGGCTTGCCAGACGCTGCCAGATCCAGCTGGCCTACGCCATCGGCGTGGCTGAGCCCGTCTCTGTCCTGGTGGAGAGCTTCGGAACCGGCGTCGTACCCGACACGAAGATCGAGGAGGCCGTGCGCAGGGTTTTCGACTTCCGTCCCGCCGCCATCATCCGCGACCTCGACCTGAGAAAACCGATCTACCGCAGGCTCGCCGCTTACGGCCACATGGGCCGTGAGGATCTCGGCGTCCGCTGGGAGGAAAGAGACCGCGCCGAGGCGCTGCGCGCTGCGCTCTGAGAGCTCCGGCACGCGCATATTTCCCGCTCGTGCGGAAAAGCTGACAGAAGAGAGGGCTTGACTGGATGGCCTCTTGTGTCGTATACTCTGTACAGCAAAGGTTGTGTGCAATCAATTACAGCGATAAGCCAGAGAAAGAAAGGAAATCATAAAATGGCCGAAATCATTCTTACCGAGAACAATTTTGAAAAAGAAGTCCTGCAGTCCGAGATCCCCGTTCTGGTGGACTTTTGGGCCACATGGTGCGGCCCCTGCCGCATGCTCGCTCCCACGATCGCCAAGATCGCCGA
Organism: Oscillospiraceae bacterium; assembly: GCA_902778285.1. GTDB lineage: Bacteria > Bacillota > Clostridia > Oscillospirales > Oscillospiraceae > Limivicinus. The sequence continues at coordinate 8,690 of CACYXC010000018.1, read as the reverse complement.
GGAGCAGGAGGGCAAGCTCAAGGTCGGCAAGCTCGATGTGGACGAGGTGCCGGAGATCGCCGCCAGATACGGCATTTCCAGCATCCCCACGCTGATGGTATTCCGCAACGGCGTCGTTGTGAAGTCCTCCGTCGGCGTTATTCCCAAGGCCGCCATCGAGGCCATGTTCGCCTGAAACACGCGAAATCGGGGCGTCGGAGCTACCGGCGCCCTTTTTCTGTTTTGCACAAATCCTTGGTTGACAAATTGTGCAGCTCGTCATATAATTCTGTCATCGAACGGCAAAGGCGGCTTACCGGAGTGTAGTGTCTCTGCCGTTTAGACTTAATGAAGAAAGAAGGATCTGCTATGAACACCGTCATGGAAAACTTTGGATCCCTGGTATTCAACGACTCCGTCATGCGCCAGCGTCTGCCGAGGGAAGTGTTCCAGCAGGTCCAGCGTTCGATGAAGGACGGCAAGCGGCTGGACAGCGCCGCGGCGACCGTCGTCGCCAACGCCATGAAGGACTGGGCGATCGAAAAGGGGGCCACGCACTTCACCCACTGGTTCCAGCCGATGACCGGTATCACCGCTGAAAAGCACGACAGCTTTCTCTCTCCGGTCGAAGGCGGCCGCGTGATCATGGAGTTTTCCGGCAAAGAGCTCATCCAGGGCGAGCCGGACGCCTCCAGCTTCCCCTCGGGCGGCCTGCGCGCCACTTTTGAAGCGAGGGGCTACACCGCCTGGGACCCGACCTCCTATGCGTTCATCAAGGAAAACGTCCTGTGCATCCCGACTGCCTTCTGCTCCTACGGCGGCGAGGCGCTGGATAAGAAGACGCCGCTGCTGCGTTCGATGGAGGCCATCAACCGCCAGGGTATGCGCATCATCCGGCTCTTCGGCAACGAAGGCGTGACCTCGATCAAGACCACAGTCGGCCCGGAGCAGGAGTATTTTCTGATCGACAGGGGCGTGTACGAGAAGCGCAAAGATCTTCAGTATACCGGGCGAACGCTGTTCGGCGCCAAGCCCCCGAAGGGGCAGGAGCTGGAGGACCACTACTTCGGCGCCATCAAGCCCCGAGTGGCGGCTTTTATGGCCGAGCTCGACGAGGAGCTCTGGAAGCTCGGCATACTGTCCAGGACCGAGCACAACGAGGTCGCCCCCGGCCAGCACGAGCTGGCCCCGATGTACACGACCACCAATATCGCCGCCGATCACAACCAGCTTACGATGGAGCTGATGCAGAAGATCGCCAGAAAGCACGGCATGGTGTGCCTGCTGCACGAAAAGCCCTTCGCCGGCGTCAACGGAAGCGGCAAGCACAATAACTGGTCGATCAGTACCAACACGGGCGTTAACCTGCTCGAGCCGGGCGAGACGCCCTATGAAAACGCGCAGTTCCTGCTCTTCCTCTGCGCCGTCCTGCAGGCGGTGGACGACTATCAGGATATGCTGCGCATCTGCGTCGCCTCCGCGGGAAACGATCATCGACTCGGAGCGAACGAGGCGCCCCCGGCTGTCGTCTCCGTTTTTATCGGGACGGAGCTGTCCGCGATCCTCTCCGCGATCGAGAACGACGAACCCTACGGCAGCAGGGAAAAGGAGCTCATCAAGGTCGGCGTTCACGTGCTGCCCAAGTTCCCGCGCGATACCACAGACCGCAACCGTACCTCGCCCTTTGCCTTTACCGGCAACAAGTTTGAGTTCCGCATGGTCGGCTCTTCCCAGTCCATTTCCGGTCCCAACGTGGTGCTCAACACAGCCGTCGCCGAGTCTCTCCGGCAGTACGCCGACGCGCTGGAGGGCGCTGAGGACTTTGAAAAGGCCCTGCACGACCTGATCCGCGACGTGATCCGCAGGCACAAGCGCATCATCTTCAACGGCAACGGCTATGACGACGCCTGGATTCGGGAGGCCGAGAGCAGGGGACTGTTGAATCTCCGCTCCACGCCCGACTGCGTGCCGTATTATCTCGCCCCGAAGAACATCGAGCTCTTCGCCCGCCATAAGGTCTACTCCGAGACGGAGATCCGCGCGCGCTACGAGATCAAGCTCGACGGCTACTGCAAGGTGCTGCACATCGAAGCCCTCACCATGCTGGACATGGTCTGGAAGGATATCCTGCCCGCGGTGAGCAGATACTCCAAGGCTCTGGCTGACGCGGCCATTTCGAAGAAAGCCCTCTGCAGCGAGATCGACTGTCGTTTTGAGACCGAGCAGGCCAAGAAGATCAGCAGCCTCACAGCTGCGGCGGTCGCCAGGGCGCAGGATCTGGAATACGCCGTTATGGACGTAAAGAATGCCGGCGACAGTCTGGCGCAGGCGCGCTGCTGCCGCGATGAGGTCTTCAGCGCGATGAACGAGCTGCGCACAGTGATCGACGAGCTCGAAAGCTGCACAGCCTCTTCCTGTTGGCCCTTCCCCTCCTATGGAGAGATCCTGTTCAGCGTAAGATAAGTTATAAGTGATGAAAAACCCACGAATCATTACCGATTCGTGGGTTTCAAGCTGTCGACAAAATATCGACAGCTTGAAACGCGAAAACAGAAACATTCAAAAATGTTCCTGTTTTCGCCAAAATTAAACTGCGAGAGGGGATAAACAATCCCCTCTCGCGCTCTCCCCATGCGTATCCAAACTCGCTGCACAGGATTTGTTTTCGGGCTAAAACCCACGAATTTTTACCGATTCGAGGGTTTAATATACAGAATATTGCTGAATATCCGGCTGCTGTGCCGCCTGACGAAGTCGTCGTACTCCATGCGGTTGATGTAGTACTCCCGGCCCCAGGAGGAAATGCGCGCCCACTCGTCGTCCAGCCCCGTCACGCTGACATAGTGGCTTTTCGCTGAAGAGGAGCGGATAAAGCTCCCGTTTTCCCGCTTGGAGTATAAGGGGAGCCGGTCTTTCTTCCAGACTGCCGGGAAGTTAGGCCCTATGGAGAGGATCACGGGCAGATCCCGCAAGAGCATCTCCCGTACCCGCTCCCAGAGCCGGTTTTCGGAGATGGCCCAGACCGCGTGATAAGGGAGATGTCTCCTGCGAAAAATGCGGTTGAGGCCGAGCGCGAGCATCAGCCCGTTGATCCCGGCGTGCGGGATCAGTGGGAAATAGCTGCGGCAGAGGCTTTCAAGCTCCTTGTTGTACGATTCGAGCGGCAGGGGAGCGGCGCCATCTCCGTCAGAGAGATAATGCAGCAGATCGAGTGCCGCCACCGGGCCGCAGCCGCAGCTCCGGATCAGCGCCGTATCGGCGAGCATCTGGCTGCCTCCGTAAGTGAGCCGGTCGTTTTTCCGGACGCGCGGATATGGCCTGCGCAGTGTCAGCATATAAGCAGTCTCCTAAGCGAGCACCGATGCCGTTTCCGGCATCGGTGCTGATGATTTTATGATGATTACCTGGCCAGGACCTTCTTGAGGCGGGCGTAGCGGGGAAGGGAATGCTCCAGCGGCAGTTCGGGCTCGCCCTGAATCAGAGGCAGCACATAGTCGATGAACTCGTGCTTGAGGCCGTTCTGCTCGTCGTTGATCCAGTCGAGCGGAACCTTCTTCTCGTAGTTGGCAACCTCGGCCAACGGCAGGAGCACCAGCTTGCAGTGATACTCGCCGTCGACCGTCTCGCGCTCGAAGGCGACCATTTTGCCGGTGGTGCCGCTGACAGCCTGCTTGACGGCTTCCATACCGGCGGCGCAGGCTTCGCTGATATCGGTGGCGGATGCCAGATGCGCGCCGCAGCGCTGCAGCAGGCTCAGCTCGATGCCGCGGACCTTGGCGCCGGTCTTCTCCTTGACGATGTTGGCCAGCAGCGCGGCCAGACCGCCCAGCTGGGCATGGCCGAAGCCGTCGGTCGCGGAGGTCTTGGCCTCGGACACGAAGGAACCGTCGGCATAATGGATGCCCTCGGATACGGCGACCAGCACCTTGCCGGTGGCCTTGTAGATGCGCATCACGTCGTCGAGGAACTTGTCCATGTCGAAATCGGTCTCGGGCAGGTAGATCAGATCGGGGCCGGAGCCGAACTCGGTTGCGAGCGCGGCGCTTGCGGCGAGCCAGCCTGCGTGGCGGCCCATGATCTCCACAATGGTGATCATGCCGTTGTCATACACGCGCGCGTCCTTGTTGATCTCCATGCAGGAGGTGGCGATATATTTGGCGGCGCTGGCAAAGCCGGGGCAATGGTCGGTGCCGAAGAGGTCGTTGTCGATGGTCTTCGGCACGCCCATCACGCGGCACTCATAGCCGACGGATTCCATATAGCGGCTGATCTTGTTGCAGGTGTCCATGGAATCGTTGCCGCCGTTGTAGAAGAAGTAGCGGACATTGTACTTCTTGAAGATCTCCAGAATGCGCTTGTAATCGGTGTCGTCCTTCTCGGGATCGGCGATCTTGTACCGGCAGGAGCCCAGCTCGGAAGAGGGGGTGTTCAGCAGGAGCTTGAGCTCTTCGGGGTCCTCTTCGTCCATGACGTAGAGCTTGTCATCCAGAACGCCCCGGATGCCGTGGGCAGCGCCGTATACTTTGGTGATTTCCTCAGCATCGAGAGCGGCGCGGATGACGCCGTAGGCGCTGGCGTTGATGACCGCGGTGGGACCGCCGGACTGACCGAAGATACAGGAGCCGATCAATTTTTCACTCATTTGTTATTTGCCTCCAAAACAATAAAAAATTTGCAATTTGTTGAATGTGCTTCTTGATTCTGCCATGGATTGAGCATATAATAGAAAAGTAAATTTGTAAATATGCTATTTTAACAAAAAACAATAAGGAGATTAAAAAATGGCACTTGTTACAACGAAAGAAATGTTTGCGAAGGCTTATGACGGCGGATACGCGATCGGCGCGTTCAACGTCAACAACATGGAGATCGTCCAGGGCATCACCGAGGCGGCAGGGGAGCTGAAGAGCCCCGTCATCCTGCAGGTTTCCAAGGGCGCCCGCGCCTATGCCAACCACACCTACCTGGTCAAGCTGGTCGAGGCCGCTGTCATCGAGAACCCCGAGATCCCCATCGCGCTGCATCTGGACCACGGCGATACCTTTGAGCTGTGCAAGTCCTGCATCGACGGCGGCTTCACCTCCGTCATGATCGACGCCTCGTCCAAGTCCTTTGAAGATAATATCGCGCTGACCCGTCAGGTCGTCGAGTACGCCCACGATCACGGCGTCGTCGTCGAGGCCGAGCTGGGCACTCTGGCCGGCGTTGAGGACGAGGTCGCTGTCGAGCACGGTCACGAGAGCTATACCCGCCCCGAGGAGGTCGAGGAGTTTGTCAGCCGTACCGGATGCGACTCTCTGGCCATCGCCATCGGCACCTCTCACGGCGCCTACAAGTTCAAGGCTTCCCAGTGCACCCGCAACGCCGACGGCGTTCTGGTCCCGCCCCCGCTCCGTTTCGACGTTCTGCATGAGTGCATCAAGCGCCTGCCCGGTTTCCCCATCGTGCTGCACGGTTCTTCCTCCGTTCCTCAGGAATTCGTGAAGATCGTCAACCAGTACGGCGGCAATATGCCCGACGCCATCGGCATCCCCGAGGACCAGCTGCGTGAGGCCGCGAAGCTCGCCGTCTGCAAGATCAATATCGACTCCGATATCCGTCTGGCCATGACCGCCACCATCCGCAGGTACTTTGCCGAGCATCCCGATCACTTTGACCCGCGCCAGTACCTCAAACCCGCCCGTCAGGCCGTCAAGGACATGGTCGCCCACAAGATCGTCCACGTTCTGGGTTCCGACGGCAAGGCCTGATCCCTTCGCATCCCGTTATATTATATACAGAAATCATAACAGGAGGTGGCGATGATGGCCCAGGTTCTTGAGCGCATCAAAAGCCTCGCGGGTAAGAAAGCCATGGCTTCCGGTATTCCGGCGCCGTCGTTTATTGCCCGTATTGCGGTTGCTGCGGTTCTCACCGCCGTGGCGCTGATAGTAAAAATGCCGACTGCGGCGAAGATCGCGGTTCTGATCCTCTCCGTACTCGTCGCCGGTTTCGACCTGATCATCGAAGCCGTGGAAGCGGTCATGAAAAAGGACTTTTTTGCCGCTCCTGTCATTCTTTTCGTCGTTGTACTCGGATCTCTGATCCTCGGCTTCTTCAGCGACGCCGCCGTCGCTGTGATCCTGTATCAGCTCTGCATGGCGGTTTTGCGCTATGTGCAGGCGCGGACCAAAAGCTCCGCGCTTGAGCTCGTCAAAGGTGAGGATACTGATCGCGCCGCCCGCGTAAAGGAGCTGGTAAACAGCGAAGGCGCAGGGGAGACGGAGCTTGCCTCCGTCATCGGCCGCAGTGTATCGATCGTTTTGAAGGCGGCCGTCGTGTTCGCAGTCATCTATGCGATCGTGGTGCCCTTCACCGGTCCGACGTTCCGCAGCTCGATCCACCGCGCGCTGATGATCCTCGCGGTCTGCACACCCTTGTCGGTGCTGGCCTCCATGCCGCTGACCGCCATTGTGGGGCAGTGCTTTGCCGCGCGGCAGGGCGTCGTGTTCAACAAGGCCCGCAATATGGAGGATACCGCTCACGCGGAGACCGCCGTATTCGATCAGGCAGGCATTTTCTCAGAGGAAGCGCCCAAGCTCCTGGCAGTCCGCTCCGATAAAGTGGACAAGGAGACGATGATGGACTTTGCGGCCCATGCTCTGTACTATTCCGAGCAGCCCGTCGCCAAAGCCGTCTCCGACGCCTACGATCAGGAATACCGTCTCGATATGATCAGCGACTTTGCCGAGATCCCGGGCAGCGGCGTCACCGTCAAGCTCGGCGGCAACCCGGTCGTGATCGCCTCCGCCGATTATCTTCTCAGCCGCGGCGTCCGCATCCCGCAGGAGCAGGAGGCCGGCCAGGTCTTTTATCTGGTAGTCGCCGGCAGATACGTCGGCAAGATCATCCTCTCCGCGAGCAGGAACGAAGCTGTACGGGACCTGACGGACGCAATGCGCGATGTCGGACTGCGCCGCTGCGTGCTTCTGACAGAGGACGGCGCCGAGACGAGCCAGAAAGTAGGGGAGGCCTTCCATTTCGACGAGGTCCACGGCGAGTGCGACCTGGAGCGGAAGCTGAAGCTGATCTCCGATATGGTCTCCGACGCGGAGAACCACGTGCTGTATGTCTACTCCAACGGTTTTGAAGCGCACAGCGAGGCGAATGTCGACATGCGCGTCAGCAAGAAAGCCAAGTTTGCCGATGTGTCGGTGGACCCCGAGCGCGTGACCAATCTGCCGTTCGCGGTCCAGATCTGCAAGCGCATGGGTCAGGTGCAGGCGGAGAATGCGATCTTCGCGTTCCTCATCAAGGCGCTGCTGATCTTTCTCGCCATCAACGGGAAGTGCACGCTCTGGTTTGCGCTGTTCCTCGATTCCGCTGCCGCCATCGCGACGGTGCTCAACGCGATCCGTGTGACGAAGGATTCGCTCTTCGCCAATCTGCGCAGATCCGAGTAACAGAAATAACAGACTACAGAAATCGCGGCTCAAACCGAGCCGCGATTTTTCTTGACTTTTTCAGCGGGGAGGAGTATAGTAAAAGCACAAAGAATCTCGCATAATATAAATTTAACGATATTTAGGACGCTGTTTTTCAGCGAAGGAGCGTATCTGATGAATCTGGACCAAATCAATGACATTCCCGATATCCTCATGGAGTTTCTCGAATACCACTCTACGGTGCGCGGACATTCGGACCGTACCATCGCCGCCTACTATACGGATCTGAAGATCCTGTTCCGTTATTTGAAAATCAGACGAAGACTTGTACCGCGCGACACGCCGTTTCACGAGATCGATATCGCCGACGTGGATCTGGACTTCATCCGAGCTACCAAAATCGAAGAACTCTATCGCTACCAGTCCTTTTCGCCGGAGTCTGCCCAGACGCTCTCTGCGTCCAGCCGATGCCGCCGAACCTCGTCGGTAAAATCCTTTTTCAATTATCTGTGCAACAAGCGCCACCTGCTTGAGCGCAACGTCACACAGGAGCTGGATATGCCAAAGCGTCAGGCTTCACTGCCGCGCTATCTGGAAGAATCTGATTGTGAAAAACTTCTCAATGTCTGTGACGGCCCCTACGGCGAGCGCGATTACTGCATCCTGATGCTGTTCATGTCCTGCGGTCTGCGCGTCTCAGAGCTGGTTGGCCTGAATGTCACAGACGTCTATGACGATCATCTGCGTGTGCTCGGTAAAGGCAATAAAGAGCGCGTCGTCTTTTTCGGCGAAGGCTGCCGGGAAGCGATCGACGACTATTTAATGGTGCGAAATGTTGAGAATGTAGACGAAAAAGGCAAAAACGCGCTGTTTATCAGCCAGAAAAATTGCAGATTCGGCGTACGCGGTGTGCAGCAGATGCTGGACAAAAAGCTGAAAATGGCCGGTCTGGACGCAAGTCGATACTCCCCTCACAAGCTGCGCCACACGGCAGCCACGCTGATGCTCAAAAACGGCGTGGATACTAGGGCGCTGCAGGAGGTGCTCGGCCACAGCAATCTGAATACCACACAGATCTACACGCATCTGGACAACGCCGCCCTGCATGAGGCGGCCATGGCCAACCCCATCGGGCGAAAGCATAAATCGGAGATCGATGAATGAGTTCACCGAAACCGAACAGCAAAGGGGGCCGTTGCAAAATGGAAGTTTTGCAGCGGCCCCTTTTTCAGGCCTAAAAGTCGAAAGAAACCGAGGATCTGTGGAAAACCGGCCACAAATCTCTCG
>CACYXC010000017.1 GCA_902778285.1 Oscillospiraceae bacterium | reverse complement strand
AGATTTGTGGCCGGTTTTCCACAGATCCTCGGTTTCTTTCGACTTTTAGGCCTGAAAAAGGGGCCGCTGCAAAACTTCCATTTTGCAACGGCCCCTTGAACTGACCGGTTCTGCGAACCGGTCAGTTCTTTTTTGCCCGGCAGCCGGGAAGCCGTCTCTTGCGCCGTTGGAAAAGCTGTGTTACGATATGGAAAAATCTCTTCATCAGCCGGAAAGGGGCCGTATACATGGCTTTTGACTTCAAGAAAGAATACCGGGAATTCTATCTCCCGCCGCGGCAGCCGCAGCTCGTGGAGATCCCGGAGATGCGCTTCATCGCGGTGCGCGGGCAGGGCGACCCGAACGCCGAGGACGGCGAATACAAGCGGGCGCTGGCGGTGCTCTACGCCCTGGCCTACACAATCAAGATGAGCAAAATGGGCGGCGAGACGCCCGAGGGCTATTTCGATTTCGTGGTGCCGCCGCTCGAGGGGCTCTGGCGGCAGGAGGGCGCGCAGGGGATCGACTATTCCCGGAAGGAGCTCTTCCAATGGGTCGCCATGCTCCGGCTGCCGGACTTCGTCACGGCGGAGACCCTGAATTGGGCCAAGGCGGAGGCCCTGCGAAAGAAAGGGCTGGACTGCTCCGGCGCAGAGCTTTTCACGCTGCGGGAGGGCCTGTGCGTACAGGCCATGCACCTCGGCCCCTATGACGACGAGCCCGCCACGATCCGGCAGATGACGGACTATGCGCATGCCGCCGGCTATCGCATGGATTACAGCGACGAGCGATTGCACCACGAGCTCTACCTGTCCGACCCGCGCAGGACCGCCCCCGAGAAGCTGAAAACCGTGATCCGTCTCCCGATCGCGGCCGACGGGAAGGGAGAATGAGATGAAATACCCCTGGATCGACGGGTATCTGCTGGCCAGGCGCGGCGTGACGAAGGATCTGCAGCCGGAGTGGAACTGGATCCGCTACCACGTCGGCGGGAAGATGTTCGCCGCGATCCTGCTCGACGAGCAGGACAAGCCCGTCTACATCAATCTCAAGCTCGAGCCGCTCGAGGGCGAGCTCATGCGGCAGCAGTACCCCGACATCATCCCCGGTTATTACAGCAACAAGCGACACTGGAACTCCGTCCTTGCGGACGGGGCGATCCCGGACGAGCTGCTGCGGCACTGGCTGGATCGCTCGTATCTGCTGGTGCTGCGCGGCTTCAACAAAAAGACGCAGCGGGAGCTCCTCGGTCTCAGCGTCTGCGGGACGGACTGCGCAGCCTGTCCGCTTTACGGAAACCCCTGCGGCGGCTGCAATGAGAGCTGCGGGAAGGTGTTCCACGCCCCGGCGGGGAAGGCCTGCCCCATCTATGCCTGCTGCTCCGGGAAGCACCGCTTCGCCACCTGCGCCGAATGTGAGGAGCTCCCCTGCGCTCTCTGGCTCTCCACCCGCGACCCATCCATGACGGATGAGCAGTTTCAGGCGAGCGTCGACGCGCGGACAGCCACCCTGCTGCGCGCAAAGACGGGCGGGCGGTAAATCGAATACAAACGCGAAAGAGCTGACGGATCGGGGATCCGTCAGCTCTTCAGACTGTAGGCAAACCCATGCTGCCGAAGTTTGACACGCATGGGGAGAGCGCGAGAGGGGATAGGTTATTCCCTCTCGCGTTTGATATACTCAAAAATGAGAACTTTTTGGGGAGTTCTCATTTTTTGATCTTCAAGCTGTCGACACTTTGTCGACAGCTTGAAGAGCTGACAGATCGGAGATCCGTCAGCTCTTTTTGCTTATCTGTCGGCAGCCTTGCCATCATCGCAGGGGCGGCTGCGAACCGCCGCCTTCTCTCTACTCCTTCCAGTGCCTGAGCCCGGAGAGATAGGCGTCGTAGCTGCGGCGGCGCTCCGCCTCGGACTGGTTTGGCGGATTCGGCGTGTGGGCCACCAGAAAGTCGAGCAGGGAATCCTTCGTCTCATAGACAAAGCGCCCTCCTGTGTAGCACCACATGCAGTAATCCTCGTTGAAGCTCCCGTCCGGCTCCCGGCTGATCATGCCGTCCTCGCTCAGCGGCATGCCGCAGCACTGGCAGACGAGCGTTCTCGGCGAGCCGAGCAGGGTGTTGATCGACACGCCGAACTCTCTGGACAGCAGCCTGAGCGTGTCGGTGCCGGGCTGTGTTTCCCCGGTCTCCCAGCGGCTGACCGCCTGCCGCGTCACCAGCAGGCGCTCGGCCATCTGCTCCTGGGTCAGATGATGCTGCTCACGCAGATTTTTCAGGATCTCACGACTTTCCATGGTCTTCCCTCCCGTTTCGTTCGGATGTCTGTATCTTAGCACCCCGCCTCGAAACCGGCAAGCAACCCGCTGTTGCTCAGCGGATGTCGTACACACTGCGGGCCGTCGGCTCCTTCGGCGTGCCGCGCAGGACGCGGATGCGGCGCTCGCCGCCGTTCATGTCGAAGAAATTGTCCTCCAGCACCACGTCCGCGCCGCAGCGGAGCTCCACCGAGCGGGCGTAGGCCGCGGCCCTGACCGCGAGCTCGTCCCCCTCGAGGCGGACCGTCAGCCGGGGATCGGCAAAGCGGAAGTGCTTGGGCGCGCAGAAGAGCACGCTGCCCTCGCCCACCTGCCTGCCTGCCTCATCGTACAGAGCATAGGCAAAATAGCAGCCGTAGGTATCCTGATCGGAGAAATCCTGCTCGGGGAGCCAGCAGGCGCTCAGGGCAGGGACGGAGACCGGGAAGGCCCCCTCCGCGATCACGGAGGCGTCGCTCCGGCGGAGGCTCCATTCCGCCGTGCCGCGAAAGTCCTGCCGCGTCTCGTTGCTGACGTTCAGCCGCGCGCTCTTTTTCAGCGCGAAGGGCTCGGCGTTGACGTTCGTGTCCTGGGAGAGCACGCCCTCCTCGTGGCAGGAGATCAGCACCGGGGCAAAGAAGCGTTTGGCGTAGTAATGCAGCGCCTTCCAGCGGCCGTAGTAGTCGATGCTCGCCCAGCTGGCCACCGGCCAGCAGTCGTTGAGCTGCCAGATCACCGCGCCCATGCAGCGGCCGCGGCGCCGCCGCCAGTGCTCCACGCCGTACTGCATGGCCTGGGCCTGCAGCAGCTGCGAGGCGTAGACCAGCAGGTCCAGATCGTGCGGATAGAGATACATCTGTGAGAGATACGCGACGATGCGGCCGTTGGCCGAGGCGTTGCGCTGGTGCTTTTCCATCACGTAGGAAAAGACGTTTCGGTCCTCGGGCAGGGTGAAGCTCTCGATGGTCTCCATGCAGGGGAAGGACTGGAAGCCGAACTCGGAGACATAGCGGAAGAGATAGTTGCGGTAGTCGGTGAAGGGCTTGAGCCCGTGCCACACATCCCAGTAGTGCACGTCGCCGCGGTCGGGGTCCTGCGGCGCGTCGAAGCTGCCGCCGCTCGAGGGGCTGGCGGGCCAGTAGAAGGCCTGCGGGTCCTCGGTCTTCAGCACCTTCGGCAGCAGGTATTCGTACATCTTGATGTAGTCGGCCACCTGCCGTTTGCTGCCGACCCACTGGCCCACGGCCACGAACTGCTCCATCTCGTTGTTGCCGCACCAGAGCGCGAGCGAGGCGTGGTGCCGGAGGCGGCGGATGTTGTCGCGAAACTCCGCGCAGATGTTCTCCTCAAAGGCGTCGGTCAGGTTGTAGACCGCGCAGGCGAACATGAAGTCCTGCCAGACGAGCAGGCCAAGCTCGTCACAGATGTCGTAGAACCAGTCGTCCGGGTAGAAGCCGCCGCCCCAGACGCGGATGCAGTTCATGTTGGCGGCCCTGGCGTCCTCCAGGAGCCTTCGCGTGCGAGCCGGGTTCATGCGGGGCAGCAGATTGTCCTCGGGGATATAGTCGGCGCCCATGGCAAAGACGTCCACGCCGTTGACGCAGTGGCTGAAGCTCTCGCCCCAATCGTCCCTGCGGCGGGAGACCGTCATCGTGCGCAGGCCGATGCGGCGGCTCCAGCCGTCGAGCGCCGCCCCGCCCGCCGAGAGCCCGACGGAGACGGTATACAGCGGCTGCTCGCCGAAGCCCGCGGGCCACCAGAGCTGCGGCGCGTCGATGACGATTTCGCAGTCCTCGCCCGCGCCGGTGAAGACGCGCCCGTCCGGCCCCGTGACGGCGACGCTGACCGCCGTCCCGCCCGCAGAGACGCGCGCCACATGGGTCTGCACGCGCAGGGTGACGCGGCCCTCCTCGTGCTCCTGCAGCACCAGCACGTCCCGGATGCGGGCCGTGTCGACGCCGATGAGCGAGATATCGCGCCAGATGCCGGCATCCGGCAGGCGCGGGCCCCAGTCCCAGCCGAACATGCAGTGGGCCTTGCGCAGAAGCGGGAAACCGACCATCGCGTCGGAGCTGCCGTCGGCCGGGTTTTCGGCGTAGGCCTCGCGGATAAACTTTGTCGGCGAGGAAAAGCGGATCTCGATCCGGTTTTCCCCCTCGCGCAGCAGCGCCTTGACGTCGTACTCCCAGATGCGGTGCATGTTGTCGGCCCGGCCGACGGCCGCGCCGTTGAGGGAGATCTCAGCCAGCGTGTCCAGCCCCTCGCAGCGCAGGAGCACCGCTTCGCAGGCGAGCAGCGCGGCGTCGGCGGTAAAGCCGCGCGCATAGAGAAAGTCGTGCTCCATGAGCTTGAGCGCTTCGTTTTCGTTGTCGCGGAAGAAGGGGTCGGGGATGCGCCCGGCGGAGAGCAGGTCGTGATAGACCGAGCCGGGCACCTGCGCCGGGACGAGCCCGAAGTCCGTCCCCGGGATGGTAAGGCTCCATGCGCCGTTGAGTGACATCGTTTTCATAGTATTCCTCCAGTAGCTTCATTCGAGCTGCAGATCGTCCCGCGTGATGTTTTTCAGCCATTTCTTGCTCCTGTAATGCCCGATGACCCAGGGCCACTTGACGAATTCATCGGTGCACAGCAGGAAGTAGACCCACAGCGGCGGCAGCTTCAGCACGGCCGCGGCGAAAAAGCCCAGCGGCACCGCGTAGCACCACATGTCGATCGTGTCGCAGATCATGCCGAAGCGGCTGTCGCCCCCGGCGCGGAAGACCCCGGCGATCAGCGAGGTGTTCACCGCCGCGCCCATCACATAGTAGGAATTGATGAGCAGCATGACGCGCAGATAGCCCTTGCCGGTTTCGGTCAGGCGTGCGAAGGAGAGCACCGGGCGCATGGTCAGCAGGATCAGCACCCCGCCGATGAGGCCGGCGAGCACAGTCAGGCGCATGACGGCGCTCGCCGCGCGGTCCGCCTCCTCCATGCGGTCGTCGCCGATCAGGTGCCCCAGCAGGATGCCGCCGCCGCTGGCGAGGCTGAAGCAGAGCACCGTGGCGAAGCTGCGCACCTGAGAGACGAAGGAGTTGGCCGCCACCATGTCCGAGCCGAGAAACTGCCCGATGATCACCGAATACATGGAGAAGGCCAGGCCCCAGCTCACGTCGTTGACCAGCGCGGGCAGGGCCATTTTCAGAAAATCGCGGAAGAGCGGCCTGCTGCGCAGAAACAGGCAGCGCGGCCGGAGCCTGACGTCCCTGCTGCGCGCGGAGACGAGCAGACTCAGCAGCAGTTCGACCGCGCGGCTGATGGAGGTCGCCAGCGCCACGCCCTTCGCGCCCATGCGCGGCGCACCGAAGAGGCCGAAGATGAAGACGGCGTTGAGCAGGATGTTGAGCGAGAAGGCGACGGTGTTGAGCGCCGTCGCGATCGCCACGCGCCCCACACTGCGCAGCACCGCCAGATAGATCTCCGTCACGCCCCAGCAGAGGTAGGCCACGCCCACCAGCCGCAGATAGTCCGCGCCGATGGCGATCAGCTCCGGGTCCGGGGTGAAGAGCCGCATCATCTGCCGCGGGATCGTGAAGGCGGCGGCCGCCGCGAGGATCGAGATCAGCAGCGAGAAGCGCAGGGCGATGCCCTCCACGACCTCGATGGCGCGCAGGTCGCCCTTGCCGTAGTACTGGGAACAGAGCATGGTCGCGCCGGTGCCGAGGCCGTAGTAGACCATGAACAGCACGCTCGCGTACTGTCCGGCGAGCGACACCGCGGAGATGTGCGCCTGGCCGACGAAGTTGAGCATGACGACGTCCGCGGAGGTCACCGCCGCGCTCAGAAGGTTTTGCAGAACGATGGGCCAGGTCAGCGCGGCGATGCGCCCGTACAGGGCCCGGTTCGGATCGGAAGGTAGTCTTGTGTCCGGCATGTTTTCCTCACTTGCGCATGTTTCCGCCGTGCGGCGGCGGGATCACGCAAACAGAATGGCCCCGTTGGACTCGATGACCTCGCGGTACCAGCGGGCGGAGTCCTTGGGGATGCGGCGCAGCGTCGCGTAATCGACGTAGATGATGCCGAAGCGCTCGTCATAGCCCTGGTTCCACTCGAAATTGTCCAGAAAGCTCCACTGGAGGTAGCCCCGGAGCGGGACGCCCTCCTCGACGGCCTTGTGCAGCTCGAGCAGATAGCGGTGCAGAAAGTCGATGCGGTCGGGGTCGTGCACCTGACCGTCCAGAAACACACGGTCGTTGCAGGACTGGCCGTTTTCCGAGATGATGAGCGGCAGGCCGTAGCGGCGGTAGAGATTGAGCGGGCCGTAGTGCATGACCTCGGGCGTGACCGGCCATTTGCAGGCCGTCAGCGGGAAGCCCGGCACGTGGGGCACGGCCTTGCCCTCCGTATCCACGGCCTGGCCGTTGTAGACGTTCACGCCGATGAAGTCCGGCGTCTCCATCTTCTCCCAGTCCTCCGCCGGGATCGTGGCCGCGAAGCGGCGCACCGCCGCCGGGGCGGACTCGTCATAGCGCCTGAGGATCAGGCTGTCGAGCAGGATGTTGAAGGTGAAGCCCCAGCCCTCGTGGTTCAGGTCAAAGGTCGCGCGGTAGGCGGCCTCGCGGTTTTCCGGCGTGTCCTCCGCCGGGTAGCAGAGCCGCCCGCAGGGCACGACGCCGACCGGGGTATCCGCCCCGCAGACGGCCTTGATGCGCCGCTGCGCCTCGCTGTGGGAGAGGGCGAGGATGTGGAACACCCGGGCGATCTTCTCCTCGCCGAGCTTCCAGCCCGGAGCGTGGATGCCGCTGCCGTAGCCGAGGATCGTGACGCACTGGGCCTCGTTGATGGTCATGAAGCGGCGGATGCGGCCCTTGAAATGCGCGGCGAAGATCTCCGCGTAGCGCCCGAAGGCCGCGATGATGTCCCGGTTGAGCCAGCCGCCCTTGTCCTGCAGCGCGGCGGGCAGGTCCCAGTGGTAGAGCGTGGGCAGCGGCTCGATGCCGTTTGCGAGCAGCTCGTCCACCAGCTCGTCGTAAAAAAGCAGCCCCGCCTCGTTGACCGCGCCGTCCCCGTCGGGGATGACGCGCGGCCAGCTGACGGAGAAGCGGTAGGCGCGGATGCCGTGCTCCTTCATCAGCGCGATGTCCTCGCGGAAGCGGTGATAGCTGTCGCAGGCCACGTCGCCGGTGTCGCGGTTTTTGATGTTCTCCGCGCCGGGATCGTGACAGAATTCGTCCCAGATGCTCAGGCCCTTTCCGTCCTCGTCCCAGGCGCCCTCGCACTGATAGGAGGCGCAGGCCACGCCCCACAGGAAATCCTTGGGAAACTGTTTCATATGTTCCTCCTGATATTGATGATCCGATGGCGAAAAGCGTTATTGCGCAAGGAAAGCCGCCACCGGCAGGGGCGGCTTTCCTTTTTGCGGGCGGAAGCTCAGCTTTCGTTGAGCTTGTTCAGGATCTGCTCCAGCGCGGCGGGGTCGGCCTTTTCGCCGGCGAAGCTCAGCATCGTGCGCAGCGGCATGTAGTTGAGCATGGCCAGGTTCATCTCCTCGGTGATGGCCTCCGAGGCGGCGTCGCTCTTCTCGTCCTCGGAAGAGCCGAAGCCCTCCCGCATGGTCTTCAGCAGCGGCGCGATGATCTCACGGCCGCGGGGATCGTCCAGAATGTCCAGGAAAATGCTGTTGAGGTCGTAGTGCCGAGGGATGCGGACCGTGGATTCGACCCGGACCGCGGCGCTCGCGGCGATATCGCGGGAGGAGTAGCCGACCTCCACGCGGAACTCGCCGCTCTCGACGTGCCAGTCGTGAATCTGCGTGTTCCAGTAGGCGAAGGCGCGCTTCGAGAGCGTGAAGGAGACCTCCTTCTCCTCGCCGGGCTGCAGCTCGACCTTTTCAAAGCCCTTGAGCTCCCGCACGGGGCGGAACACCGAGCTCTCCACGTCGCCGACGTAGAGCTGCACGACCGTCTTGCCGGCGCGGCTGCCCGTGTTTTTCACCTTGACGGTCGCCCTCAGCGTGTCCCGATCCGTGATCTCCGCGGCGCTCAGGCGCAGGTCGGAGAACACGAAGTCCGTATAGCTCAGGCCGTAGCCGAAGGGGAAGAGCACCTCGGCCTCCCTGCGGTCGTAATAGCGGTAGCCCACGAAGACGCCCTCGTTGTAAACGGCCGTGTTGCCCTCGCCGCCGTACGTCAGGTAGGAGGGGTTGTCGGAGAGCTTTTTGGGGAAGGTCTCGGCCAGACGGCCGCAGGGGTTTGCGTCGCCGAAGAGCACGCGCACCGTCGCGGCGCCCACGGCCTGGCCGCCCAGGTAGGCCTCCAGCACGCCCTTGACCCGGTCGATCCAGGGCATCTCCACCGGGGAGCCATTGTGCAGCACCACCACGGTGTTGGGGTTGGCGGCCGCCACGGCCTCGATCAGGCGGTTCTGGCAGTCGGGCATGCGCATGTGGCTGCGGTCATAGCCCTCGGACTCGTACACGTCGGGCAGGCCCGCGAAGACCACGGCGACCTTCGCCGCCTTTGCCGCCTCGACGGCCTCGGCGATCAGCTCGTCGCTCGTCGCGTCCTCCTGCGCGCTGTAGCCCCTGGCGTAGCGCACCTTCAAACCCTCCGCCGCCTGCAGGGCGCTGGTGGTTTTGAAGCAGTTGATGTGCGAGCTGCCGCCGCCCTGGAAGCGGGGCTTTTCGGCAAACTCGCCGATGAAGGCGATCTTCTCCTCCTTCGACAGGGGCAGGACGCCGCCCTCGTTCTTGAGGAGCACCATGCACTCGGCCGCGATATCTGCGGCGAGCAAGTGCTGCGCCCCCTTGTCCCAGGGGGTGTCGGGCTTCGCGTTCTCCGTGTAGCGGAAGACGATGTTCAAAATGCGCTCCACCGCCTGATCCACAAGCGCCTCGTCCAGCGTCCCGTTTTTCACCGCCTCGACGATCTTCCGGTCGTTGAAGCCGTTGGAGGAAGGCATCTCCAGATCGAGCCCGGCGGCCAGGCCGGCCACGCGGTCGGCCACGGCGCCCCAGTCGCTCATCACATAGCCCTCGAAGCCCCATTCGTTGCGCAGCACCTCGGTCAGCAGCCAGGGGTGCTCGGAGGCGTAGACGCCGTTGAGGCGGTTGTAGGAGCACATGACCGTCCAGGGCTGCTCGCGCTTGACGGCGGTCTCGAAGGCGGGGAAGTAGATCTCGCGCAGCGTGCGCTCGTCGACCTCGGCGGAGGAGCTCATGCGGCGGTGCTCCTGGGAGTTGGCGACAAAGTGCTTGATGCTGGTGCCGACGCTGCGGCTCTGCACGCCGTGGATGAAGGCGGCGGCCATTTCGCCGGCCAGATAGGGATCCTCGGAGAAATACTCGAAGTTGCGGCCGCACAGCGGCGAGCGCTTGATGTTCACCGCGGGGCCGAGCACCACGGAGAGCTTCTCGTGCTGGCAGGAGTCGCCGATGGCCTCGCCCATGCGGGTAAGCAGGGCGCGGTCGAAGGAGGCCGCAGTGGCGCAGGCCGCCGGGAAGCAGACAGCCTTGATGCTGTCGTTGACGCCGAGGTGGTCCACCTTGTCGTCCTGCTTTCTGAGGCCGTGGGGGCCGTCGCTGACCATCGTGGCGGGTATGCCGAGGCGCTCCACCGCCTTGGTGTGCCAGAAGTCCGCACCGGAGCACAGCCCGGCCTTTTCCTCCAGCGTCATCTGTGCAATGAGGGCTTTGATGTCCATGTTCTTTCTCCTTTATTCTTCCGCCTTCAGATCCACCGTGGACAGATCCCACTCCTCGTGGATCTTGGGCACGTCGCTGATCAGGCGCTTGGTATAGGCCGCCTTGGGGCTGAGGATGACCTCGTCGGCCTTGCCGGACTCCACGAATTTACCGTGCTCCATGATATAGACCGTGTCGGAGATGTAGTAGGCCAGGCCGATGTCGTGGGTGATGAAGATGATGGTCATGCCGGTCTCGTCGCGCAGGTCCAGCAGCATATCGAGGATCGTGGCGCGCGAGCAGGCGTCCACCATGGAGGTCGGCTCGTCCGCCAGCAGGATGCGGGGCTTTAAGAGGAAGATGCGCGCGATCATCAGGCGCTGCATCTGGCCGCCGGAGAGCTCGAAGGGGTATTTGTTCGTCAGCTCCGCGAACTTGAGGTTTACGAAGCTGCAGGCCTCGGTCATCATCTCGATCTTCTTCTCGCGGCTCAGCGCCCTGCCGCCGCGCATGTTGATGCAGTCGAGCAGCACCGAGTCGATCTTGTGAAAGACGTTGTAGGAGGAGAAGGGGTCCTGGAAGATGGCCTGGATGCCCTTCCAGTACTCCCGCTTTTTGCGGCCGGAGGAGATGTCCCTCGGCTTGCCCTCGAAGAGGATCTCGCCCTCGGTGGGGCTGAGCAGGCCGAGCAGCATCTTCGACAGCGTGGTTTTGCCGCTGCCGGATTCGCCCACGATGGAGACGAATTCGCCCTCGTGGAAATCGAAGTCCACGTGGTCCACCGCGACGGTCTTTTTATCGCCCAGGCCGAAGACCTTGGTCACGCCGCGGCCGGAGAGGCAGAGCGGGCCGTCGGTGAAGTCCTTGCGCGCTCTCTTTTCACTCATGTTCGTACACCTCCCGCAGTTTGTCGACTCCCAGCAGGCAGCGGTAGCTGCGGCCCTCGCCGAAGGGCTTCTCGGCAACGGCGTGGTAGCGGCACTCGTCGGTCGCGTAGCGGCAGCGCTCGGCGAAGCGGCAGCCCTGCGGCGGCTTTTTCAGGTTGGGCGGCGTGCCGGGGATGGCCGTGAGCGTCGTGCCGCGGGTGCCCTCCTCGGGCACGAGGATGGAGCCCATCAGGCCGTGGGAATAGGGGTGGATCGGATCAAAGACCATCTCTTTGGCCGTGCCCTTCTCCACGATCTGCCCGGCGTACATGACCATGATGTCGTCGACAAAGCCGCCCACATAGCCCGCGAGCAGGCCGAAGGTCAGGCCGATCAGCGTGGCGACGACGCCCGCGATCAGGCCGATGACGATTGAGGTCCCGGTCGCCGAGACGAGCTCCTTGAGCACGTCGCGGCCGAAGTTGTCCGTGCCCAGCGGCAGGAGCTTGACGTTGGCCACGTCCGTGACGTTCACATAGTCCGTCTTGGTGATGGAGCTGCGCTCCACCAGCTCGCCCTCCTCGGGATGCATGACCTTGAGCGTGTCGGCCGAGCGGATCTGGCGGACGGACTTGTCCAGACGCTTGAAGAAGTTGCGGCGCGCCATGGTCATGCCCTTGGGCTTGACGGAGGCGTCGTAATGCTCGAACCAGAGGTCCAGCAGGGCGTCCGTGTCGGTGGCGTCAAGCTCGCTCACGTCGATGTCCATGATGCCGAGGAAGCGGGCATACTTGACGTAGTCGGCGTTGAGCTCATAGATGGACATGGAGCGCATGCCGATGGCCTGGCCGCCGATGGAGACCAGGACGATGGACCAGAAGGGCAGCTGATAGTGCTCGATGACGGATTTGATAAAGCGCCAGCTCATGTTCGGTATCATATCGAAGGCGTAGCCGCCCGCGATGGGCGCGACCTTGAGCTTGACGGCGAAAAGGACCAGCAGCGTCACCGCCATGCCGAAGGCGGGGACGTTGCTCAGAAACAGGGACACGGGCAGCAGCACCTTGTCGAAGCCCTTGCGGATGTAGGCCGCCAGCGCGCCGAGGATGTTGCCCAGCAGCCAGCCCACCAGGATCGCCGGCAGCTGCAGGCAGACGGTCCAGCCGATGGCGCTGGAGATGATATCGCTGACCTTGCGGGGATACTGGCTGAAGGAGGTGCCGAGTTCGCCGTGGAACAGGTTCTTCACGAAGATGAAAAACTGCGTGATCAAGGGCTTGTTGGTGCCGAACTCAGCCTCATAGCGTTTATAGATCGCCTGCACGGCCGAGGCGTCCGTCATGCCGGAGGCCATCTTGCCGGTAATGGCGGAGACGGGGTCGGCGGGCATCAGGCGCGGCAGGATAAAATTCAGAATGACTGCTGCGACCAGAGTGATGAGGAACCACAGGATCTTTTTGCCGAAATACTTTCGGTAGCCTTTCATGTTCTTTTCCCCTTTCGTGAGAAGAAAGGGGCCATGCTCCCCGCAAGGAGCATGGCCGCCTTTTCAGCAACGGGATTATCCGACGAGCTCGAGGTCGTACAGGGCGGCAATGCCGTAGCCGTCCGTGCAGTCGGCGGGCGGGATATCGCGGCCGTCATCGCCGGCGGGGAAGTTGGTCCAGACGCTCTCATTGACAGCGTGGAACAGGGAAGGACGATACATCAGGGAGAAGCTGGGAACCTCGGTCAGGTAGATCTTGGTCAGCTCGGTGTAGAGAGCCTTCAGCTCTTCCTCATCGGTGGTCAGGGGGATCTTCTTGATCAGAGCGTCAGCCTCGTCGTTGACGTACTGGCCCCAGTTGCCGCTCCAGTTGTTCTCGACGCCGACATAGTCCTTGCCCAGGAACTGGTTGACACGGGTCCAGGGGTTGGAGGGAGAAGCGGCCTCGGGAGACCACATGAAGATCGCGTACTCGGTCTGGTTGGGGTTGGTGAACACAGTCTGGTAGATATCCCATTCGGGGTAGTAGTGGCTTTTCGCCAGTACTTACGAGTCCAGGCGCCGCACGGTCTCGCCCTCGATCAGCGTTCCGGGGATCAGGACGCGGCGGCAGTCATAGTGTTCGCCGGCCTCCACAGCACGCGCGAGCTCTTCAGCGGCGCAGCTGCCCATAGCCTCCGCGTTCTGCCGCAGGGTGGTCAGCCGCGGGTGGTAGGCCTGGCCGATGACGGTGCCGTCATAGCCGGCGGCACTCATGTCGCGGGGGACCGAGAGCCCGGCGGCCTCCAGCTCCTGCAGTCCTCCCAGGATGGCAATGTCGTCCGGGTAGAGGATGCACTTCGGCGGCGCGGGCAGGGCGAGAAGGCGGCGCGTCAGCAGCTGAGCGTACTCGGGCTTGTGATACAGGCCCTCGACGATATAGTCCTCCGGGATCGTCAGCCCCTTTTCGGCGCAGACGCGGCGGAAAGCGGCCACGCGGCTGCGCGTGACAAAGCTGTTCTCGCCGTGGATGAAGGCGATGCGGCGGTGGCCCAGCGCGATCACATGCTCCAGCAGCGCCGTCATGCCCTGGTCGTTGTCGGACAGAACGCTTCCGCAGCCGCTGTAGACCGAGTCGATGCAGACGATGGGGATGCCCGCGCCCGCAAGCTCCCGCACCGAATCCTCATCCCGGTCGGTGCCGACCACGATCAGCACGCCGTCGACGTTGCGGTAGCGCGCATGCTCGGCGTAGCCGATCCGGCGCTTGCCCAGATGGTCGCTGATAAAGCAGATGTCGTAGCCAAGCTCCCCGGCGCGGGTCTTGAAGCTGTTGAGGATGCGGGAAAAGAACTCATGGGTCAGCCCCTGCTCCGAGGCGGCCGCAAAGAGGACGCCGAAGCTGAAGGAGCGGCGCGTCTTGAGCGCCCGGGCAGCGGCGTTCGGCATATAGCCCATCTCGTCCGCCGCCAGGCGGATGCGGCGAACGGTCGCCTGGCTCACGTCCTCGGCGCCGTTGAGCGCCTTGCTGACGGTGGAGACGGAAACGCCGCAGTGCTCTGCGATCTGTCGAATGGTGGCCACGTCCGTCTCCCTTCCCCTGATACCGTGCCGGACCAGACTTGAAAGATTTCGTAAAAAGGAGCGAAACTTTTCGAAAAACCTTTCCTAAAACGATTTCGTAATCATTTTACACAGAAAAAGGTTCGCCGTCAATTAGCGAACCCGCTGTTTTTTACTTCCGTTTTTTTAACAATTTGCCCATATGCCACCGCTTAAGACAGCTCAATCCGCTCTCCCGTTTCCTCCTGCAAGGCAGGGAACGCTTCCTCTTTGCGTTCGAGCCGCGCGAAAACAGGAGGTCCTTCGAAGCTTCCCGTTTTCGCTTTTTCTGCCGCCGGCGCCTTGCCGGCAGCAGAAAAGCAGCCCAACGGCGCGCAGATCAGGGAGAAGACAGCCGCAAAATTCTCCCTTTTGCGGTGTAAAGCAGTTTTGCGGGAGCTGTTTTTTGTCCAGTACAAAATATAATCATTATAGGAAAAAGGTCTGTGAAAAAAGTCGTGCTTCCACGTCCTTTCCCGTAGGGACGAGCAGTGCTCGTCCGGCAGAAAGATGCAGAAATAATAAAATAAGCCAGGCGAACTCGGTCACAATGTGCGAGTTCGCCTGACTGTTTTCCATGATCGGATTCTCTCCGCGCGGACGACCGATGGTCGTCCCTACGGCCCGGTACAGACTTTTTTACGCCCCCTTCAGGGTGCTGCTCCGTATCGCCCGCAAGCGCCGCGCCGCTTATTTGCGGTACTCCATATAGTGCCGCGCCGTCTCCTGCAGGCCCCGCTCGCAGAGGAGGCGCTCCACGCATGTGCGCACATCCGCGGTTGAGATGATTTCACTTTCATCGGTCAGCCGCGAAAAGACCTCGTCCGCGATCGCCGCGGCCTCGGCCCTCGTGATCGCCTCCTCGGGTACCTCGGCGTTGGCGCGCAGGATACTGTTGACGATCTTCTCATCGTCAAAAACGCTGATGGTCCCGTTTTTCTTGGTAATCTTCATTTCGCTTCCTCCTTCGGGCAGTTTTTCCGTATGCTGTCAGCTTGATTATATCACAGTTTTATAACAAATCCAGTCCTGTTTTGTCCGTTCCCGCTCTCTTTTTCCTCCGCCCGCGTCAGCGGCGCGTATCCAGCGGGTTCCAGCGCCCGCGGCGGAAGTACCACAGGAAGAGGGCAAAGAGCAGCATGTTGTGCCCGATCATGCAGCCCCAAGCGGAGACCAGCCCCAGCCCCAGCAGCCTTGTGCACACGAAGGTACCCGCGATGCGCACGCCCCACATGCCGACGATGTTGAAGACAAAGGGCATCGCCGTCCTGCCCGCGCCCTGCAGCATGCCCTCGATCACGATGGAGACGCCGTAGAAGGGCTCGGAGCAGGCCACCATGCGCAGCACGGTGCCGCCGAGCAGGATGACCGCGGCGTCCCGGCTGAAGAGGCCCACCATGGCCGGGGCAAAGGCGAAGAGCAGCGCGCCGGACAGCAGCATCAGCGACACCTCGACCAGGAAGATGAGCCGCGCGTTGTCCCGCACGCGCTGCCGGTCCCCGGCGCCGATGGCGTTGCCGGTGAGCGTGGCGGCGGCGGTCTGCATGCCGTAGCCCGGGATGTAGAAGGCGGACTCCACGGTGTTGGCGATGGTGTGGGCGGCGGTGGCGGTCTCGCCGAGGGCGTTGATCATCGCGGCAAAGGCCACATAGCCCAGCGAGCTGCCGAAGCGCTGCAGCATGTTCGGAAGGGCCACGCGCAGGCAGGGCGCCAGGACCGCCCTGTCGGGCCGCAGAGGACAGCCGCGCGGCGAGATCCGCGGATGGCGGAACAGAGCCAGCGTGACGGCCGCGCCGCCGCAGAGGAAGGAGACGGCGCTGGCCGCCGCCGCGCCGGTCACGCCCCAGCCCGCGCCCCAGACCGTGAGCCTTCGGCCGAAAACGCTGAGGGCGCGCGTGTCGTAGATCAGCAGAAAGTTCAGTGCGACGTTGATGAGATTCACGCCGATGCCGATGCGCATGGGCGTCCTCGTATCGCCCGCGGCGCGCAGGACCGTGCCGAAGATGATGCTGGCCGTCCGGGGCAGCATGGCGAGATAGAGCACGAAGAAATAGCGGGAGGCCGCCGCGCGCAGCGAGGGCGCGACCTGCATCCAGACCGGTACGCGCCGGCTCAGGCCGACCGTCAGCGCCGTAAAAACGGAGCCGACCGCCAGCACCATCAGCACCGCCTGCGCCGCGGCGCGCCTGGCCCGCGCCGGCTCTCCCGCCCCGATCGCCTGCGAGATATAGGACAGAAAGCCGATCCCGAAGGCCATGGTCGTGCTGCCGATGAGCCAGTTGACCGTGACCGTGCTGCCCACGGCGGCGGTGGCGCCGGTGCCGAGGGAGCCGACCATGGCCGTGTCGATGTACTGCACGGCCGTCTGCATCAGCTGCTCGAGCATGGTCGGCCAGGCCAGGGAGATCACCGCCGGCAGCAGGGGCCATGCGAATATGCTGTTTTTTCGTGTTTTTTCCATATTCGGCATAGCGTGCGGACAAGGCCAGCACGGGGAGCAATAAAACAGATAAAGGAGATTTCGATCTGTTTTTGGCGCAGCTTCGCCGCGTCAAAAACACCATAAGACGAGCTCAGCGAGTCCTCGCGCCGACCAACCGAGGCTTTTCCCGCGCAAGCCGAGGGCGATAAGCGCGAGTTCCTCAACGGAGAGCCCAGCGCAGCGGGTCTCCGTTGAAGCGTGTCGGCACTTTGCCGACACGCTCAGGCGGACCCGGAAAAGCATCCGGGTCCGCCTTTGGAAGACGCGCCTGCTTCCGGCGGCGTCATACCGCCAGCTCGATCGTGCCGCTCGCGCTGAGCATCTGCACCGAGGAAAGGTCGATATAAAAGCCCGCCCAGGCCTTGGACTCGGGCTGCATCACAGCCCAGCCGCTGAAGAAGGCGTTGGCATAGCCGACGCGCGCATTGTAGTCGCTCCCGTACGCGGACTTCGGCAGCGCGCTGCGGTCGAAGATCGCGCTCTTGGTCGCGTTGCCCGCGTAGAGCATGTCGTCCGTATGGCGGTAGGTGAAGTGCGCCGTGTCGATCTCCAGCGTCTCGCAGTAGAGGTCGAAGCTCAGCTCGAAGCGGACGCTGTAGTCCCCCTCCGGGTTCAGATAGGGCAGGTACTCGTCCTTGAGCACCACGCAGTAGGTCTGGCAGACCTCGGAGATGATCTCGGTGCTGGTCAGGATGTAGAGCGGGATCTCCGCGATCTCGAAGAACATGTTCCAGTTTTCGGCGTTGATCTCATAGCTGCGGTAGCTGCGCATCTGCACCGGGGTCACGGTCTCCGCCGGCTCCGGCGCGGCCGGGGCGGGCGCCTCCTCTTCTTTCTTCCCGCAGGCGCACAGGGAAAGGCAGAGGGACAGTATCAAAATCAGACAAAGGATCCTTTTCATGTCGGCATCACGTTCTCCGCGCATATGTTTGAATAAACGTATTATAGCGCCAAAGGAAAGCCCCGTCAACGCAAAAGCCGGGACTCCCGTCCCGGCTTCAGACTGTAGACAAACCTATGCGCAGCAGCTTGGTCTGTTATCCCCTCTTCACGTTCAATCTGAGCCGATTTTTAAACCGATCCAAGGTTTTAAAATCGGCCGCTTCAGCGTGTCGGCACTTTGTCGACACGCTGAAGCCGGGACTCCCGTCCCGGCTTTCAAGCGGTCGACAAGCCTCAAAGCATGTCATTGCGAGCCAGCGCGCACGCTGGCGTGGCAATCCGCTGCTCCCTGCGGCCAGCAAAACACTTGCTTTTTCCATGGTTTTTGAGAAGGAAAGAAACGGATCGCCACACCAGTGACGTCGGTCACTGGTTCGCGATAACAGATACGGGTCTTTGCCTGCAGTCAGGAGCCGGGACGGGCGTCCCGGCTCAGACTGTAGACAAACCCATGCTGCCGAAGGTTATTCCCTCTCGCGATTGATATACTCAAAAATGAGAACTTTTTGGGGAGTTCTCATTTTTGATTGTCAAGCTGTCGACACTTTGTCGACAGCTTGAGCCGGGACGGGCGTCCCGGCTTTTGCGCAAGCGGCACGTATGCTCTTACGCTTCCTCGCCGAACTGCTTTTTGTACAGCTTCACCACGCCGCACTTCCAGCACAACAGCAGCGCCAGTGCGGAGCCCACGGCGGTCTGCAGCACCTGGAAGGGGAACTTCGCCACGGCGTAGGCGGGCGTGCTGTAGATAAAGGCGCGGCCGAGGGTATAGCCCGTGAAGGTGATGACCCAGCCCACGACAGCCCCGACCAGAGAAGCGGGAACCGGCCTGCTCTTCATCCAGCGATGGACGAAGAGGGAGATGACCACGGCCTGCAGCCCGTGCACAGCCAGAGATACGAACATCGGCGTGGGATAAAAGAGCATATCGCCGATGAAGGCGCCCACGCCGCCCACCAGAAAGGCATAGAAGGGTTCGAGCAGCACGGCGGCCGTTACGATGATCACATCGTTCAAATACATATGTCCGCCCGGAACAGGAACCGACAGCACGCTGGTGCTCATGATGATGTTCATTGCCATCAACACCGCAGTCACGGTGATAATGCGGGTGGAGAGCTGATGATCACGCATGGAATGCGCCCCCTTGACAATTTGTGTAAACTCAGTATAATTGAAAACTGGCTATATGCATATTGCCAGATGAATTCTTTTTTATAAGGCCAGATTGGCGGGAGGAGGGGATGGCGTCTGCCGTTTTCCATTGACAGGAGCTGCGGTGAGAGCGCCTATCTGCAGCTGTACAGGCAGCTTCGGGGCGACATTGTCTCCGGCGCGCTCGGCGTGGGGAGCCGCCTGCCCTCCAAGCGCAGCCTCGCCGCCGAGACGGGGCTGAGCCTCATCACCGTGGAGCACGCGCTGGCCCTTTTGTGCGACGAGGGCTATGCCGAGGCCCGGCCCCGCAGCGGCTATTACGCGGCCTTCGGCGGCGGCAGCGCGCCGCCCGCCCTGCCGCGGGCCGCGCTGGAGGACATGACGGCAGGCGACGGGGCCCCGGAGGACTTCCCCTTCTCCGTCTGGGCGCGCACCATGCGCGGCGTGCTCACGGACTACGACCGCCGCATCCTGGCCCGTTCGCCGAGCTTCGGCTGTGCGGAGCTGCGGCAGGCGCTGGCGGGCTACCTGGAACGCAGCCGCGGCCTCGCCGTCAGTCCGGAGCGCATCGTCGTCGGCGCGGGCGCGGAATACCTCTACGGGCTGGTCGTGCAGCTGCTGGGACGGGAGCGGAGCTACGCGCTGGAGGAGCCGGGCTACGAAAAGATCCGCCGGGTCTACGAGGCCAACGGCGCCCGCTGCGAGGGCCTGCCCATGGGGGAGGACGGCATCCGCAGCGAGGCGCTGCAGCGCTGCGGCGCGGGCGTCCTGCATGTGACGCCCTTTCACAGCTACCCCAGCGGCGTCACCGCCTCCGCCGCCAGGCGGCACGAATACGCCCTCTGGGCACAGAGCCGGGGCGCCTTCATCGTGGAGGACGACTACGACGCGGAGTTTGCGTCCCTTCATCGGCAGATCGAGACAATCTGCTCGCTGGCGCCGGAGCGGGTGCTCTATATCAACACCTTCTCCAAGATCCTGGCGCCCTCCATGCGCACCGGCTTTCTGGTCCTGCCGGAGGCGCTGCTGCCGCAATACCGGGAGGAACTGGGCTTCTACTCCTGCACGGTGCCGGTCTTCGACCAGCTCGTGCTTGCCGAGTTCATCTCACAGGGCCATCTGGAGCGATACATCAGCCGAAGAAAACGGAAGCTTCTGAAAAAATAAATGCAGGGGCGGCTATCAGCCGCCCGCAACGGAGAAAAGGCAGCGGGCGGCTGGCAGCCGCCCCTACGGAGAAAGGTCAGAACCGGAGGAATCATTGTGTTATACTTCTTAAGCGATTATACCGAGGGCTGCCACCCCAAGGTGTTGGAGGCTCTCACGGAAACGAATCTCATCTCCCAGCCGGGCTACGGCGAGGACCTCTGGTGCCGCCGGGCCGCCGATAAAATCCGCGCCCTCTGCGGCACGGAGGAGGACGTGTACTTCCTCACCGGCGGCACGCAGGCCAATCTCGTGGTGATCTCCTCCCTGCTGCGCCGGCACGAGGCCGTCGTCGCCGCCGAGACCGGGCACATCAACGTCCACGAGGCCGGGGCGATCGAGTATACGGGCCACAAGGTGATCGCGCTGCCCTCCCATGAGGGGAAGCTGGACGCCGGGGAGCTGGACGCCTATATGGCCGCCTTTTACGCCGACGCCACCCATGAGCACATGCCCTTCCCCGGCATGGTCTACATCTCGCACCCCACGGAGCTGGGCACGCTCTACTCGAAGGCGGAGCTCACCGCCCTGTACGAGGTCTGCCGCCGCCGGGAGCTG
This sequence comes from Oscillospiraceae bacterium, assembly GCA_902778285.1. Lineage (GTDB taxonomy): Bacteria > Bacillota > Clostridia > Oscillospirales > Oscillospiraceae > Limivicinus. The sequence continues at coordinate 75,138 of CACYXC010000017.1, read as the reverse complement.
CCGCTGTTTCTCGACGGGGCGCGGCTGGGCTACGGGCTCATGAGCCCCGCGAGCGACCTGACGATCCGCGACGTCGCGGCGCTGACCGACGTGTTTTACATCGGCGGCACCAAGGTCGGCGCCCTGTGCGGGGAGGCCGTGGTCTTCCGCAGGGGCGTGACGCCGCGCGGCTTCGTGACCATGACCAAGCAGCAGGGGGCGATGCTCGCCAAGGGTCGGCTGCTCGGTCTGCAGTTCGACGCGCTCTTTACCGACGATCTCTACTGGCGTATCTCCCGCGAGGCCGTAGAGCTCGCCATGGCGCTCAAGGCCGCGTTCGTCAAGAAGGGCTATCCGCTCTATGCCGATTCACCCACCAACCAGCAGTTCGTGATCCTGACGAAGGAGCAGAAAGAGCGCCTGGAAAAGGATGCGGCCTTCAACGTCTGGGCGCCCCTGCCAGACGGGCGCTTTGCCGTGCGCTTTGTGACGAGCTGGGCCACCCGGCCGGAGGATATCGAGGCGCTCAGGGCGCTGCTGTGAGAAATCTCCATAAAACGCACAGCGCAAGCCCGCTTCCGTCCCCTCAGAACTGAAAACTGAAAGCTGAATACTATTTTGTCGGGCATTTTCACTTGACATAACACCGATAAAAGGCTAAAATAACTTGGATATAATATTAAAGGGGCCGTGGGGAGGCCCTGATGATATTCTTTTCAACTTCGGATGAGTAGGGGTGGCGGAGCCGAGCCCCGGCCGGTTTTCACGGCAGATTTGTTCTGAAACATCGTTGCAGCCCTTGGAAATACGAGAGTATTCCCTGCGGCCTGCGCCTCGCCTCAGCCCAAATCTGCTACGTGAAAACTGCGCAGCACCCCACCGCGAGTACTTTTCGAGCGATTTTTTCTGCGGACGACGAAGCCTTGCTGACGCAAGGCGAGGAGGACAAATCAAAAAGCGCCGAAAAGGGCCGCTGTGGGGCGGTCGCGGCTCGACTCTGCCACCCCTTCGCTTGATGGCTCATCTTGCCTTAGATCTCATACTATTGACCAATAGTATCACAATCAAGTAACCAACCTAGTCGATTGCGAAAGTCTCGGGAAGCAGGAAGCATCCGTCCCAGTGGTAGTTTAAATCGCTTTTGAGGCAGCTCTGCCGCCTCAAAAGCACCCTGAGCGGAGCTGTGCGGAGCCTTGAACCGACCAAAGCGGGCTTGCCCGCTGCGATCAGTTCAAGTCTTCAATTGCGAAACCGCGTTTCGCAATTGACTAAAGTAACCACCGCAAAATTCTGACAGAATGGAGGTGTGTTTACTTACTATGCCGTTTCTATGGATCTTGATCGGCCTTGTCGTCGGCGCCGCAGCGACCGCCGCCCTTTTCATCATGCGTGAGAAGAAGGCGGAAAAGCAGATCGCCAACGCCGAAGAGCAGGCCAGACAGATAGTCAATGACGCAATCAAGAGCGCAGAGAGCAAGAAGAGAGAAGCTCTCGTAGAGGCAAAGGAAGAAATACACAAACGCCGCTCCGAATATGAGCGGGAAGAAAAGGCTCGCCGTGCCGAGCTGCAGAAACAGGAGCGCCGCCTTCAGCAGAAGGAGGAGACCCTCGACCGCAAGACCGACGCGGTAGAGAAAAAGAGCGAGACCCTGTCCAACAGGATCGCCCAGGCCGAGGCCCAGCAGGCCGAGATCGCGCAGATCAAGAAGAGCCAGCTCGAGATGCTCGAGAGGATCTCCGGCTTCTCCGTGGAGGAGGCCAAGGCCTACATCATCGCCAACGTGCGGGACGACGTGACCCACGAGATGGCGATGAAGATCAAGGAGATCGAGGCGCAGGCCAAGGAAGAGGCGGACGAGCGCGCCAGAAGGATCATCACCACCGCGATCCAGCGCTGCGCCGCCGACCACACCAGCGAGATCACCGTCTCCGTCGTACCTCTCCCCAACGACGAGATGAAGGGCCGCATCATCGGCCGCGAGGGCCGCAACATCCGCAGCATCGAGACGCTGACGGGCTGCGACCTCATTATCGACGACACGCCCGAGGCCATCACGGTCTCCAGCTTCGACCCCGTCCGCCGCGAGGTGGCGAGGCTCGCGCTCGAAAAGCTGATCGCCGACGGACGCATCCACCCCGCCCGCATCGAGGAAATGGTCGCCAAGGCCCAGAAGGAGGTCAACGCCACCATCAAGGCCGAGGGCGAGCGCGCCGTGTTCGAGACCAATATCCACGGCCTGAACCCGGAGCTGATCAAGCTCCTGGGCCGCATGCGCTACCGCACCAGCTACGGGCAGAACGTGCTCAACCACTCCATCGAGGTGTCCCACATCGCCGGTCTCCTGGCCGCCGAACTGGGCGCCGACGTGACCACCGCCAAGCGCGCGGGCCTGCTGCACGATATCGGCAAGGCCATCGACCACGAGGTGGAGGGCAGCCACGTCTCCATCGGCGTGGACATCGCCCGCAAGTATCATGAGTCCGACGCCGTGATCCACGCCATCGAGGCGCACCACAACGACGTGGAGCCGCAGACCCTCGTCGCCTGCCTGGTCCAGGCGGCCGACGCGATCTCCGCCGCCCGCCCCGGCGCCCGGCGCGAGAACATCGAGAACTACGTCAAGCGTCTGGAAAAGCTGGAGGAGGTCTCCAAGAGCTTCCCCGGCATCGCCAGCTCCTACGCCATCCAGGCCGGCCGCGAGATCCGCATCATGGTCGAGCCCGAGAAGGTCAGCGAGGATCAGATGGTCCTGCTCGCGCGCGACATCGCCAAGAAGATCGAGGAGGAGCTCACCTACCCCGGTCAGATCAAGGTGCACATGCTGCGTGAGACCAAGGTCGTCGACTACGCGAAGTAAACGATCCGCATACTCCTCTTCCCCGGCAGGCGCCGCGTGCGCTGCGTGTCGGAAGAACAGAAGAATAAGGTGAGATGCTCCGCGGGTATCTCACCTTATTCCTTTTTTTCGAGATCCGTATGATCCGGAGGAAAACCCCATGACGAATGAAATCAACTGGAAAGAATACGCGAGAGTGAAGCCCGGGGACATACGCAGCCCGCGCTACCGGCATCTGCTCCTGCTGCTCTATCTGCCCTTCCAGGCCCTCGCGTTCTTCGTGCTGGAGCGCGTCTATCCGAGCGAGGCCTATGCCGTCATCACCTGCGCCTGGGATCAGAAGATCCCCTTTTGCGAGCTCTTCGTGATCCCCTATGTGCTCTGGTTCCCCTTCTGGTTCGGCATGATCGCCTATACGCTCCGCTATGATATCGCGGTATATAAGAAGCTGATGCACTACACGGTCCTCTGCTGCGGCATTTCGCTGCTCGTGTATACCTTCTTCCCCAACCGCGTACAGCTCCGGCCGGAGCTTTTTCCCCGGGACAATGTCTTCACCCGGCTCGTCGCTTTCATCTACTCCGTCGACGACAGCTCGAACGCCTGTCCCTCCGATCATGTCCTCGTGGCGCTGGGCCTCATTTTCACCGTCCTGCACTGCAGGCGGCTCTCCCGGCCTGCCGCCGCGATCCCCCTGGTCACGCTGGGCCTTCTGATCTGCGCCTCGGTCGCCCTCATCAAGCAGCATTCGGTGCTGGACGCCCTTGCCGCCCTCCCTCTCAGCCTGATCGGCTACCTCATCTGCTTTCGCAAAAAAGAGAAGAAATAAATGAAATCCCGGTTTCTTTCGGAACCGGGATTTCTGCCGCCTGATGCCCGGCGGATCTGCCCAAAGCCGGGCGCGGGATCGGGCCCGCGCCATCCGCTGCCGGTCCGCCGCTTATCTTCGCTTATCATTGACAGAAAAAGGCGCGGAGCGTATTATTTTGACAGAAAAAAGATTAAGGAGTGAGGATCGTGAAAAAGCGTCTCCTCTCGGTTCTTCTCGTGCTCGCCCTGGCGCTGTCGCTCACAGCCTGCGGCGCGGGCGCCTTCGAGGTCCGCTTCGAGCTCAACGGCGGCGAGCTCGTCTCCGGCGCGCTGCTGCAGGTCGTAGCAAAGGGCGCGGCCGCCGAGGCGCCCGAGGTCAAGCGCGAGGGCTATGTCTTTGACGGCTGGAGCGAGGATTTCTCCGCGGTATCGGCCGACATGGTCGCCGCCGCGAAGTGGGTCCGCGAGCCCGAGCCCAGTCCCGAACCCGCGGTCTATGAGGTCCGCTTCGAGCTCTGCGGCGGCGAGCTGGTCTCCGGCGCCCTCCTGCAGCGGGTCGAGGAGGGCGCGGCCGCCGAGGCCCCCGAGATCAAGCGCGAGGGCTATGTCTTTGACGGCTGGAGCGAGGATTTCTCCGCGGTCTCCGGCAATCTGATCACCGCCGCGAAGTGGGTCCGCGAGCCCGAGCCCAGTCCCGCGCCCGCGATCTATGAGGTCCGCTTCGAGCTCAACGGCGGCGAGCTGGTCTCCGGCAGGCTCCTGCAGCAGGTCGAGGAGGGCGCGGCCGCCGAGGCCCCCGAGGTCAAGCGTGAGGGCTATGCCTTCGACGGCTGGAACGAAAACGTCCGCGATGTGCACAGCAACCTCGTCGCGGCCGCCATGTGGAAGCATCTGTACAGCGTCCGCTTTGACGCCGCCGGCGGCGAGATCCTCAGCGGAGAGACCGAACAGCTCGTCGCGGAGGGAGAGTACCCCGAGCCGCCTGAGCTCAAGCGCAGCAATTACGCCTTTTCCGGCTGGGATCGCGAGCTGGATCCCGTCAGCGGGGACGCGGTCTATACCGCGGAATGGAAAGCCGTGGAGCTGCGCTCCGAGGAGGTCTTCAGCAAGATCGCGCCCGCCGTCGTGGAGATCCAGGCCGACGAGGCAAACGGCGTCTACTACAGCCTCGGCTCCGGCTTCTTTATCGACGATCAGGGCACGCTGATCACGAACTACCACGTGATCGACGGGACCGTCTCCGGTCAGGTCTCCCTCACGGACGGCAGCGTCTGCGCCGTCCTGTCCGTGCTCGGCTACGACCCGGCGCTCGACATCGCCGTTTTGAAGGCCGACATCAGCGGCAATCCCTATCTGACGCTTGCGGACGGCGGCGTGAGCACCGGCGAGACGATCTATGCGCTGGGCAGCTCCGAGGGTCTGACGAGCACCTTCTCTTCGGGCAACGTCTCCGCCGCCTCCCGTGTGATCGAGGATGTCAGCTATATCCAGATCACCGCTCCCATCTCCCACGGCAACAGCGGCGGCCCGCTGGTCAACGTCTTCGGCGAGGTCGTCGGCATCAACGCGATGGCCTATATCGAGGGCCAGAACCTCAACTTCGCCATCGATATCCGCGAGCTCACGAAGGTCGATCGCTCCCTGGCGCTCAGCCTAGCCGAGGTCTGCGAGATCCAGTATCCGAACGGCTACCCCGATGAGCCGAGCGGCTCCGAGGAGGGCTTCTACGACGTCGCGGACTACGCCGAGGAGGAGTCGAACGATGTTTTCCTGCTCGCGGACCGGCTCGAAAACGGCAGGCTGCTCGCCGGCGAGGTCTCATACGTCGGCGATATGGACTGGTTCGTTTTCACGCTGGACAAGCCCGGCGATATCGACTTCATCGTCGCTCCCGGCTACATTGAGGATATGGACTACCTTCTGTGCGGCGTCGTACGCCTTACCGACAACGGAGATACGGAGGTCATCCAGGCCCTGGAGCCGGATTCCGAGGATGACTTCGTGTTCATGAGCGGCACCGTTCGTTTTGACGAACCGGGGGACTACTTCCTGGTGCTGCTGCTGGATGAGGGCTATCCCTACGACGAGCCCGCCTATTACTTCATCGACGCGACCTGGTGACCCGGCATCTTGCCGGCTGAAAACCGCAGAACGAACAAGCTCTCAGGGAGTGATCCCTGAGAGCTTTCAAGCAGTCGACAAAGTGTCGACTGCTTGAAAGGCGAAAACAGAAACATTCGAAAGTGTTCCTGTTTTCGCCGAAATTGAACTGCGAGAGGGAATAACCAATCCCCTCTCGCGCTCTCCCCATGCGTATCCAAGATAGCCGCGCAGGGTGTAGGGTTGTCTACAGTTTTCAAGCTCTCAGGGAGTGATCCCTGAGAGCCTGAACTGCAGATGTGCTTGATGAGGCTTTTTTACAAAACAATACCCTCTGTTTTTGCCGCAGCTTTGCCGCGGCAAAAACTCTTTCAGACGAGCTCCGCGAGTCCTCGCGCCGACCAGGCGAGGCGTTCCCCCGCAGGCCGAGCGCGATGAGCGCGAGTTTCCTCAACGAAGAGCCCGGCGCAGCGGGTCTTTGTTGAAGGGATCACTCCCCGAGAGCTTTCCTGTTGAGTATCGCGTCCATCACCCGGTACAGGGGCCTGTACAGCACCAGTGTGAAGAAGAAATTGCCGATGCAGTGGCTCAGGTCATAGGGAATGCCCGCCACCCACATGGCGAAAAAGCCCTCCCAGCCGCCGTTGATGGCAAACCACTCCAGGTACATCAGCGGCCCGAACACGAGGCCGAAGACGCCGGCCACCACCGCCCAGATCAGCGCCGAGTCGTTTTTGCGCAGCAGCATCGCCGCCGCGACCAGCAGCGCCCAGACGTAGAGATAGCCGTACCACCAGACGGAAAAGCCGAAGACCAGCCCCTCCAGCAGCACGTAGACGTAGACCGTATACAGCGCCTTCCATCCGAAGAACACCACCGTCAGTATGATGAGCACGGAGTTGATATTGATGTTCGGCAGGCTTGCCAGCGCAACCTTGGAGGCGAAGATCAGCGCCGCCATCAGGGCGAGCACGCAGAGCTCCCTTGCGCTCAGCTTACCAGCCGACTGTGAAGGTGAACTCATACTGCTCACCGTCCGCGATCATGGTGTCGTCGACGCCGGTCATGGACATCTCGCCGCCCTTGGTGAGGCACCACCACTCCTGGGCGCCGTCGTCGGCGGTCTCGCCGTCCACGGTCTTGACGTACAGGCCGTACTCGCTCTCGTCGCCGGCGATCAGATTCTGTTCCTCGCAGGCGGCGCGCAGGGTCTCGGCGCTGGTGTTGAGCTTGAATTCCTTTTTGCTCTCGTCCTTGTGGACGACGACGACGGTGATGTTTTTGTCGCCGGTCTGCGCCGCGGGCTTACAGGCGTTGTAGATCAGCACAGCGCCGACGGCCAGCACGACCAGCAGGCACACCGCGATGATGATGTTTCTGGTTTTTCTGGACATGAAAAATGCTCTCCTTTCTTTGTTTGGCTCTCTGAGCCTTCGGAAATCGCACAGAGAAAAAGAGAGGAGGGCAGGCTGACGCCGTGCCCGCTGCACTTTGACCGGGTTCCGCGGTTCTCTGTACAACACAGCACTGTATGTGCGGCGGATGCGCAGCACCGCCGCCCTGATACTGTCCGGGCAGGTTTTCTGACTTCGGGCCCGCCGCTGACGTCGGCGGGCCGCTTCACAGTGACGGCCTCGCGAGGGATTTGCACCCAGATTCCCCTGTTGACGATTGCAAAGAATCGATCCCGGTCCGATCGCGGCCTTTCGCCGCTGCGCGTATTCTACCACGCCGCGCCTGCGCATGCAAGCGATACAGACCGTAAAACGCCCGCGCCGCGCCGCGCGGGGGGGCTTTCATGGGAGAAAATGGAGATTTTGCACAAAACGGGCCGAAGAGGCCCGGCGTTTTTTTGTGAAAGCGCTTGACAGCACGCGGCCGCTGTCCGATAATAGACACAGCAACTCCCTCGGCAAATCATCATCTTCGGAGGTCAGACATGAAAGTACTGCTGTCCGGCAACGAGGCCATCGCCCGCGGCGCCTACGAGGCGGGCGTCCGGGTCTGTGCCGCGTACCCCGGCACCCCCAGCACGGAAATCTTTGAAGAGCTTCCCAAATTCAAGGACGTCCTCTACTGCGAGTGGGCGCCCAACGAAAAGGTGGCGACGGAGGTCGCCTACGGCGCGGCCATCGCAGGGCTGCGGAGCCTGACCGCGATGAAGCACGTGGGGCTCAACGTCGCGGCCGACCCGATGTTCACCGCGTCCTACAACGGCGTCAACGGCGGCTTCGTCATCGTCACCGCCGACGACCCGAGCATGCACTCCTCCCAGAACGAGCAGGACAACCGCAATTACGCCCGCGCGGCCAAGATCGCGCTGATCGAGCCCTCCGACTCGCAGGAGTGCAAGGACTTCATGCGCGAGGCCTACAAGATCTCCGAGCGCTTCGACATGCCCGTGCTGTTTCGCACCACCACGCGCATCTCCCACTCCAAGAGCCTCGTCGAGCTCGGCGAGCGCACGGAGGTCGAGCCGCGTCCCTATACGCGGGATCTGCCCAAAAACAACTGCGCCCCCGCCAACGCCTACCGCCACCGCGTCAAGGTCGAGCAGATGCTGGACGCGCTGCGCGAATACGGCAGGACCTGCCCGATCAACAAACTCGAGATGGGCGACGGCGAGGTCGGCGTCATCACCGCCTCCATCGCCTATCAATACGCGAAGGAGGTCTTTCCGGAGGGCACGTCCTTCCTCAAGCTGGGCCTGACATACCCCCTGCCCATGGACCTGATCCGCGATTTCGCCGCGAAGGTCAAAAAGCTCTACGTCATCGAGGAGCTGGAGGGCTTCATGGAGGAGCAGATCCGCGCCGCCGGCATCGAATGCGTCGGCAAGGAGCTGGTCAGCAACGAGTATGAGCTCAACCCCGAGCGCCTGCGCCGGATGCTCTTCGGCACCGAGCCGGAGATCAGAGAGCTGCCGGTCAGGCCCGTTCCCCGTCCGCCCACGCTCTGCCCCGGCTGCCCGCACCGCGGCTTCTTCTACGTCATGTCCAAGAAGAAGGATACCGTCATCGCCGGCGACATCGGCTGCTACACGCTCGGCGCGGTGCCCCCGCTGAGCGCGATGGACACCTGCGTGTGCATGGGCGGCGGCCTCTCGGTCGGCGCGGGCATGGCGCACGCCTTCGAGCTCGCGGGTCAGAAGAAAAAGGTCTACGGCGTCGTGGGTGACTCCACCTTCTTCCACAGCGGCATGACCGGCGCCGTGGAGATCCTCTACAACAAGGCGAACATGATCCCCGTCGTGCTCGACAACCACATCACCGGCATGACCGGCCACCAGGACAACCCGGGCAGCGGCTTCACCCTACAGGGGGAGGTCGCCTCCGCCGTCAGGATCGAGGACGTGCTCGAGGCCGTCGGCTATCAGAAGATCCTCATCGTCGATCCGCAGGATCTGACAGCCATGCAGGAGGCGGTGGACGCCGCCGAGGCCTCCGAGGTCCCGGCCGCCATCATCTGCCGCCGGCCCTGCCTGCTCATCAAGCGCATCAAGCACGATATCGGCCTGTGCACGGTGGACGCGGCAAAATGCATCGGCTGTAGAAAATGCCTGTCCGTGGGCTGCCCCGCCGTGAGCGTGCGGGACAAAAAGTCCCGCATCGACCCGTCGCTCTGCGTGGGCTGCACGCTCTGCGCGCAGGTCTGCCCCGTGGGCGCCATCAGCCGGAAGGAGGACTGAGCCATGAAGAAAAGTGTGATTCTCGTCGGCGTGGGCGGTCAGGGCGCGATCCTGACGGCGAAGATCCTGGTGGGCGGCCTGATCCAAAAGGGCTATGACGTGAAGATGTCCGAGGTGCACGGCATGAGCCAGCGCGGCGGCAGCGTCTCCACGCAGGTGCATTTCGGCGACAAGGTCTACGCCCCGGTGATCGGCAGAGGCGAGGCGGATATCATGGTGGCCTTTGAGAAGATGGAGGCCGTGCGCTATGCGGAATTCCTCAAGCCGGACGGCGTCGCGGTCATCAACGACTACGCCATGGAGAGCTCCGCCACCGCCGCGGGCCTCTGCGAGTACCCGGAAGGCTGCGTCGAGGCCATGCAGGCGGCCTTCCGCTGCCACGTGCTGGACGCCGCGTCCATCGCGCAGTCCCTCGGCAATCCCAAATGCATGAACGTGGTGCTCTTCGGCGCCATGACGAAGGTGCTGGGCCTCGACGACATCGACTGGGAGCAGGTGATCCGCGAGACCGTCCCCGCGAAATTCGTGGAGCTGAACCTGAAAGCCTACGAGGCGGGCAGGGCCGCGGTCGCGTGAAGCACAGCAGGGCAGAAAACCGCCGCAGGAAACAGGGTAGGCCTTTCGTAAACGGGCCCCCACGGGGAAACGGAGGATTGTGCGATGGATCTGCCGAAGCGAAAAGCGATGCGCCTGCCGGAATACGATTATTCCGCGCCCGGCGCGTATTTCGTCACCGTCTGCACGCATGGCCGGCGCTGCCTCCTGTCGGAACTCGCCGTAGGGGAGGGGCTTGCCCCTCCCCTACGCTTTTTGATGCAGTTCGTGTGCTCAAATCCATGTCGGCGCGTTTGTCGACGCCTTATCTGGACGGCGAGCTCCTATGGCAGCGCGGATATTACGAGCACATCATACGAAACGAGCAGGACTACCTTCAGATTTGGGAATACATAGAGAACAATCCCGTGAGATGGGCGGAGGATCGCTATTACAACGAATAAAACCGCCTGAGGCCGTGTGAGCTCCGAACGCATCCTTGGTAAGGATGAGGTCCTGCGCTGCTGGGCAGATTCGAACTGCCACAGCGCATAGCGCTAAAAAGTGTTCCATAGATGTTCGCAGACATTCATAGATGTTCCATAGATGTTAAAAGATGTTCCTAATTGTTCTTAATCGTCTCCCGCGGCTTCTGGATTTGAGCGAGGGGGCTGACCCTGTCATAGTTTTTCGCAATGTCCGCATCGTAAATCGAGCAGTAATGCTTCGTCATTTTCAGGGTGCTGTGTCCCATAAGACGCCCAAGGCCCCGTCCCTTTCTTCGGGGGAAATCCAAAGGGGGCCCGCAGGCCCCCTTTGGTCGTTTCAATTGGGGAGGTTCGCAGGAGGGGAAGAAAACGAAATCTTCCCCTCCTGCGTGTCGTTTTCTTTGCTTCCTTTCTTTTGGACAAGCAAAAGAAAGGAAGGATCGTCCGCTTACACTTTTCTTGGATCTCCGCACACGCCTTCCCCTCCGCCGAGCATTCGGCAGTAAAAGAACGCCGACCAATGGTCGGCGCTACGCTCGCGGAGCTGCCGGGCAGTATTCGAACTGCCACAGCGCATAGCGCTGGCGCGCTGTGTGCTGTGATGCCTTTTCCGCTCGCTGCGCTCGCTCAATGGGAGGTCGGCAGTTCGATCTCGAAATACACGCAAAAAAGCAGATACCCAAATGGGTATCTGCTTTTTTGGAGCTGCTGGGCAGATTCGAACTGCCGACCTCATCCTTACCAAGGATGCGCTCTACCTACTGAGCTACAGCAGCAAATTGTAAGCCCCTTTTTCAAGGGGCTTACCTGGCGACCACGAAGGGACTTGAACCCTCGACCTCCGGCGTGACAGGCCGGCGTTCTAACCGACTGAACTACGTGGCCATCCATCAGCCTTGTAAGAATAACAGACTCCTTCCCGTTTGTCAACACCTTTTTTCAAAAGACGCTGCAGGAAAATGCTCTGTCATTCTGAGCGAAGCGAAGAATCTCTCCGCAGAGTTCCGCAGAAGTCTTCCAAGAAGAGATCCTTCGTCGCTCCGCTCCTCAGGATGACGGAACGGACGGCGCTTTGAATCCGCCCGTTATTTGCATCCCCGTCATGGCAGGGTCTTTCGCTTCATGCGCTTTCGCGGCCGCTTTTGCCGATCAGCAGGGCGGCCAGCAGGAACATCGGCAGCCCGCCGATCAGGCCGATCGGCATGGGGCCGAGGGTCGTCCGGTCGGCAAAGGCGGGGTTCAGCACCAGCATGCCGAGCCCGCCGGCGGCGTTGAAGGAGCCGTGGGCCAGAGCCGGGATCCAGATGCACTCCGTCTTCTCGTAGAGATAGTCGATCAGCACGCCGATAGCGGTGCAGACCACGCAGAAGAGCAGCGGGCCGAGCACCGGCGCGCCCCAGTAGGCCGTGCCGTAATTATACCCGGCGAAGATCATGACCGGCCAGTGCCAGACGCCCCAGATCAGGCCGCCGAGCAGCCGCCCCTTCGCGGCGCCGAAGCGCTCCTTGAGCCGGGGATACAGGAAGCCGCGCCAGCCCACCTCCTCGCCGAGAGCGGCGAAGGTGTTGATGAGCGGGGCGTAGCTCAGCGCCTCGGCCAGCCGGATCAGCATCAGGGTCTTGAGCGTCAGCCCCTGCGCCTCCATCTGCCGCATGCCCTCCTCGCCGAGTTGGGCGGCCAGGAAGCCGCCGCTCAGGTCCAGAGCCGCGGGGAAGAGCAGATAGTAGAGCCCCGCGCCGAGGGCCGCGAGCACGGCGAAGCCGAACCAGGCGGCGAGCACCCATTTCCCTTTGCCGCGCAGCTTCAGCCGCCAGCCCATGTCCCGCGGCGCCTTGGCCAGCAGCACGGCGGCAAAGGGCGCGTACATGGAGGCGAGCATCACGAGCTGGAAATAATGGGTCTGGCCGTTCCAGGCAAAGCCGACGGCGACGGCCTGCAGCGCCCAGGCCAGCAGAAAGGCCCAGAGCAGATAGGTCGAAAGCTGTTTGTTTTTCATTCGATATTCCTCCCGACAGAACGGCAGCGGGAAACAGATGAGATTCTTCGCTGCGCTCAGAATGACAATCAGGGCAATGTTACTTCCGCACGGAGGCGATGATCAGGTGCACCAGCGGGGCGAACATGCCCACCATGGTCGCGGGCAGGAACCACCTGCCCAGATTCCAGCCCTGCACGGAGCAGAGGATCATCCAGCAGAACATCAGCACCGTCACAAGCTTCATCACCGCGAGCATGTCCGCCGCGGCAGCCAGTGTGCGGGGATTGCGATTCGGAACGCTCCAGGCGTCGGGAGGCAGGAAGGCGACCGCGCTCAAAACGCCGAAGAGCATCCAGGCAAGGAAGATGAGCATCACGAGCGAGCTCTTGTGGCCGTAGGCGTCGGCCACGCCCGCACCGTCAAAGTGCGTGGGGATCCTGTCGAGGGAGCCGTAGCGGATGACGGTATAGACCGTCACGCCCAGCAGGGAGAGGCCGGAGATCCCGGTCAGGATATGATGCCAGAGTCTGGGACGCATGACGGCACCCCCTTATTCCTCACTCCCGAGCAGCAGGCTCGGCACGAGGAACGAGAACAGCAGCACGCCGAAGAACACCGGCAAAAACCAGGCGCCCAGCGGGCGGCAGAGCGCGCTGCAGATGCTCAGATACGAAAACAGCAGCGCGACCAGGAGGCTCATCAGGTCCATGTTCAGCCAGTTGGGCCCAATGGTCACGCCGCCGATGCGCAGCCTCGAGACCCGGACAAAGCCGCCGTTTTTCTTCCACAGGGCGGGCACGCGGCCGATCACCGCCAGCGCGGCGGAGAACAGCCAGCCCACGATCAGCATGCCCCAGAGGCTGCTTTTCGTCTGGTAGTCCTCGGGGCGTCCCGCGCCGCCAAACTCGGTGGGCACCTCCGCCGGGATGCTGTCCCAGCGGAGAACGATGAACAGGGTCGCGCCCAGCAGGACGAGGAAGCTCAGCAGGAGCAGAATGATACGGATGATCGTTTTTGCCATAACGTTTCCTCCTTATTCGATGTCCAGCTCGATGGGCTTGTCGATCTCCTCGCCCACGTATTTTCCGTTCTTTTTCCGCTGCCTGACGCACTCCGTGAGCAGATACTCGATCTGCCCGTTGAGAGAGCGGAAGTCGTCCTCCGCCCAGCGGACAAGCGCGTCATAGAGCTTGGGGGACAGGCGCAGCGGCACCTGTTTTTTCGCGTTGTCTGCCATGCTTGCTCCTTAATACAGGCTGCCGGAGTTGACGACGGGCTGCGCGTCGCGGTTGCCGCACAGCACGACCAGAAGGTTCGAGACCATGGCGGCCTTGCGCTCCTCGTCCAGCTCCACCGTGTGGTTCTCGCTCAGCCGCTCCAGCGCCATCTCCACCATGCCCACGGCGCCGTCGACGATCATCTTGCGCGCGTCGATGATGGCGCTGGCCTGCTGACGCTGCAGCATGACCGCCGCGATCTCGGGGGCGTAGGCCAGATAGGTGATGCGGGCCTCGAGGATCTCGATGCCGGCCTCGTGCACCTTCTGCTGGATCTCGTCCCTGATGCGCTGGGCCACCAGCTCGCTGGAGCCGCGCAGGCTCCCCTCGTCCGCCACGCCGTCGCCGGTGGTGTCCACGCCGGGGGCCACGTCGTAGGGGTAGATGCGCACGATGTTGCGCACCGCGCTGTCGCACTGCAGGGAGAGATACTCCTTGTAGTTGTCCACATTGAAAACGGCCTTGGCGGTGTCGGTGACCTTCCAGATGACGGCGATGCCGATCTCCACGGGATTGCCCAGGCAGTCGTTGATCTTCTGGCGGGAGTTGGAGAGGGTCATGGCCTTGAGGGAGATCTTCTTGCTGGGCATCTCCGCCGCGGCAGCGTCCGCGTTCTTACCCAGGGCCACGTTCAGCAGGGCGTTGTTCGCGCCGGCGTCCACGTCGCCGCTCTGGTTGAGCTTGGTGCGGGCGGCGGGGTTGACCGCGACACAGAAGGGATTGACGAAGTAGAAGCCGTCCTCCTTCAGCGTGCCGATGTACTTGCCGAAGAGCGTGAGCACCAGCGCCTCCTGCGGCTTGAGGACCTTCAGCCCGCAGAAGGGGACCCAGCCCACCATGAGCCAGAGCACGCCGAGCAGCAGCAGGGGCAGAAAGCCCATGCGCCCGTCGTCCAGCTTCACGCCGGCGAAGATCACAAGGCCGATGGCGGCCAGATGCAGCAGAGCGAACAGCAGCAGCATGGCCATACCGTTCTTCTTGTTGTTCAATACTTTCTCTTTCATGGAAAGCACCTCCTTTTGATATCAAAATGATATCGCAGTAATATAGGCCTGTCAAGAGGGATCTGCGGAAATCTGAAACTTTCCAAAGAATTGCACGGAAGCAGTAGACATTTTTCGACATTTGTTGTATACTGTTTGTAACTTTTTGAAACCACTTGCCCGGCCTCCGCGATGCGGCGGCCCGGGCGGGAGGATAAAAAGGAGGTTACTTGCCCGTGAAAGGGAAAATCACAGCTGTGCTGTTTATTCTTGTATTCCTGCTGGTGGTGGCGGTCGTCTTCACCTTCCTGACCAGCCTCGACCGGCGCCGGGAGGCGGAGGCCGCCCAGCCCGCCGGCAACGAGGTGGTCGTGACCGAGAACACGCCGACGCCCGCGCCCGTGACCCCGCAGCCGCAGCAGGCGGCAGCCCTGCCCGGCGAGGCGCAGGGCCAGAGCACGCCCGTGACGGCCGCGCCCGCCACGCCCGTGCCGACGCCCAGACCCGCGGCAGCCGTGATGGAGACGCCCATGCCCGCGGCGGACGCGATGCCCGCGCCCGGCGGCGTCGCCGACATGGGCAAGCTCCTCGGCAGCGGCAGCTTCAGCTCCCACACCGGCGCGCATATCGACATCCGCGCCGACTGGGAGGCCCGCGTCTCCGGCGATACCGACATCAGCGTGCGCGTCACGGTCTATCTCAACTCCTACAGCATCTATGTCAACGCCCTGCCGAACTGCGTCAACATCGGTCTCAACGGCCAGTATGTCTCGCTCGACTCCCCGGCCATCTCCTATGACAGCAACACTGCGCTGCTGACCACGGAGCTCGGCTCCCAGTCCTTTACGGTGCAGCTGCCCGCGGGCGGCTCGCGCGATCTGGACCTGCAGGCCGAGTGGCACTGGGGCGGCACCTACGGCGGGGAGTATATCCCGGTGATCGAGTGCGGCGGCACGCTCACGGTAAGCAGGTGAGCACGGTGGACGGACTGTCGTACGAGATCCTGCAGAACTGGCAGGTCCGCAAGACGAAGCGGCAGAAGCTGGCCTTCATCGAGATGATGCAGAGCCGCCTCCCCGGTCTGCGCGTCGAGGAGGGCGGCCTGCTCCGCTGCCGCAACCTGGTGCTCGGGGATCCGGACACGGCTAAGGTGGTCTTTACCGCCCACTATGACACCTGTGCCCGGCTGCCCTTCCCCAATTTCATTACGCCGAAGAACTTTCTGATCTATCTGCTCTATAACGTGCTGATCGCGCTCCCCTTCCTGGCGCTGATGGCCGCCGTGACCTGGCTGCTCGCGCCGCGCATCGGCGTCGCGGGATTGACGCTGGGCGTGCTGATCGGCTTCGGCGCCATGCTCTATGTGTTCCTGCTGGGCCCGGCCAACCCCCACACGGTCAACGACAACACCTCGGGCGTGCTGACGCTGGTGGAGACCATCCGCCGCATGAGCGAGGAGGAGCGGGCGAACTGTGCCTTCGTCTTCTTCGACCACGAGGAGAGCGGACTCTTCGGCTCGGCCTTCTTCGCCTCGCGGCATAAAAAGGCCATGAAGGACAAGCTGCTCGTGAATTTCGACTGCGTCTCGGACGGGGATCACCTGCTCTTTGTCCAGTCCCGCAGGGCGCGTAAGGGCTATGAGGATGCGCTGAAGGCAGCTTTCCCGGCCGTCGAGGGCAAGACGCTGTACTTTGAGAGCACGCTCTCGGCCTTTTACCCCTCCGACCAGATGAACTTCCCCGTCGCCGTCGGCGCGGCGGCCATGCGGAAAAAGCCTCTGCTCGGCCTGTACATGGGGCGCATCCACACGGCAAGGGACACCGTGCTGCAGGAGGAGAACATCGCCTTTCTCGCCGACGGGGCAAGGAAGCTGGTCTCGCTGCTGTAACGAGACGAGACATCGGCAAAAAGAGAAAACGGATTGCCACACCAGTGACATCGGTCACTGGTTCGCAATGACAAGGTTTAACATGGTACCATGTCGTCACGATGCCGCAAACCTTATGTCTGTCATTGCGAGCCAGTACGCACACCGGCGCGGCAATCCGTTTCTTTTTACTTCTCTTCCTCCACTGCGATCACGGTGAGCGTATCGCCCTCCACACGGAATTTCACGTTCCTCCCCGCGAAGTCCAGCCCGTAGACGCGCTCGGGGTCGTCCTGATAGCGCGGGCGCGGGTCGTTTTCGAGCACGCCGCGCAGGGCCGCGCGCTTTTCGGGCGGGAGGCGCTCCTCCGTCCCCGGCGGAAATTCGACCCTCAGCGTCGCCCCCGGGTCCGGCGCAAAACCCGAGAGGGCCTCCGGCCGGCAGTCGGCATAGGGGAGGTAGGGCTTGATGTCGAAGATCGGGGTGCCGTCGAGCAGGTCCGCGCCGCCGACGATCAGCACCGGGCCGCGCTCTCCGTCCCGCTCCACGCGCAGCAGACGCACACAGCTCAGGCCCAGGGAGTTCGGCCGAAAGGGCGAGCGCGTGGCGAAGACGCCCATGCGCTCGTTGCCGCCCAGGCGCGGCGGGCGCACCGTGGGCGAGAAGTCCTCCCGCAGCGCTTTGGAAAACTGCCAGATCAGCCAGAGGTGGGAGAAGCCCTCGATCCCGCGCAGGGCGTCGGGGTTCCGGAATTCCGGCTCGAAGACGATCCGGCCCTCCAGCGCTTCCACGATCCCAGCCTGGCGGGGCACGCCGAACTTCTCCGGCAGATCGCTCTCCATCCGGGCGATGGGGCGGATCGCAAATCCTTCGCTCACAGCAGCTCCTCCAGCAGGCTCAAGGCCCGGATCGAGACGTAGTTTGTCAGCATGTGGAAAAACAGGCTGCCCCAGATGCTGTCGCAGTACTCGTAGCAGCGGCAGAGCAGATAAGCCGCCGGGAGATACTGCAGCAGATAGAACCAGCTCATGGGGTCGGACAGGGCGTAGCCCCAGACGTGGTAGATCGAGAAGAGCGCGATGCTCAGCACATAGGCGAGCAGGCGGCTGCGGCGGCGCAGCAGGCCGAAGATGGCCGCGCGAAAGATCATCTCCTCCACGACGGGGGCCAGAAAGACGGCGGTGGCGCTCATTTTGCCGTACTCGCTGCCCACCATGTCCATGACGGCCTCGTTGTTGGGGTTCTCCGCCGCGTCTACGAAGAGGCTCAGCAGACCGGAGAACGCCATGTTCATCAGCAGCATCGCGGCATAGCAGCCGATCACCTGAAAAAAGATCCGGCCCGGATGCTCCCAGAGGGCGTCGAAGTCCCGCCGCAGGAAGCGAAAGCCAACGATCAGCATGTAGACCGCGCCGATCCCGTAGGTCAGGAAGTTGAGCCGGATCTCGTCCGTCACGCCGAAGACGCGGTACAGCAGCCAGGGCAGGCCGAGGATATGCACCGGCAGCCACAGCAGCACCAGCGCCGCCGCGGGGGTGCTCAAGCGGCTGGTAAAGGGGATGTCGCGTCTTATCATCAGGCCCTCGCTTTCCGCTGCAGCTCGAAGAGCAGGTTCATGCCCTCGATGGGCGTGAGCGTGTTCAGGTCGATCTCCAGCAGGGCGCGGCGCACCTCATCGGCGCCGACGTCGGAGAAGCTGATCTGGTCCTCGTCCGCTCCCGCCGGGGGCGCGGCCACGCCCTCGGTCTCCAGCTCCTTCAGGTATTCCTTGGCCTTGCGGATCACGGACTCGGGGAGCCCCGCGAGCTTTGCCACCTCGATGCCGTAGCTGTCGTCGGCCGCGCCGCGGATGATCTTGCGCAGGAAGACCAGGGTCCCGCCCTGCTTCTTGGCCGTGATGTTGTAGTTGCGCACGCCGGAAATCTCCCCCTCGAGGGCGGACAGCTCGTGGTAGTGCGTGGCGAACATGGTCTTCGCGCCGAGCTTTCGCCTGTCCGCGCAGTATTCGAGCACCGCGCGGGCGATGGCCATGCCGTCGAAGGTGGAGGTGCCGCGGCCGATCTCGTCGAGGATCAGCAGGGAGGCGGCGGTGGCGTGCTTCAGGATCGCCGCCATCTCGTTCATCTCCACCATGAAGGTGGACTGGCCGGAGGCCAGATCGTCCGAGGCGCCGATGCGGGTGAAGACCCGGTCGACCACGCCGATCGTGGCCGAGCGCGCCGGGACGAAGGAGCCCATCTGCGCCATCAGCACAATGAGCGCGGTCTGGCGCATGTAGGTGGATTTGCCCGCCATGTTCGGGCCGGTCACGATGGCGACGCGGTCGTCCGCGTCGTTCAGATAGGTGTCGTTCGGGACGAAGAGCACTTCCTTGAGCGTCTGCTCCACCACCGGATGGCGGCCCTCCAGGATGTGCAGCTCGCGGGAGGCGTCCACCTCCGGGCAGGTGTAGTTGTTGCGCACGGCGACCTCTGCCAGGGAACAGAGCGCGTCCAGCCGCGCCACGGCGTCGGAGCTCGCCTGGATGCGCCCGACCTTTGCCGCCACGCTGTCGCGCAGCTCGCAGAAGTACTGATATTCCAGCTCGTTGATGCGCTCCCGGGCGGTCAGGAGCGTGTTCTCCAGCTCCTTGAGCTCCTGGGTGAAATAGCGCTCGTTCGAGACCAGCGTCTGCTTGCGGATGTAGTCCTCGGGCACATTCTCGAGCCCCGCGGAGCGCGGCACGTCGATGTAATAGCCGAAGACCTTGTTGTATCCGACCTTCAGCTTCTTGATGCCGGTGCGCTCCCGCTCGCGCGCCTCAAGCTCCGTGACCATCTGGGCGCCGTTGTCGCGGACGTTCCGGAGCCGGTCCAGCTCCTCGGAGTAGCCCGCGCGCAGGATGCCGCCCTCGCGGACGGAGAAGGGCGGCTCGTCGCAGACGGCGCGGTCGATCTCCGCACGCATGTCCTCCAGCGCGTCCATGCCGCAGATATCCCGCAGCTCCGCGCCGGTGAAGGGGGCCGTCAGCTCTTTCAGGCGCGGCAGCACCGCCGCGCAGTTGGCAAGCGTGCGCAGGTCGCGGCCGCCGGCGGTCCCGTAGACGCAGCGGCCGACCAGGCGCTGCATGTCGCTGATCTCCCGGAGGGCGAGCATCAGCTCGCTTCGGGCCACATGGTCTTTCGCAAGCTCGCCCACCGCGGCGAGGCGGCGCTTGATCGCGACGACCGACAGCAGCGGCCGCTCGACCCAGGCTCTCAGCAGGCGCCCGCCCATGGGGGTCTTCGTCTTGTCCAGCACCCACAGCAGGGAGCCGCGCTTTTCCCCGCTGCGCAGGGACTCGGTCAGCTCGAGAGAGCGGCGCGTGGTCCAGTCGAGCTCCATGTAGCGCCCGCCCGCGAACACGTCCATCTGCCGGATGTGGCTGAGGTCGAATTTCTGCGTCTCCTGAATGTACTGCAGCAGCGCCCCCGCGGCGCAGACCGCCTCCGGCGCGTCGCCGAGGCCGCTCTGGTCGATATCCGCGTAGCCGAAGCGCTCGCATACGCGCGCGGCCGCGGGCATGTACTCGAACATCGTGCCGCCGAACTCCAGCAGGGCGTTGAGCTTCTGTTTGAGGAAGGAGGGGATCTCCTCCTCGTCCAGTGCGGCGGCGGAGAGCACGGCCTCCCGCGGGGCGAAGCGCCCCAGCTCGTTGAGGATGTGGGAGACGGGGTCGCTCTCGAAGGCGGCGCAGCAGAATTCGCCGGTGGAGATGTCGCAGAAGGCGGCGCCGCCCCGGCCGTTTGCCAGATGGACGGCGCAGATATAGTTGCTGCGCCCCTCCTCGAGCATGGAGCTCTCGGTCACGGTGCCGGGGGTGATGATGCGGATGACCTCGCGCGAGACGAGGCCCTTGGCCAGGGCAGGGTCCTCGGTCTGCTCGCAGATGGCCACCTTGTAGCCCTTGGCGATGAGCCGCGCGATGTAGGCCTCGGCGCTGTGGTAGGGGACGCCGCACATGGGCGTGCGCGCCTCCGGGTCCTCGACATTGCGGTCGCGGGTGGTCAGCGCCAGGTCCAGCTCGCGCGAGGCCACTTTCGCGTCCTCGTCGAACATCTCATAGAAATCGCCCAGGCGGAAGAAGAGCAGGCAGTCCTGATGCTGCTGCTTGATGTCCAGATATTGCCGCTTCATGGGCGTCAGTTCCGCCATAGTGTCTCTCCGTTTCTCTGTTTCGATCAAGGCTTCCCCGCGCACGGAGTGATGAGGTCCTGCTCCTTCGCTGTTCATATTCTTTCAGGAGACCTCATCCGCCCCGGTGTGAGCACCGGGGCACCTTCTCCGTGCGCGGAGAAGGCTTCTTTTCTCGTTTTGATGGTTTGCAGAATATGTTCGCAGACGCCGGTAAAATTCTGCGAAACTTCGTTGTTGGGGTATCTCAGCACCGTGATTCCCTGCTCGGAGAAAAAGTCGTCCCGGGCTTTATCATAGGCCAGGCCCTGCTCTTCAAAGTGCTGCGAGCCGTCCAGCTCAATTGCGATCTTTACCGAGGGAATATAGAAGTCCGCGATATAATGGCCTATCAGTTCCTGACGCTTAACTGTTACGGGCAGCTGTTTTAAAAAGTCATACCAGAGCTTTCGCTCCTGCTTTGTCATGTTTTTTCGCAGTTCCCGCGCGTTTTGCCTCAAATGCGGTGCATAGTGTTTCATAAGCGTCCCATTTTGGCTTTGATGAGGTCCTGCTCCTTCGCTGTTCATATTCTTTCAGGAGACCTCATCCGCCCCGGTGTGAGCACCGGGGCACCTTCTCCGTGCGCGGAGAAGGCTTATTATACTATCTCGCCGTACAGCGCCCAGGTGTTGCCGGATGTGATCTTCACGTCCGCAAACTGTCCGATCAGCGCAGGGTCGCCGTGCAGATGCACGAGGCGGCCGCCGTCGGTACGGCTGGAGAGATTGTATTCCTCCCGGCCGGTCTCCCCGTCGATGAGCACGCGAAGGGTCCTGCCCTCGTACTCTCTGTGCTTCTCGCCGGAGATGCGATTGGCAAGCTCGGTGAGCGCGTCGAAATGCTTCTGCTTGTCGGCGCGGGTATAGGGGTCGGGCATGGAGGCCGCGGGCGTGCCGACGCGCTTGGAGTAAATGAAGGTGAACATCGCGTCGAAGCGCACTTGCTCGACGAGGGAGAGCGTCTCGGCAAATTCCTCGTCGGTCTCGCCGGGAAAGCCCACGATGATGTCCGTCGTCAGCACCAGATCGGGCATGTACCGCCGGGCAAGCCGCACCTGCTCCAGATACTTTTCCCGCGTGTAGCTGCGGTTCATGGCCTTTAAAATGCGGTCGCTGCCCGCCTGCACCGGCAGGTGCAGCTGGTGGGTACACTTTTCGCATGCAGCCATGGTCTGAAACAGCTTCTCGGTCGCGTCCTTGGGGTGGCTCGTCATGAAGCGGATGCGAAAATCGCCGGGGATGGCGTTGACCATGCGGATGAGGTCGGCGAAGTCCACCCCGCAGTCGAGGTCCTTCCCGTAGGAGTTCACGTTCTGCCCGAGCAGGGTGATGTCCTTATAGCCCGCTTCCACAAGCTGTCGCGCCTCGCGCAGCACGTCCTCCGGCCGGCGGGAGCGCTCCCGTCCGCGCACGTAGGGCACGACGCAGTAGGTGCAGAAATTGTTGCAGCCGTACATGATGGAGAGCCAGGCCTTCACGCTGCCGTCCCGCTGCTGGGGGATGCCCTCGGCCACGGAGCCGGGGTCCTTTTCGGCGGCGAAGACGCGCCGGCCGCTTAGCATCACGCGCTCCAGCAGCTCCGGAAAGCGCCAGAGCTCGTGCGGGCCGAAGACCAGGTCCACCACCGGGTAGGACATCTTGATCTTCCGCGCCATGTGCTCCTGCTGCACCATGCAGCCGCAGACGGCGATGAGCTGGCCGGGGCGGGCCTTCTTGGAGTGATTGAGCGCGCCGACGTTTCCCAGCACGCGCATCTCCGCATGCTCGCGCACGGCGCAGGTATTGATGACGATCACGTCCGCCTGGAACTCGTCCTGTGTGAAGCCGTAGCCCATCTCGGCCAGGTATCCGCGCAGCTTCTCGCTGTCGGCCTCGTTCTGCTGGCAGCCGTAGGTGTCCACCATGGCGAGGGGCCGCCGCCCGTCGGCGGTGACGCGGTCAAAAATGCGGTGACAGACCTCCTCCTGCTCCCGGATCTGTTCGGGCGTGATCTCTTTTCTCTCGTAAGGCATAAATGACAGTCCTCTGCTCGCTTTGAGTATTCAAATGATTTTAACACAAAAGGTATGGAACTTTCAACAAAAATCCGATATAATGAGTTCTTAGCAAATAGACGTTGCTGATGCCAACGGAACTATCGGACCGGAGGAGACAGATAATGAGTCGGGAAGAAGCGATGAAGAGGATTGAGACGGAGTACCCGGAGTTCCTTCCAGACGCGAAGCAGATCTTGAAGGACGGAGGGGACCTGACGGAGCTCGTTCAGGCTCTGGACTCGAGCTACTGAGCGGCAAATCAAGAGCGCCGTCTTTACGGAGCTGTCCTTCTCCCTTTGGGAGAAGGTGCCCCAGTGCTCACATTGGGGCGGATGAGGGTTTTTCTTGCAGGCGACCGCGAGGCGAATCGCCCCTACAGCGCCGGGTGCTTGATCCACAGGCCCAGCCACGGGCCGTCGAGGGCGCCGGCCCCTACGACCGCGTTCCCCGTTTCTCCTCAAAACTCACAACTCAAAACTGTTGTGATCGCCGCGCAGCGGCACCGCAATTATTCACTATTCATTGTTCATTATTCATTCTCTCACCAAGGAAGTGATTGTAATGTCAGTCATCAATATCCTCTCCCCCCACGTGGCTGACATGATCGCCGCCGGCGAGGTGGTGGAGCGCCCGGCCTCCGTCGTCAAGGAGCTGCTGGAAAACGCCTTCGACGCCGGGGCCCAAAACGTGACCGTGGAGATCCGCGGCGGCGGCGCGCCCTATATCCGCGTCAGCGACGACGGCTGCGGCATGGCTCCGGAGGACGCGGGCGTCGCCTTCCTGCGGCACGCCACCTCGAAGCTGCGCGACGAGCGCGGGCTGGAGGCCATCGCCACGATGGGCTTTCGCGGTGAGGCGCTGGCCGCCATCTCCGCCGTGTCCCATATAGAGCTCCTGACCCGCGAGAAGGGGAGCGCGAGCGGCACCCGCGTGACGCTCAGCGCCGGGGACATCCAGGACATGGGCCCCGCCGGCTGCCCGGAGGGCACGACCATGATCGTGCGCGATCTGTTCTACAACACGCCCGCGCGCCTGAAGTTCCTCAAATCCGACCGGGCCGAGGCCGCCGCCTGCGTGCAGAGTGCGCTGCGCTGCGCCCTGGGCAGGCCGGAGATCTCCGTGCGGATGCTGCGCGACGGGAAGGAGGAGTTCTTCTCCCCCGGCGACGGGCGCGAGGACTCCTGCGTCTACACCCTGCTGGGGCGGGAGTTGGCCTCCTCGATGCTGCGCTGCGTCAGCGAGGACGAGGGGCTGAAGGTCACGGGCTTCGTCTCCTCCCCCGCCGCCGGGCGCGGAAACCGCAGCGCCCAGTATTTCTTCTGCAACGGGCGCTTTATCCGCTCCCAGCTTTTGCAGGCGGCGCTGGAGCAGGCCTATAAAAACACGCTGCTGACCGGGCGCTACCCCGCCTGCGTGCTGTATCTGGACCTCAGCTGCGCAAGCGTCGACGTAAACGTCCACCCGGCCAAGACGGAGGTCAAATTCTCCTACGAGAAAAAGGTTTTCGACCTGGTCTATCACGCGGTGCAGCTCTCGCTGGAGGGGGAGAAGCGCAGCGCCGCGGTGGAGCTCTCGCCCTCGACGAAAAAAGCGATCGAGCCCAAGGCGGATTTCTACCGCAGCATGAGCGCGGAGAGCTTCCGCCAGAACGGCTATTCCGTGGACAGGCCCCGCGCCGCGCAGAGCGCGCCCGCGAGGCCGCAGACGCCGCCCGCGGCCGAAAAACGGCCCGATTTTTCCGCGGCCTTCGCCTCCCTGCACGCCTCTTCGCCGCTCGAACAGACCCGCCTGGATCTGTCGCCTGTTCAAAAGATCGAGAAATTCGAGAAAAAAGTACCGGATTCGACGGAAAAAGCCGCCGAGTCTGTGGAGAAACCTGTTCAGAATGTGGAAAAACCGGCTCTTCCGGACTACAAGATCCTGGGGGAGACCATGAAGACCTACATTTTAGTCGAAGTCGGCGAGGAGCTGCTGCTCATCGACAAGCACGCCGCCCACGAGCGCATGAACTTCGACCGGCTGCGCGCCATGGACCGGCAGATCCTGTCCCAGACCCTGCTGACGCCCGCGCCGCTGAAGCTGGACGCGGGGGATGCGGAGCTGCTGGAGCAAAACGGCGAGCTGCTCTCGGAGCTCGGCTTCGAGATTGAGCCCTTTGGGGAGACGGACTACGTGATCCGCGCCGTCCCCGCGGACATCCTCGCCTCCGACGCCGTGCCCGCCGTGGAGGAGATCCTCGAGAAGCTGCGCCGCGGCAAAGCGCCGGACAGGCAGAGCGCCCGCGACGAGATTTTGCACACCGTGGCCTGCAAGGCCGCGATCAAGGCCGGCTGGGACACCAGTCCCGCCGAGCGCGAGCGCATCGTACGCGAGGTGCTCTCCGGCCGCGTCAGATACTGCCCCCACGGCCGCCCCGTCTCCGCGGTTTTGACGCGGAGAGATCTGGATAAAATGTTCAAGCGGATCGTCTGACAGGACGGTATGCTCCCGCCTGTTCACAAGACGTAAGCTGCGCGTAGCAAAACCCATTTCTTTCCGTGTGGAAAGAAACGGTTTTTGATGCCAAAGAAAGACACAAGGGGAAGAATCCCCTTGACCCCTCGGCATAATGGGTGACCTGCATGCCTCTATAGTCGCCCTGAGACATGAGCTGGGCGTTACCCCGGCCGACATGGTACGAGTCGCGCGCTGTCGCCCGAACGTGCGGCCGCTGGCTCGCCGGGCGGAGGACGATTTTTGCCTCCCCTGTGTAAGGGGAGCCGCACAAGTACGCGAACGCTCGCATTCCGAAAACGTATACATGACACATCAACTATGAAGCCACAAATCATCGTTGTCTGCGGGCCGACGGCCACGGGCAAGACCCGCCTCGGCATCGCCCTCGCCGAGAAATACAACGGCGAGATCGTCTCGGCCGACTCCATGCAGGTCTACCGCCGCATGGACATCGGCACCGCCAAGGCCACGCCCGAGGAGCGCGCCCTGGTGCCGCACCACATGCTCGACGTGGCGGAGCCCACGGAGGACTACTCCGTCTCCCGCTACGTGCGGGAGGCCGGCGCGGTCTGCGACGGGCTGCTCGCCGAGGGGAAAACGCCCGTGCTCGTGGGCGGCACGGGGCTGTATATCGACTCCCTGCTCGCGGGGCGGGACTTCGCCGAACGGGCGGAGGCGGACGAAAGCCTGCGCGCCGCCATCGCCGCGGAATACGACGAGATCGGCGGCGAGGCCATGCTCGAGCGCCTGCGCGCCTTCGACCCGGAGCGCGCGCAGAGGCTCCACCCCGCGGACAGGCGCCGCATCGTACGCGCCGTGGAGATCTACCGCCTGACCGGCAAAACCATCACCGCGCACGACGCCGAGACCCGCGCCCGCCCGCCGCGCTACCGCGCCTTCACCGTCGCCCTGAGCTACCGCGACCGGGCCGATCTCTACGCGCGCATCGACAGCCGCGTGGACGAGATGCTCGCTCAGGGGCTCTTCGCCGAGGTGGAGAGTCTGCTGGCGGAGGGCCTGAGCGCCGAGTGCACAGCCATGCAGGCCATCGGCTACAAGGAGGCGGTGCTGGCCCTGCGCGGCGAGCTGAGCCGTGAGGAGGCCGCCGCCCTCATCAAGCAGAGCAGCCGCCGCTACGCCAAGCGGCAGCTCACCTGGTTCGGGCGCAACGAAGCCGCCCACTGGATCCGCTGGGAGCATACGCCCGATTTCGGCGCGGCGCTCTCGGAGATCGCCCGCCTGCTTTCGACAGAATAATGGCATCTCTCCGCGCTATCATGGAGTGACCGCCTTCGGCGGACATTTCAAGATAGAAGGAGTACATATACCATGCAGAAAACGATCAATCTCCAGGACGCATTTCTCAATCAGGCCCGGCGCGACCGGCTCAACGTCACCATGTTTTTGATGAACGGCTTCCAGCTGCACGGCGTCGTCAAGGGCTTCGACGGCTTCACCGTCGTGCTCGACTCCGAGGGCAGGCAGCAGCTCATCTACAAGCACGCCATCTCCACCATCGTGCCGCCCCGGCCGCTGTGCTTTGAAGCCGTCGATCCGTAAGGGGCGGGACAGCAGGCTTCTGGCGGCGGCCGCGGCCGTGCTGTTTCTGGCCGCCTGCGCCTATGCGGGGGCCTTCCTGTATACGGCCCTGGGCGGGCTTGCCGCGGCGCGGCTGCCCGTCTTCGAGCGGGCGGAGGCGCAGCTTACCGGCCTCGCCGTCCGTCACGAGCGGGTGATCGCCCCGATCCCCGGCGCGCCGGAGGGAGAGCGGATCCGGACGGCGGAGGGGCCGGGCGTGTACTTCTCCTCCTGCGACGGCTACGAGAGCCTGGGGCCGGACGCGCTGGACGCGCTCGGGCAGGAAACGCTCTCCGCCCTGCGTGACGCGCCGCCGGATATCCCGGGGCAGGCCAGGCTGGTGGAGGACGCCGTATGGTTCTTTCTGGCGGAGGCCGCGCCCGGCGGCAGCCCGGAGCCGGGGCCCTGCCGCCTGCGCTTTGCGGGCTTTGCGCGCCCCGTCCCGGCCCGGCTGCTCGAGATCCGGGAGACGGAGGCGGGACGGCTGCTGCTCTTTCGCCTGAACGAGGGCGGCGAGTATCTGAAGATCCGCTGGATCGAAGCGGAGATAGAAAGAGGCGGATAACATGAGTATTGCGGAAAACGTGGCGCGCGTGCGCGCCGAGATCAGCGCCGCCGCGGCCGCCGCCGGGCGGGAAGCGGCGGAGATCCTGCTGGTGGCCGCCACGAAAACGAACAGCGCCGACCGCGTCCGCGAGGCCATTGCCGCGGGCGTGGATATCTGCGGCGAAAACCGCGTGCAGGAGATGCTGGAGAAGAACGCGCAGGGCGCCTACGAGGGCGCGCCGCTGCATTTCATCGGCCATCTGCAGAAAAACAAGGTCCGGCAGGTGGTCGGGCTGGCGTCCCTGATCCACGGGGCGGACAGCATCGCCCTGCTGGAGGCCATCTCCCGCGAGGCGTGCAAGCGCGGCATCCGGCAGGATGTGCTGCTGGAGGTCAACATCGGCGCGGAGCCGTCCAAGTCCGGCTTCGCCCCGGAGGAGATCCCCGCCGCGCTGGAAGAGGCTGCCGGATTTGGCGGGATTTTCGTGCGCGGGCTGATGGCAATTCCCCCCATTTGCACAAGTCCCGACGAAAACCGGCCCTTTTTTCTCGCAATGAGGAAGCTTTTTGTTGACAATGGCAGAAAAAAATACGATAATGTATCCATGGATTTTTTGTCTATGGGCATGTCCGGCGATTTTGCCGAGGCGATCGCCTGCGGGGCCAACATGGTCCGCGTGGGCACGGCGATCTTCGGGCCCCGAGATTATCATAAACAAACATAACGCAATCCCGGAGGCAGGACCATGGGTTTCTTCGATGAACTGCGCAAGCTCACCCAACCTTACGACGATGAAGACGATTTTTTTGACGGCGCCGAGACCAACCTGAGGCCTTCGTCCCAGCAGCAGCCCAGCGCCGCGCAGATACAGTTTGAGAGTGCGTTCGGCGAGGATTCCGGCGTAAAGATCGAGCCGGAGGACGCGCCGAAGGAGGAGCCTGCCAAGCCCGCCGTCCAGCCCGCCGCAGGCGGGCAGGGCTCTTCGGGCGGCGGCCTCTTCGGCGGTTTCGGCTTCAAGAAGGGCGGCAAGGCCCGGCGCGAGCGCCTCGTGGAGTTCGGCGGTCAGGAGCAGCAGGTGATCCTCTTCAGCCCCAAGAGCTTCGACGAAGCCGGGGAGCTGGTCGCGCATCTGGAGCAGGGCCGCTCCGTCGTCATGACGCTCGAGGGCGTGCAGACGGACTTTGCCCGCCGCCTGCTGGACTTTCTGTCGGGCATCACCTTCGCGATGCACGGCAGGATCACCCCGATCTCCGCGAAGACCTATTTCGTCACCCCCCAGAATGTGGACGTGCTCGGGGCGCAGCCCGAGCAGGCCGAGAGCGCGGGCCAGACCTTTTGACCGGAAATATAGAAATCTTTGAAAGGTGGATACAGATATGATTACCGCTCAGGACATTCGTGAAAAAACCTTTGAGAAAGCCCGCATCGGCGGCTACGACATGGCCGCGGTGGATGATTTTCTGGACGAGCTTGCCGAGAGCATCGGCGCCGCCCAGAAGGAGAACACCGTTCTCAAGAGTAAGATGAAGGTCCTCGTCGACAAGATCGAAGAGTACCGCGCCGGGGAGGAGACGCTCAGCTCCGCCATTCTCCAGGCGCAGAAGCTGGCCGCCCAGATCGAGAACGACGCGCGCAAGCGCGCAGCCGGCATGCTCGCCGAGGCCGAGGAGAAGGTCAAGGCCCGCGTTGGCTCCATTGAGGACGAGACCCGCCTGTACGAGCGCCGCCTGGAGGAGGCGAAGGCCGCTACCGCCAAGTATTTTGACGATGTCCGCGCTCTGTGTGAGGGCCAGCTCAGCCAGCTCGACACCATCAGCCGGGACTACATACCGCAGCCGGAGGTCGATGAGGCCGCCGGCGCCGCCGACGTGGAGGACGCCGTGCGCAGCATCGAGGACTCCGCCTCCAACATTCAGCCGGAGATGAACTTCTCCCTCGATCTCGGCCCCGCCGAGGAGCCTGAAGCCGAGGTCAGCCTGGAGAGCACCCAGCCCTTCACCGTCTGAGCCTCTGCCATCTGCATTGTACGGGGCGGGCGCCGAAAGGCGCGCGCCCTTTCATTCAATTGTAAAACGATGTTTTACAATTGAGATACTCGCTTTTATCGCACTCGCCTTTCGGGAGAAGGCTCGTTTGGTCGAAGCGAGGGCTCGCACTGCTCGCCTTGAGGAGTTTTTGCCGAGGCAAAGCCCCGTCAAAAACGATTTGAATTCTTTTGGGACGGAATACAGGCCTGTTTCGACTTTCCTTGTATCGCTGCCGGCGATCTGCCTTCCCGATTTTACTTTTACAGGAGATATCTCTATGACTAAGGATTTTAACGCCACGCTGAACCTGCCGAAAACCGACTTTCCCATGCGCGCGGGCCTGCCCAAGCGGGAGCCCGACATGCTCAGGCACTGGGAAGAGCTGGATATCTACAATGAGCATCTGAAAAAGAGCGAGGGCCTGCCCCTCTTCAATCTGCATGACGGCCCTCCCTTCTCCAACGGCGACATCCACATGGGCCACGCCCTCAACAAGTCCATCAAGGACTTCATCAACCGCAGCTACATGATGCGCGGCTACCACGTGCCTTACATCCCCGGCTGGGACAACCACGGCATGCCCATCGAGTCCGCCATCATCAAGGAGCAGAAGCTCAACCACAAGGCGATGAGCGTGGCGGATTTCCGCTCCGCCTGCGAGGCCTACGCCAACAAGTACATCGACCGGCAGCGCGAGGGCTTCAAGCGCCTGGGCGTCATCGGCGACTGGGAGCATCCCTACACCACGATGAACAAGGGCTTTGAGTCCGACGAAGTGCGCATCTTCGGCAAGATGTATCAGAACGGGCACATCTACAAGGGCCTCAAGCCCGTCTACTGGTGCGCCCATGACGAGACCGCTCTGGCCGAGGCCGAGATCGAGTATCAGGACGATCCGGTCACCACGGTCTATGTCAAGTTCCCCATCCACGACGACAAGGGCAAGCTGGGCCATCTGGACAAGTCGAAGCTCTTCTTCCTGATCTGGACCACCACGATCTGGACCCTGCCCGGCAACCTCGGCATCACCCTCTCCCCGGGCGACAGCTACGCCATCGTCAAGGTCCCCAACGGCGAGATGTACGTCATCGCCGAGGCGCTCGTTCCCGCCGTCATGAAGGCGGGCAGGGTCGAAAGCTATGAGATCGTGGAGACCCACGAGGGCTCCTTCTTCGAGTACATGCTGGCCGACCACCCCTTCCTGCCGAAGACGAGCCTGCTGATGCTGGCCGACTACGTCACCATGGACTCCGGCACCGGCTGCGTGCACACCGCCCCCGGCTTCGGCGCCGACGACTACGTCACCTGCATGCGCTACGGCACCGATATGGTGGTGCCCGTGGACGATCAGGGCCGCCATACCGAGTACGCCGGCAAGTATGCCGGGCTCGGGACGGAGGAGTCCAACCCCGTCATCCTCGCCGACATGAAGGAGAGCGGCATGCTCTTTGCGAGCGAGGACATCATGCACAGCTATCCCCACTGCTGGCGCTGCAAGAAGCCCATCATCTTCCGCGCAACGCCCCAGTGGTTCTGCTCGGTCGACTCCTTCAAGGAGGAGGCCATTGCCGCCTGCGAGGACGTGCGCTGGCTGCCCGCCTGGGGCAAGGAGCGCATGGCCGCCATGATCCGTGAGCGGGCCGACTGGTGCATCTCCCGTCAGCGCCGCTGGGGTCTGCCCATCCCCGTGTTCTACTGCGACGACTGCAAAAAGCCCGTCTGCACCGAGGAGAGCATCGAGGCCGTGGCCTCGCTCTTCGAGAAGGAAGGCAGCAACGCCTGGTTCGACCGCCCGGCGTCCGAGATCCTGCCCGAGGGCTTCACCTGCCCCCACTGCGGCGGCAAACACTTCACCCAGGAGACCGACACGCTCGACGGCTGGTTTGACTCCGGCTCCACCCACTACGCCGCCATGAAGCGCGATCAGGGTTTCTGGCCCTCCTCGATGTACATGGAGGGCGGCGACCAGTACCGCGGCTGGTTCCAGTCCTCCCTGCTGGTAGCCGTCGGCGCTCTCGGTCAGGGCGCGCCCTATAAGGAATGCCTGACCCACGGCTGGACCGTGGACGGCGAGGGCAAGGCCATGCACAAATCCCTCGGCAACGGCGTGGACCCCGCCGACATCATCAAGGAGTTCGGCGCCGACATGATCCGCCTCTGGGCCGGCTCCGCCGACTACCATGTGGACGTGCGCTGCTCGAAGGAGATCTTCAGACAGCTGAGCCAGAACTACCTCAAGTTCCGCAACACCGCCCGCTACTGCCTCGGCAACCTCGACGGCTTTGACGCCGACGATCTGGTCGCGCCCGAGGACATGCTGGAGCTGGACCGCTGGGCCGTCACCAGGCTCAACGCGCTGATCGAAAAGGCCGAGGCGGCGTACAGGGACTACGAGTTCCACGTGATCTCCCACGCGATCAACGACTTCTGCGTGGTGGAGCTGTCCAGCTTCTATCTGGACATCATCAAGGACCGCCTCTACTGCGAGGAGAAGAACGGGCTGAAGCGCCGCAGCGCCCAGACCGCGCTGTTCCTGATCCTGGACACGCTGACCAAGATGTTCGCGCCGATCCTGGCCTTTACCTGCGATGAGATCTGGCTGGCCATGCCGCACAGAGCGGGCGACGACGCGCGCAACGTGCTGCTCAACCGGATGAACGGGCCCTTCTCGGAGTACTCGCTGGACGAGGCCGCCATGGAGCGCTGGGAGGAGCTGATCGCCCTGCGCAACGATGTCAACGGCGTCATCGAGACCGCCCGCGCCGCCAAGCGCATCGGCAAGCCGCTGGAGGCCGCCGTCACCCTGCGCGCCGCCGACGCGGATGCGAAGGAAGCGCTGGCGCGCCTGTCCGACATGGATCTGGCCGATCTCTTCATCGTGTCCGAGTGCCTGATCGCGGAAGACGGAGCCGCGGATGAGAATGCGGCCGTCGGTACGGGCAGCCGCAGCCCCGGTCTCTCCATCTCCGTGATCGAAGCCCCCGGCGCCAAGTGTCCGCGCTGCTGGAGGCACTCTGCCGCCGCCGACCCCGAGACGGGACTTTGCCCGCGCTGCGCATCTGTTGTTGCAAAACTCTGAAATATTGTTTATAATAGTCAGAGAATCTGCCCGTCCCTGCAAATCTGCGGCCCCGGTCCCCGGGGCGGATAGGAGAAAGATATGCTGTACGCTATTGTTGCCGTATTGGTCATCATCGCCGATCAGTGGGTCAAGTTCGGGGTGCAGAGCAATCCCGTGCTCGCAAACGGCGGCACGAAAGAGCTCATCCCCGGCATCCTAAGCCTGGTCAACGTCCATAACGACGGCGCCGCCTTCAGCTTCCTCAGCGGCGGCGGAGCCCGGATCTACTTTATCATTCTGACCGGCGTGTTCGTTCTGGCGGTCATCATCGCCCTGGCGACAAACTTTATCTCCGGCCGCCTCGCGCGCTGGAGCATCGTGCTGGTCGCTGCCGGCGGCCTGTCCAACTGCATCGACCGGGTCATGAACGGCTACGTGCAGGATATGTTCAAGACCGACTTCATCAACTTCCCGGTCTTCAACCTGGCGGATGTTTTCATCACGGTCTTCTGCCTGATCTTCGTGCTGGCGATCCTCTTTGAGCGCGAAAGCGAAGACGTCGAGGAGCTTGACGATCTCTACGACGAGGACGATGAGGAAGATCTGCCCCGCCGCCCCTCCGCGAAGGAGAAGCGCGCCGCCCGCGTGGCCGCCAAGCGTGACGCCGCCGAGGAAAAGGCCAGCCGCAAGGCCCGCCGCGACCGCGAGGACGACGAGTACGAAGAGTACAGGGAGCAGCGCGCCGCCCGTCAGCGCCAGCAGAGCCAGAGCAGGGCGTCCGCCCAGCGGCCGGCTCAGCGGCCCGCGCAGCGCCCGGCCAAGGCTGCCGAGGCGGAGGCGGACCCCTTCGCCGAGTGGGAGCGCGCCAACGCGCGCGTCCGGTCGCAGGAGAGCAGCGAGCGCAGCGCGGCGCAGCGCCCGGCGGCACAGCCCGCCCGCCGGCCGGTACAGAGCGCGGCACAGCGCCCTGCCCAGCCTGCCCAGCGGCCCGCACCGGCCCCCGCGCCCAAGCCCGCACCGGCTCCCGCGGCCAAGCCCGCACCGGCCCCCGCGCCCAAGGCGGAGGTCTCCAGCGAGGAGTTCTCTCTGGAAGACATCCTGGCGGAATTCAAGTAAGAGGATAAAACGAGTTTCATCCTCCTGGATTGAACTCCGTTTTTCTCGCCGCTGGCGCGGCAGCCGAAAAACATGGCACATTATGACCATTCCTTCATCGGGACATATTGTGTCTTGGCCCAAAGGCGAAAGGAATGGTCATAAATATGGACGATAAGGATTCCATCCTCATCATCACGGCAGAGGAGAGCGGCGATCGGATCGACGCTCTCCTCGCGCGTCAGGCGGAGGAGCTGACCCGCAGCGCCGCCCAGCGTCTGCTGGAGCGCGGCATGGTCCTGCTCGGCGGCAGGCCGGTGAAGAAGAACTACAGATGCGCCGCGGGGGATCGCTTCACGGTCCTGCTGCCGGAGCCGGACGACATGCCGCTGATCGCGCAGGACATCCCGCTCGATGTGGTCTACGAGGATCAGGACGTGATCGTCGTCAACAAGCCGCGCGGCCTGGTGGTGCACCCGGCCCCCGGCCATCCGGACGGCACGCTGGTCAACGCCCTGCTCTTCCACTGCGGGGGCAGCCTCTCCGGCGTCGGCGGGGAGAAGCGGCCCGGCATCGTCCACCGCATCGACAAGGACACCTCCGGCCTGCTGATCGCCGCAAAGAACGACTTCGCGCATCGGGCGCTCTCGGAGCAGCTCAGCGACCGCAGCCTCTCCCGCGTCTATGAGGCGGTGGCCCGCGGCAGCTTCCGGGAGGACGCCGGGACCGTGGACCGGCCGATCGGGCGGCACCCGACGGACCGCAAGCGCATGGCCGTGACCGAGAAAAACGCCCGCCCCGCCGTGACGCACTGGGAGGTGCTCGCGCGCTATCAGGGCTACACGCACATCCGCTGCGTGCTCGAGACCGGGCGCACCCACCAGATCCGCGTCCACATGGCGAGCATCGGCCACCCCCTGCTCGGGGACTTCACCTACGGCGCGCCCTCGCCCGAGAAGGGGCTGGAGGGCCAGTGCCTGCACGCGCGGCGGCTGAAATTCATCCATCCCCGCAGCGGCGAGGCGATCGAGCTGTCAAGCCCGCTGCCCGCGTACTTCGAGGATGTGCTCGCCCGCCTCGGCCCGGAGATATAGTTTTCAGTTTTCGGTCTGCGGGTGGTAAAAGACTGCAAGGACTTTTTTGACAAGCTGACGGGCAGGGAGCATAAAGCTCCCTGCCTCAGACTGTAGACAAACCCATACAGAACAAGTCGGACTCGCATGGGGAGAGGTAATCCCCTTTCGCGGTACAATCTGTGCAAAAATGGGAGCTTTTTCAGAAGTTCCCATTTTTGCCGCTCAAGCTGTCGACACTTTGTCGACAGCTTGGGGCAGGGAGCATAAAGCTCCCTGCCTGTTTTGCCGCTTCCGGCGGTCTCTGTTGTCTGCTTTTTCGCGCGTGATTCGTTTCCCTCTGTCTGCGGGCGGCTATCAGCCGCCCGCGCGGTACGGGTTTTCATATATCAAAAACAAACGGCGAATCCGCAGATGCCTGCGGACCCGCCGCATCGTCCTGAGAGCGCGTGAAACGCCTTCTCCGCCTCCCAAACGCCGAGGCTTAATGCTGCGTTCTCAATACTCCCTGAGCACGGGCTGGAGCTGCCTGCCCGACAGGGCGGCCTCCACCGTGTCGGCGAGCAGCGTGAAGTCCGCCTGCAGGGAGCAGGGCTTCTTCTCCGCGTCGTCCTGCCCGAAGGGGACAAAATAATAGTTTTTCCGATTCAGGAGCCGCCCGATGTTTTCCGCCGAGCCGGAGAGCCCGTCGTTGGTGGAAAAGGCGATCACGACGGGCCTGCCGTTTCGCAGATGCGCCTTGGCCGCCATGGTCACGGCGCTGTCGCTGACACCGTGGGCGAGCTTTGCGAGGGTGTTGCCCGTGCAGGGCGCGATCAGCAGCGCGTCGAGCTGCGCCTTCGGGCCGATCGGCTCCGCCTCGGCGATCGTCGTGATCACGGGCCTGCCCGTCAGCTCCATGAGCCGCCGGATGTTCCCCGCCGCCGAGCCGAAGCGCGTATCCGTCTCGGCGGCGGTGTCGCTCATGATGGGGACGAGCTCGTAGCGCTCCGCGAGCGCGGGCAGGCCCGCGAAGAGCTTTTCATAGGTGCAGTAGGAGCCGCAGAGCGCGACCCCCAGCCGTTTCTTCTCCATGTTATTCCTCCTGTTCCTGCATGATCTGCGCCGCCGTGCGCTTGAGCAGGGCGGCCGCCGAGGCCGGCGCGCTCTTTCCCGGCAGCCCCGGCGCCGTGAGCGCGCGCAGGCCTATGTTCTGCGCCAGCAGCGGATCGAAGCCGCCCGGCGGGGAGGCCAGCTCCAGCAGCAGCGCATCCCCCGGCAGGCAGCAGAGCAGCGCGTCGCTCAGCACCCGTGCGGGGACGGTGTTGACCACGAAATCCAGCTCTCCGGCGATGCTCTCCAGCTGCCCGTAATCCAGCGCGCGCAGCCCCAGCGCCTCGGCCTCCGCGCGGTCCGCCCGCCTGCGGGCGGCGGCCGTGACATACGCGCCCAGCGCGGACAGGCGCAGGGTCAGCAGCTTGCCGATCCGCCCCCAGCCCGCGACGAGGCATCGGCTGCCGAGAAGGGTCTTCTCGCTCTCGCGCAGCAGGACGCCGATCGCGCCCTCGGCCGTGATGGCGGCATTCGCCTGCAGGAAATCCGCCCGCCGCATCAGATCCTCGATGCGGAGCTTTTCCCGCAGCGCCCGCTCGACCGTCGCGGCGGCAAAGCCCCCGCCGATCACCAGCGCGCCCGGCCAGAGCGCGCCGATCACCTCGTCCATGGGCGGAGCGGCAAGGCCCAGCGGCGCATACAAAAGCCCGCCTCTCTCGGCGGGCGTGGGCAGGAGCACACAGTCGGCCCCGTATGTGCAGGCCTGCAGCGTGCTGTCCCGCGCTATCCCGGCGGGCAGCTCCGCCTTTTCCAGCGCAAAGCTGTGCACCCGGTGCCCTTCCCGCTGCAGCATTTCCGCCAGCAGGGCCGAGCGCCGGTCCCCGCCGACAACGGCATATCGCATAGCACCACCTCCGGGTCATTCTATTCTATTGCGCGCGGGGCGGTGCCTGTGGTACAATACGGAAGGACAACAAACAGAGGGAGGCTCGCCGCACATGAGCAGAGCAGACGAGATCTTTATCCAAAACTGCCGGGATATTCTGGACAACGGCGTCTGGGACACCGACCGGGAGGTGCGCCCCCGCTGGGAGGACGGCGCCCCGGCCCATACGGTCAAGAAATTCGGCATCGTCAACCGCTACGACCTTTCGGAGGAATTCCCGATCCTGACCATCCGCCGCACCTACTGGAAGTCCGCCATCGACGAGCTGCTGTGGATCTGGCAGAAGAAGAGCAACAACGTGCACGATCTGCGCACCCGCGTGTGGGACGCCTGGGCGGACGAGAACGGCTCCATCGGCAAGGCTTACGGCTACCAGCTCGGCGTGAAGCACCACTATCCTCAGGGCGACATGGACCAGGTGGACAAGGTGCTGTGGGATCTGAAGAACAACCCCGCCTCCCGCCGCATCATGACCAATATCTACACCTTCGCCGACCTCAGCGAGATGGCGCTCTACCCCTGCGCCTACTCGATGACCTTCAACGTCTCGGGCAACAGACTCAACGCCATTTTGAACCAGCGCAGCCAGGACATGCTGGCCGCCAACAACTGGAACGTGGTGCAGTACGCGGTGCTGACGATGATGATGGCGCAGGTCTCCGGCTTCGAGCCGGGCGAATTCGTGCACGTGATCGCGGACGCGCACATCTACGACCGCCATGTGCCGGCGATCGAGGAGATCATCGCCAATCCGCCGAAGCCCGCGCCGAAATTCCTCATCGACCCGGAGGTCCGGGACTTCTATGCCTTCACGCGCGACAGCTTCCGCATGGAGGGTTATGAGTACTCCGAATTCAGGCACACGATCCCCGTGGCGGTATGAGGTGAAGAGCATGGAACTGGAAGCGATCGTGGCGGTATACGCCGACTGGGGCATCGGCGCCGGCGGCACCCAGCCCGTGGTGCTCCGGGCCGACCGGGCGCATTTCCGCGAAGTGACCCGGGACGCGGCGGTGATCGTCGGCCGCCGCACGATGGAGGACTTTCCCGGCGGCAGGCCCCTCAAGGGGCGGCACAACATCGTCGTCACCCGGCAGGCGCTCGAGATCGAGGGCGCCGAGGTGGTGCACTCCACCGAGGAGGCGCTGGCGGCCGCGGCGCGGCAGGAGCGCTGCCTGGTCATCGGCGGCGCCAGCGTTTACAGGCAGTTCTTCCCCCACCTGGCGAAGGTATACATCACAAAAATTGATCTCGCTCCCCACTCGGACAGTTTCTTCCCCGATCTGGACACGCTGCCCGACTGGGTCTGCACCGAGCAGGGCGGCTGGCTGGAGGAAAACGGCCTGCGCTATTGCTTCTGCACCTATGAGCGGGCGTCGGCGGCAGGCTGATCCGGTACCCCCCGGGAGAGGAACGGCGCAGATACGCGCAGAAACGCCGCTCTCACAGCGTAGGGGAGGGGCTTGTGCCAACACCCATAAGAGAGTTTTGAAGCCAAAAAGATTTGGTAGCTGTCTGACAGGATTGGATTTTGAAGAAGCAAACTTGCACTTTACAGTACAAGTTTGCTTCTTTGTCTTTGACATAGTAAAAATGCTAAGCGGAGTGCAAGTTGTTTCTTTTTTCGAAAGAATGGGATCATACCTTTCTCTTTTATTTACAAATGCTTTCTTAATCGCGCTGTTTCGCAATTTTGTTTAATTCTTGATTTTGCGAAATAGATATGGTAGAATACCAACGAGGTGAGATTCTGTGCGACTTATCGAACGAGACTTCTATTTGAACAAGCTGAAAGAAGTAATGGGTACCCCGGATATCAAGGTCATTACAGGCGTCCGACGTAGCGGCAAGTCCAAGCTGTTGGAATCCTTTATGACCTATGTGCGGGCGAATGATCCTGACGCAAATATCATCCACATCAATTTCAACCTGAATTCATATGAGAGCCTGGCGGAGTATCATGCGTTGAACCACTATATTGAGAGCGCGTATATCGCCGGCAAAAACAACTTTGTTTTCATTGACGAAGTCCAGATGTGTGAGGGCTTTGAGAAGGCAATCAATAGTCTGCACGCCTCCGAGAAATATGATATCTATATCACCGGCTCCAACGCTTTCCTACTGAGCAGTGACCTGGCAACGCTGTTTACCGGGCGCACCTTTGAGATTGAAGTTTATCCTTTCTCGTTCGGCGAGTTCATGCAGTACTATGAGCTGACAGATCAGTACGCAGCATTCACTCGCTATATTCAAGAGGGCGGCATGTCCGGCTCCTACCTTTATAAGACGCCCGAAGCGAAGTATGACTATATTTCCGACGTGTTCAACACGCTGATCGTCCGGGATATCCAGAAAAAATATAAGATCCGCAACATGCCACTGATGGAGCGCCTCTGCGATTTCCTGATCGACAACATTTCCAATCTGACCTCCACCCGCAGCGTGGCGGCGGCCTTTACCAGCGAGCAAGTCAAGACAAACGACCGCACGATCAGCGCCTATATCAAGTACCTTTGTAACGCCTTTGCTTTCTATAAGGTCAGAAGATATGATATTCAGGGCAAACGCTATCTTGCCTCTAACGATAAATACTATCTCAGCGATCACTCTTTCAAGTATGCCAAGCTAGGGACGAAGAACGCAGACTATGGCCGAATGATTGAAAACATCGTGGCCATCGAGTTGTTGCGCCGCGGCTACGAGCTGTATGCAGGTGTGCTGTATAAGAAAGAAATAGACTTTGTTGCCATCAAGCGCAATGAAAAGCTATATATTCAGGTTGCCAGCAGCATTGATGATCCCGATACATTCCAGCGCGAGGTAGATCCGCTATTGAAGATTAAGGACGCCTACCCGAAAATGATTCTCACGCGCACCCGCCAGGAGGCATACCAATATGAGGGCGTTCAGGTCGTAGATGTAGCCGATTGGCTGTTAAAGGGAATGTGATGGACAAGAATCAAATTGATATAAAAGAAAACTATCTATTTCGCCGCGATCATGAGTTGCTTGCGATTCTACTGAAGGATCATTCATCAGGCAAAAACATTATCTGGGCGACGGATAACTATGCCCATAAAGGAGTCGGCTTTCAGTGGCATGATTATATAGAAGTGTTGTCCGTCATCGGCTATAACGGCAATGTTGTAAAGCCTCGAGTGGAGAAGTCAAAAAAAGAGCAGGTTGAACGCATCAAGCAAAAAGCGGAAGTCTTTACGCCCTCATGGGTTTGCAACAAACAGAACAATCTGGTTGATAATGCGTGGTTTGGCGCAGAAAATGTGTTTAACACAGAACACGAAAAGCGTTGGACTGCCACGGAGGGCAAAATTGCATTTCCAACGCCCGACGGAAAAACGTGGGAGGACTATGTTCGAGATGTCCGCCTGGAGATCACATGTGGGGAAGCGCCTTATTTGGTAAGCCGCTATGATACGGTCACAGGGGATACCATAGATCTTGCCCAGCGGATCGGTCTGCTGGATCGCAAAATGCGAGTTGTCATGGAGAACGCCGAAACAGAAGAGACGTGGCGTGAATGGGCAACTATCGCATTCCAGAGCGTATATGGCTTTGATTGGCAGGGGGATAATGTGCTGCTTGCCAGAGAGAATCTGCTGCTGTCCTATGTTGATTATTATATTGCGCGCTTTAAAAAAGAACCGGATACGGATGATCTGCGCAGTATAGCAGAGATATTGTCGTGGAACATTTGGCAGATGGATGGGCTTAAGTACGTGATTCCCGACAGCTGTAAGGATACGGACAGCGGGCAGCTTCAGCTCTTCGATGACGAGCCGGAAAAACGTCCTTGTGAGGGGTGTGCAAAGAATGATCCCCTGTTACACACAGGAATCTATTGCATGATCATGGACTGGAAAGAGAACAAAAAGGTGAAGTTCGTCTCACTGCTGAAGAACGGAGCGAGGATATGAGAGATTTAACCGTATTGGATCAATTGATTACCGGCAGAGTCGATCCTCACATCTACGCATTTACCACGAACACCATTCCGAATTATCTCAAAGTCGGTGACACCTACCGTCCTGTGGCTGTTCGGTTGCAGGAGTGGCGTGAGCATTTTCCGGATCTTCAAAAGGAATACGATCAAATTGCGAAAGTAAGTGACGATGTTTACTTCCGCGATTTTGCCGTGCACAGTTTCCTAGAGGGAGAGCGACATCGTACCAGATTGCTTCCCGCCAATATAGAACAGGGAATTTACTATTCCAGAGAGTTTTTCAAGGAAGCGTCAGCGCTTGACATTGCTGAGGCCGTTGAGGATATTCAACAGGATTTCGATGAAAACACTGGCAAATACCAGTTTTACAGCGCAGAAACCGGTTTGCCGGAAACTCATACATATGAACGCACAGAGACCTATCCTCCGCGTCCCAACCAAGACAAAACCATACGACAGTTCAAGGCAGCTGTAGACGCTGGGAGAACAAATCTACTGATGTATGCTGTCATGCGGTTCGGTAAATCCTTCACGTCCATGTACTGTGCCACTGAAATGAATGCCGGCATCGTGGTGATTGTATCCGCAAAAGCCGATGTAAAAGAAGAGTGGAAAAAGACTGTTGAAAGCCATGTAAGATTTGCTGATTATGCTTTTCTTACAGGCGAACAGCTGCTTTCAAGCGAAAGTATAATCAAGGATATACTTGATTCAGGCAGAAGAGTTGTTGTTTTTCTGACCTTACAGGATTTGCAGGGAGACACGATCAAAGAGAAACATCGGGAAATCTTTGGCCGTGAAATTGACCTTCTGATCGTAGACGAGACGCATTTTGGCGCCCGAGCCGAGAAGTATGGACGCGTTCTGCGCGCGGCAGGCAAACAGCATGGTGGCGATGTGGATGACTTCGTTGAAGCTGCCGAAGCAGAAGAGCAAATGAAATTCCTTGATGCCCGCATAAGGCTTCATCTCTCTGGCACACCTTACCGCATTTTAATGGGCAGCGAATTTTCCAAGGATGACATTATCGCTTTCTACCAGTTTACCGACATCGTTAAAGACCAGGAGGCATGGATCAAAGAGAACAACACCGCAGACGAGCCAAAAGAAGAATGGGAGAACCCATATTATGGATTCCCCCAGATGATCCGTTTTGCTTTTAATCCAAATGAATCTTCTCGTCATCGGCTGAAAGAGCTGCGCGATAGCGGCGTGTCTTTTGCGTTTTCTGCTCTACTCCGTTTGGAATCCCAACCAATCCGGCGACAAGTAAAAAGAATCCAATTACAATCTTTAATAGAAAAGCAGCAGGCCACGACGTAAAACTCTTCTATCTTGATAGGGCTGTTAGAAAAACTGCATATGTAAGAAAAACTGATATTTCGAAAAATGCTCAGGATATCGAGAAATGCAAGGTTCTTATACCGAAGGCGTATGGCGCAGGAGAAGATTTCCCCCATCAAATAGTCGGTCAACCTGAATTCGCGGGAAATAACTCTGTATGTTCACAGACATATCTTTACGCCCCGTTCAAGAATGAAATTGAGGCCCATAGTTTTATAACCTATTTGAAGACGAAATTCTTTAGGATACTGGTTTTGGCATGTAGGATTTCACAGGACTTGCCAAACAAAACCTATAGATTCGTTCCGCTTCAAGATTTTTCAAAGCCGTGGACAGACACGGAACTGTATGCAAAATATCATCTGACGCCCGATGAGATTGCGTTTATTGAAGCGACGATAAAGCCGATGGAGTAACGAATATGAATGATTACCTGAACACATTTGAACAGTATAAAGACATCAAGGAAATCGCCGATCTGATCGACGAAGTAAAAAAGCTGCGGCTGTACTACAGTACGCGGCAATACGACGCCATGCAGCAGCACATCCAGTCTTTGACAACGAAGTACCTTATCGAAACGCTGGCATGGAATACTACGCATCAAACCATGCCGACGACAGCGCAGCAATCCTATATCAACGCAGAGACGTTCCTGCGGCTGAAAGGAATCTCTGTTTTGCTCCAGAAGGGAATTAAAACACAGGAGCAGTTATCCGCTGACGAGGCAGCGTTTATCGAATCTACAATCAAGCCGATAAAATGAGAAACGACTGGAAATGGTAGTTGGTGGCACTATGGCAAAAGAAAGAATAACTGTTTATACAGAAAACCCGGAAGATGAGCTCTGGAAAAAACTCCTACAGTACTCATATAAGGCAAGAGTACAAAGGTACTTTTCAAACAACGGGATTAATACACATGGGAAAGAAGATGCTCTTTGTGAAACAATAATAGGGTCATTATTGCAGGCCAACGAGTACTATTCCTTGTCCCAAAAAGCAACGCTCCATACCGCACCCTTGCTTTTGTACTATGGGACGGTCAATCTGTTTTTAGCGGCAAGTACATTGCTGTCTGGTGAGCCGCTGGATATTGAGAGCCATGGTATGAAAGCCCTCCCGGAAAAAGCCTCATCCGAGATAGGCAAAACAAAGATTCATTTTGTTTCGCCAAACAACGGCGGTATAAATGTCTTCAACCAGAAGATTGAAGCCGATGGTCTCTCTTTAACTGATCTCGATGACCTATGCATAAAAGAAATCCTTCTCTCTATTCCCGAAATTAACTTGGAAGCCGTTCAGTGCTACGGTGAAGATGAAAACTACTGTATCCCACTAGAGACCGTACTCACTGAAGACGGCAACCTTGAAAGAGTATCTATAGGGCGCACATCTCGAGAGAATGTACTTGATCAGTTATCCCGCGTGCCTAATTTTACAAAAAGCTACTTGAATCCTTCTATTTCAGAACAGGATGGAATGACAATAGCTGTTCTACGACATAAATACCTGCAGGATCCAATACACTACACCTCAATCACCGGACAGTCTTTTCTACTTGCGGGGCATAGAAACAGAAACAAGGATATCATCTTGCCGCAATGGATTTACATGTATGTGGCATTGTTTGGAATGGCATCGCTTTGTAGATATTCTCCACAGATATGGAATCCGTTTGTGCGGCTTGATGAACGAGGCGAAAAGCTTCTTGTCGAAAAGTTCTTGGAAATCTCTCGCAGGATACTTCCGAATATTGTCCTTTCGATAATTGAGAAATGTGAGTATTCATTTGAAAACAAAAAATATGAACCTGAGAATCAGATTAAAGTGTTGGGCGAGCATGAAATAAAGGACTTAATTCAAGCGGAAATACAGAGAAAGGAGGCTAAGCGATGAAACGTTTTAGAAGCGAAATCTTTGATTTATGCAAAATACTCTCTTCTATGAATCAATTTAATGATCTTCGTAATACCCTTGCCTCCTTAAGGTTTACAAAATCAGATTCTGTGCTCGACCCTAAAAAGGATGTTTGCAATAATGGCATTCTTCTGCGGGCAGAGTTTTATGGCTTGCTGCTTGCATATCAGAATAAGTTAACATCATTTCCAGAGGTTACAGCAGAGAGAATTGCGCTGACTGAGAAGGAATTCACTGACATATCCTATGGCTATTGTTATATATCACGCTTTATTGAATTATGTCTTGAGGATATCTCAGAGCAGAACCATAAAATAGGAGAAATGCTATCTCCATATTCTTTTTTTAAACCCATTGTAGGTATCCCAACCATTGATATTGATACATCTATTTTGGATAGTGCAGTAAATGCGTTTAAGGATAGTTCCGTATACCATGGTTTAATGGATACAAATCTACTGTTAGCTTTTAGTAATGTTCCTGACGAAGCAATAAGAAGTCTTTTTAGCGTATTATATAGAGATATTATTCAGGCACCAATGGATATAGTGTCTAATGATATTTTAGCTTTTAAAGTCCGAGAACAAAGCTATAAGCCAAATCAACAAGTTAATCCTGTAGACGCATTGCAGATTATTTCTTTTAAGCTTCTTGCTTTACGGGAAATGCTTTCTGCAGCAGCAAGTTTGTTGTACGATGCTATTCTTGGTAGTC
Source organism: Oscillospiraceae bacterium (assembly GCA_902778285.1). Taxonomy (GTDB): domain Bacteria; phylum Bacillota; class Clostridia; order Oscillospirales; family Oscillospiraceae; genus Limivicinus. The sequence goes on along the minus strand of CACYXC010000017.1, from coordinate 30,575 downwards.
CACTGGTTGTAATTGATGAGAACAACTTAATAAATATTGAAAAGAATGCTAGTAACACAATCTACTCATATAAAACCATACTCGTCCAGGGCGGTTTGTTCTGTCCCTATAATGATGTATTAAATGTTGTGTTCCTACTGACTATCGATAACGGAAAAGCAAAAATACATGAATTTGGACGCGCCAGAAGCTCAACTTTTAGCTTTACAAAAGGAAATGGCGAGACGACAAAACTGTCCTTTTGTGTTTTGGATGAAGAGTTAAATCCGATTTCAAATCTGACAACAAATAATAAGAAATAAGAACGGATAAAACGCATGGTGATTGAGAACAATCATCGTGCGTTTCGTCGGATTGGCAGAGGGTAAGGTACTTGAACCCCTGTGAACTTTCGTCTTTAGAGTTGTATTTGGCAGTTAATGTAAAAAAGACGAGACTTGCTTAAAAGCAAGATTCGCCTTGTGCCACACTTATTCGTTTTTGTCCTTGCCGACGATCGCAAAAACCTGCCAAGAGCAAGTTTCGCATCGTCTGACAAAAATGAAATTGTGTCCTCCGGCACTTGTTGGGGTTTGTGCACCCCAATCCCGCACGGGATCGATTTCATCTCACAGTTTTGCAGACACGGTGCAAAAGGAAAACTCTTCACGCCACGTATGCGGCCAGAAGAGTTTTTTCTTTTTATCTTGCATTGTCCAGTTTATAGGACTCGTTTTATGAGAAAATGAGAATGCAAAAAAATGAAAAGGAGGACGCTTGATGAAAAAAGAACTTGAGGAATCTTTCCATGAAGAATTGGACGATGAAATGATAGATGGAGAAGCTCTCCGCGAAGATTTCAAGGATGACGAGGAAACAGATGACTCCTGTATTCCGGTACTGTATTTTCATAACCCCGACCTATATGCTAAACGCGCTTCTCTGCCTGATGATCATCCGAGGCACAACTACCGAATCAACGAGGACGGCCACATCGTTGTTCGGAATCCGAGCGCCTGGTGGATCCCAGAGATGAGGCTGGCAGAAGAGATCAATGGGACGATCTACACCGTCACAGGAAGCTATGAGGGGACAGAACGTTTGGATCAAAAACTATCCCGGATCATGCTGCACAAGTTGGAGGATTTCTGATGACAAACGAAAAAAGTTATGTTAACATGGAACCATCCAGTCCTGTACAGACAGTTGCCCCTGAAAAGGAGGAAAAAGAATTGATCAGGGCAACTGATAAAATCACCGCATTATACTGCCGTCTCTCAAACGAGGACTCTCTGGATGGCGAGAGTAACAGTATCCAGAATCAGCGCCGTATCCTCAGCGACTACGCACGAGACAAAAAGCTGCCGAACCCCGTATTCTTCATCGACGATGGATACAGTGGAACCGATTTTGATCGCCCCGGCTTTCAGGAGATGCTGGACGAGATCGAAGCGGATCATGTAGCTGTTGTGCTGACAAAAGACCTCTCGCGCCTCGGACGCAATTCCACGATGACGGGTATGTTTATTAACATCACCTTTGCCAAGCACAACGTCCGGTACATTGCGATCAACGACAACTTCGACACGATCAACCAAAACAGCGTAGACAACGATTTCGCTGGAATTCGCATGTGGTTCAACGAGTTCTATGCCCGCGATACCAGCCGCAAGGTTCGCGCCGTCGTCAAAGCCAAGGGCGAGCGCGGCGAGCCGCTGACCGGATTCCTGCCGTATGGCTATGTCAAAGATCCGAGCGATCCGAAGAAATGGATCGTGGACGAGGAAGCCGCGAAGGTGGTCAAACACATCTTTGCTCTCTGCATGGAAGGCCGTGGACCGTCTCAAATCGCCAAGCTGCTCCAAGATGAAAAAGTGCTGACCATCACAGCATATCGGTTGCAAGAAGGACGCAACGCGAATCATTCGGAACCGGCGAATCCGTACGAATGGGACTCCAGAAGTGTAGCAGATATTCTGGAGCGCCGCGAGTACACCGGATGCACAGTCAATTTCAAGACCTACTCCAATTCCATCTGGGACAAGACGACCCGCAAGAATCCGGTGGAGAACCAGGCAATCTTCTACAACACGCATCCTGCCATCATCGACATTGACACCTTTGACAAGGTGCAGGAGATCCGTGAGCAGCGCCACCGCAGGACGAAATCCGGCAACACGCACATGTTCTCCGGCCTGGTGTTCTGTGCAGACTGCAAAGGCAAGATGTATTTCAGCGGTTCTCACGACGACCCAGGAAAATGGAATTACACCTGTTCAAACTCCCGAGGCAGCAATTCTCCTTGCTCTGCCCACTTTATCCGTGCAGTTGTGCTGGAGCGACTGGTCTGGAATTATACGCAGAGGGTCATTGATCTTGTGCTCCGCTATGAAGCCCATTTCCGGGCGATCATGGAAGAGAAGATGCAGACAGAGAGCAAAGCGATTCTCAAGGTCAAGCGCAAGCAGCTTGAAAAAGCGGAGAAGCGCATCCAGGAGCTTGACCGGTTGTTCGTGCGAACCTACGAGGACAATGTGGCCGGGAAGCTGAGCGACGAGCGTTTTGCTGCAATGAGCCGGGGTTACGAGGAAGAACAGCAGGATCTGAAGGAAGCGGCAGAAGTTCTCCGGAAGGAGATCGAAGTACAGGAACAGCAGAACCAGAATTTAGGCCTGTTCATTGAGCGGATTCAGAAGTACACAGCCTTGAATGAGCTGACGCCCTATGTGGCGCACGAGCTTATCAAGGCGATCTATGTGGGAGCGCCGGACAAGAGCAGCGGCAAGCGCTGCCAGAGCGTCCACATTGAGTACGATCTGATCGGCTTTATCCCGCTGGATGAACTGATGAAGCAGGAAACGGCATGACCAATGCCATGCCGTCCCTGCAAATGATGATAAAACTATCTTACGGGTGGAGGCCCTTGCCCCTCCCGGCAGAAAAACAGGACCTTTCAAAGAAAATGTGAGGCAAATTCGTACAATGCTGCGAATTCGCCTCACATTTTCTCTGCACGTTTTCTTTGCCCTGCGCCGGGCGGGGCCGAGCCCCGCCCCTGCGTCAAAACCGTCCGTTTGCGCCTCTTTTCTGCGTTTTGCGGCACGCCCGTTTCTTTATGCCGCCTCGTCGAGGATGAGCGCGTCGTCGAGCATGTCCCGGATGCTGATGCCGTAGCCGCGCTTCGGGTCGGAGAGGAAGACATGCGTCACCGCGCCGACCAGCTTCCCGTCCTGCAGGATGGGGCTGCCGCTCATGCCCTGCACGATGCCGCCGGTGCGGGCGCAGAGCTCGGGGTCGGTCACGCTGAGCATGACGTGCTCCCCGTCGCCGTCCCGGTAGATCCGGCTGACGCGGACGGAGAACTCCTTCGTCTTCCCCTCGTCCACCGTGGCCAGGATCGTGGCCGGTCCGGTACGGATCTCCCCGGTCTCCACCACACGGCCGACGCCGACGTGGTTCATGTGGCCGTAGATGCCGTGCTCGGTGTTGCGCTCGATGCTGCCCAGCACCTTCCCGGGATCGGCGGAGCCGTTGAGCTCGCCGGGCGCGCCGGCGGTGCCGGGCTTGATGGAGACGATCTGCGCCTCGGTGATGCTCCCCTCATCCATCGGAAGCATCGCTCCGCTGTCGGAGTCGCTGATGCTGTGGCCCAGGGCTCCGTAGAGCCCCGTGGCCGGGTCGCAGAAGGTGACCGTGCCGATGCCGGAGATCCCGTCGCGCAGCCACATGCCCAGCATCCACTGGTTTTCCTTGGACCGGATGGGCTTCACCGTCAGCAGCAGCGGCTTTCCGCCGCGCAGTACGGTCAGCTCCGCGTCCGCGCCCTGGAGCTCCGCCACCGCCGAGATCAGCTCTCCCGCGCTCTTTACCTTCCGACCGGCCAGCTCCACGATCACGTCGCCCGTGTGTACGCCGGCCTCCTCCGCCGGCGAGCGGCTGCCCTCGCCGGTCTCCACCGCGCCGGTGCCCGCCACCAGCACGCCCGCGGTGCTGATCTGGATGCCCACGACCTGGCCGCCCAGCGCCAGCTCACGGGCAAAGGCCGTCGGCGCCGCGGCTGCCAGCGCAAGGGCGATCAGCGCCGTCAATATCGTCTTTTTCATATCCTATAGCTCCCCTTCGCAATTCTGTCTGCGTTCGCTTGGTCCGCAAAAAACAGTATGTGCGCCAGGGGAAAATCAAACCGCGGCACATTTTAGTTGTCAAAATCAGGCTCGGTTATCATTATTTTCTGTAAAAGCAGCGACGCGGGAGGCCTTTCGGCCTCCCGCGCCAGACTGTAGACAAACCCATGCTGCCGAAGTTTGACACGCATGGGGAGAGCGCGAGAGGAAGATTCCCCCGGTTATTCCCTCTCGCGATTGATATACTCAAAAATGAGAACTTTTTGGGGAGTTCTCATTTTTGATTTTCAAGCTGTCGACACTTTGTCGACAGCTTGACGCGGGAGGCCTTTCGGCCTCCCGCGCAGGTTTTGATCGTTTTCGCTTATTCCTCCGGCAGCGCGTCGTAGTAGTCCAGGAAGAGCTGGGCCAGCTCGCCGCGGGTGACGGCCTCGTCCCCTGCGCCGACCGGCGCGTAGGGCACGCCCACTGCCGCACTGAAGCTTGCGAAGATTGCGTCGGCGTCCGCGCCGGTCAGCACGGCGTCGGCCGTGATGTCACCCGGCAGGATGCCGTACTGGGCAAAGGTCCCGATCGCCTCGTCCTGCGCGGCGGGATCGCCGCCGATCAGGGCGTAGAGCATGCCGGCCAGCTCGCCGACCGTGGCGTCCTCGTCCACGCCGAAGACGTCCTCACCGGCGGGCGCCATCAGCAGCTCCTCGAAGACGAAGCGCACGGCCTCGTAGTGCTCGTAGTCCTCGGTCGCGTCGCTGAATTCGACCTGCGTGCTGTCCACGGAGCCGAAGGGATTGAGGATCGCGTCGTAGAGCTCGGCATTGGCGTTGATCGCGCCGGCGCCGCCGGTGGTGAAGCGGACGCCGTCGTTCATCATGGCCGCATAGAGCGCGGCGTAGTCCTGCAGCGCCTCGGGCGTGAGTGCCTTGAGCGCGCGCATATAGTCGAGCTTCTTCTCCTGGGAGTCGTGGGTCACGGCGTCCATGGCGGCCTCGGCGGCGCCGCTCAACTCGCCCTGGGAGGCGGCATAGCGGGAGTAAGTGGAGAGGATGTAGCCGTCCAGCTCCTCCTGATCCATCTCGAGCTCTGTCAGGAAGTCGGGCAGATCCTCATAGACCCGGAAGGTCTCGCCGATGTTCGGGTCGCGGTAAGAGACCACATAGGGGCCGCAGTCCTCCATGAAGTCATGGAGCACACCGTAGGCGCCGTACTGATCGCGGAGCATCGGGTAGAGGTAGGCATCGGAGACGAGGCTCGCCACGGCGCTCATGTCGCCGCTGTAATCCTCGAGGCCGAGGGACGCAAAGTCGATGGCCACGCCGTTGTAGGAGACGGTACTGTCAAGGATCAGCGCCTCGTTCTTCGCGGGCTGCGGCAGCTCATAGGCGACCGGCTCGCGCGGCGTGTTGTCGAGCTTGCCGAGGAAGGCGGCGGCCAGCGGGGCGTTGACGGCGATACCGTCCTCGCTGCCGGCATAGACGGCGACGGCCTTGTCGCGGTTGTGGAAGTAATCGCGGATGCTCTCGAGCTTCGCCGTCACCGCGGCGGGATCCTCGGCGGCCATAGCCTCGACCTGCTCAAGGAAGCTGTAGAAATCCGTGAAGTTAAAGTAGCTGTAGTAGCGGTAGAGCGGGGAATAATAGCCCAGCGCGCGGAAGATCGCGGCGCGGTAGGGCTCGCCGTTGATGTCGCTCTTGAGCGCGGCCTTGGTCTTGGTGATCAGGCCGGACAGTCGCTCGCCGTCGCTGAAATCGCTGTTGTAGAGCATCTCATAGACGAGATCGTAGCCCGCAGCCAGATCCTCGTCCGCGGACATCCACTCGGCGCGCAGACGCGGGCAGAGCTCGCCGCTCTCCAGATCCTCCGCAATGGAGAGGCGGATCTGGCCGTTGTAGAGATAACGTGTCCTCAGCACGGACAGCTCCTCCTGCGTGTAGGAGGCGGTGTCCAGCTCGCCGAGCAGCTTGCAGTAGAGCGCGAACCACAGGATGTCCTCCTGCGGCAGAGCGGAGGCGTCCAGCAGCAGGATCGGGTTGCCCACGCCGTCCACATCGGCGGCGACGTCGATATAGCGCACGCCGTCCTCTTCCTTCTCGGCCACGTCGTAGAGGCGGATCTCCTCGGGCAGGGAGGAGACCGTCACCGCCTGCAGCGCGGCGACATAGGCGGAGGCGTCGTCAGGCTCGTCCTCGGCGTTGGTCTGCTCGACGAGAGCCTGCAGCTCCTCCTCGCTCATGCCGGCCTTGACCTCGGCCAGGCGGGCCGCCTCGGCCTCGTCCAGCTGCTCGCGCAGGCCGGGCTCGGGATAGGTCGCGCTCAGGACCGTGACTTCGGCGCCGAGCAGCCAGTTCTGGATGGCCTCACGGTAGAGGTCCTGCTCGTTCCACTCGTCGATCTGCTCCATGGCGTCCACATAGTCCATGTAGCCGTAGAGCTCGCCGGTGGAGGCATAGTAGCCGATGAGAGACTCGATCAGCGGCTCGCCGACGAGCTCGCTCTCGCCGGTGAGCTTGATGGACAGGGACAGGGAGGACATCACGCCGTCCACCAGCTCCTGGGGGAAGCCGGTCTCGGCAAGACCGGCCAGCGCCTCGTCCACGGTGCTGCGGAAGGTCTCCGCGTCATCGGGGTTGAGGTTGCTGCCGTAGACCACGATCATGTCTTCCTGCCCGTCCAGCTCGATATAGGACGCAAACTGTCCGCTGGGCAGCGCCTTCTTCAGCGCCTGCATCAGAGGCGAGGCGTCGACCACCAGCAGGTCGGTCAGGGTGTTGAGCACCAGCTCCTCCTGCGGGTCCTGATTGAGTCCGGGGCAGACGAAGGCGTAGAAGATTTCGGAGGTGTTGTCGGCGGAGGAGCCGGCCTCCACCGGGAAGGCCTGCAGATCGGTGACGCTCTCGGTCAACGGGACATAGTCCGCGTCCGTGAAGTCGAACTCGCGCTTTTCATAGGGCGCGAAGGCCTCGTCCAGCAGCTTGAGGAAGGCGATGTAGTCCTCGAACTGGCCGTAGAGATAGGCGCAGCAGTTGGAGGGGTGGTAGTACAGCTCGTGATAGTCGCGCAGAGATTCCCAGGTCATGTCGGGGATGAAGGCCGGATCGCCGCCGGAGATATTGCCGATCGTGGAGCCGGGGAAAGCGGCGCGCAGCAGATTGCTGTAGGCCGTGCTCGTCAGATCCATGGCGCCCAGCATCTCGGAGTAGACCGTGCCCTCAATGGACAGCTCGTCCTCCGCGTCCGCCAGGCGGTAGCGCCAGGCCTCCTCGCGGAAGATGCTCTCATCCTCGAGGATCATCGGGTGCAGGCAGCTGTCGGTATAGTAGTCGGCATACTTGAGCAGCTGCGCCTCGGAGAGGCTCGCCACCGGGTAGGTGGTATACAGCGCGCCGGTCATGGCGTTCATGAAGGTGTTGTAGGTCTGGTAGGAGAGGTTGAAGAACAGCGCCTTGGAGGGGTACTTCTCGGAGCCGTCCAGCGTGGCATGCTCAAACACATGGGGCAGGCCCGTGTTGTCGATGGCCCGGGTGAAGAAGCTCAGGTCGAAGACGCGGTTCCGATCGTTGTTGGCGATGTACACCAGCTGCGCGCCGGTGCGCTCATGCTCGAAGAGCACGATCTCGGCGCCGACCAGCGGGAAGTCGCGCAGATCCTTCACCACAAAGCCCTCGACCGTGTCGCCCAAAGCGGGCAGCGCGGGCGCGTCCTCGGCGTAGGCCCGGCCCGGCGCGGCGAAGGCGCCCGCGGACAGCAGCAGCGCGAGGGCAAGCAAAACGGACAGCAGTTTTTTCATCGTATTCCTGTTCCTCCTGCAATAAAAAATAGCGATACCTCATTTTAGGCGCGCGGCGCCTGTCTGTCAAGAAAAAAACAAAGCTGTGTAAAGCTGTATCAAGCGTAGTGTGCCCGCCGGGAGCGAAAAAAACGGCCTGACCGCACGGGTCAAGCCGTTTTTTTCAATCTCTGCGCTTTGCGGCAGGCGGCAGCGCCTCACTGCAGCTTCCGAATGGCGCGCTCCACCGCCTCGCGCTCCTCGCCGCTGACGATGCCCCAGTCCTCCTTCAGCAGGCGCAGGACCTCCCGGTAGGCCTCGATCGCGCCTTCCCTGTCGCCTCGGATCTCACAGATGTGGGCGATGCTTGTGGCGCTGTCGGTGAATTTCGGCGAGGGTTGCAGCTGCTGGCCTCTGCGGTACCACGCGACCGCCTCGTCGTATTCCTGGCGCTGGGTGCAGATGTCACCCAGGGTCAGGGCGCAGCACCACTCGCTGTCCGCGAGCGCCTCGAGCTCGCGTTTCTGCTTTTCGCTCTCGTCCTTCTCTCCCGCCGCGAGCGCGATCAGATAGCGGTACATGGGCGTGCGGAAACTGCTGTCGATCCGGGCAAGCTTCTCCAGCCATTCCCGCGCCTCGGTCAGGCGGCGGTCGTCGATGAGGTTGTCCAGCAGCCACATCAGGGCGGCGCGGTTGTCCGGATGGCGGCGGCAGTAATCGCTGAACCAGTCGATGAGCGCGTGGTGATTGCGCACGTTCCAGTCGGGCATGTAGCTGCCCCAGGCGTTGGCCAGCTCGCTGACGGCGTCGTGGCCGCCGCCGGTCTTCTCGACGGCCTCCTTGCCCATCTCCACGGCCAGCAGGCGGTACTGCTCGGCCTGGTTGTTGTAGAGCTTGGTCAGCAGGAGCTTCGCCTGTCCCTCCAGAGCCGGATCCTCGGCGAAGACGCCGAGCTGCTGCTCGAGCTGCCGCTCCTCGGCCTCGGTAAACATGCCCCGGTCGTAGATGTGATTCTCGATGCGCTCCATCTGCTGCTCCGGGCTCATGGCGAAGAGCTGGTCGATGCTGACGCCGAAGTATACGGCGATCTCCGGCAGCAGCTGCACGTCGGGGATGCTGTTGCCGCACTCCCATTTGCTGACGGTCTGCGCGGTCACGTTCAGCGCGGCGGCGAGGGCCTCCTGGGTCAGCCCGCGCGCATTGCGCAGGCGGCGGATCTCTTTTCCCATTTCCATTTTGTTGTCCTCCTTGTCTGTTGTGACCTCATCTTAGCAGATCGCCGCCTGAGAATCCAGCGACTGTCACGGGGAGTGACTCGCGCGGCGGTTGAGCCGGTTCATGAAGAAAAGACGCTCAAAGGGCGTGCAAATTAGGGGGCCGACAGGTTTTGCGAGGCCCTTTTCCGCCCTTGCTTCACAGAAAACACCGGAAATACACGAAGTATTCCCGGTGTTTTCAAGCTGTCGACTTGAGTATATCAATCGCGAGAGGGAATAACCAATCCCCTCTCGCGCTCTCCCCATGCGTGTCAAACTTCGGCAGCATGGGTTTGTCTACAGTCTGAAAACACCGGAAATACACGAAGTATTCCCGGTGTTTTCTGTTTTGCCTGAACAAAAAATGACTCTCGCAAAACTGCTTTGCACCGCAAACAGAGAGCTTTTCGTGTCAGACGAGGCGAGCGGCGCAGGAATACTGGATATGTATTCCGAGTACGCGCAACGAAGTCTGGCGCGAAAACATCCTGTTTGCGGCTGTCGTATCCCTAACTTGCACGCCCTAAAGGGAAGCGCCTTTTCCGAAGCTTTTGTTGTATCGCCTTACTTCTCCACGATGTGGACGTTGACGTGCTCGTAGCTGAACTTGACGCCCTTGGCGGCAAAGCTCTCGCGCACGTTCTCGTTGAGGTCGAAGTAAACGCCCCAGTAATCGGCGTTCTTGCACCAGACGCGCACGACGTATTCCACGGTGCTGCCCTTGTAGTCCAGCAGGCGGACAAAGGGGGCGGGATCGGCCAGGATGCGCTCGTCCTTGGCGATGGCGTCGAAGATGGCGGCCTTCACGTCCTCGGTGGGGCACTCATAGGAGGCGGTGAAGGTGCGGTCCACGCGGCGCAGCGGCTCGCGGCTGAAGTTGTTGATATGCGCGCCGGTCACGTCGCTGTTGGGGATGGAGACGGCGACATTGTCCAGCGTGTCGAGCTGGGTGTAGAACAGGCCGACGGCCTTGACGGTGCCCAGCTTGCCGGCCACTTCCACGACGTCGCCGGTGGTGAAGGGCTTGGTGATGAGCAGGGTGATGCCGGAGAAGAGGTTGGACATCACGTTCTGCACGGACAGGGACAGAGCCAGACCGGCGACGCCGACCAGAGCGACCAGGGAGGCCGTGTCGATGCCCAGGGACTTGGCCACGATGATGACGGCCAGGACCCAAAGCACCGTGTGAACGGCGGAGCCGATATAGTGGCGCAGCGTGTTGTCCAGCTTGAGGCTGCGGTTGAGGAGCTTGTCTACGATGTTGGTGACGATCTTGATGGCGATGACGCAGACCACCAGCGTCACGAGGGCGTGGAGCAGGACCTCAACGGAGGAAATGCCGATGGACTGGAGGACTTGATTCATAGTGATCTCTCCCTTCATTTTTATATGTTTATTTTACTCGCTGTCCGTAAAGAAGTAAATCCTTTTTTTGCCTGCGGGCCAAAAAAGCGCCGCTGTTATCGGATCTCGATTCCCGCGTCCTGAAACAGCCCGGTCATGGTGGGATTGTTCTTCGTGAGCTTTTTGATGCTCAGATCCTCGGCCTTGTCGTTGGCCAGGCGCAGATTGTTCTCGGAGGAAACCAGCGCGTCGCGGGTCTTCTGCAGATGGCTGATGGTTTTGTCGATCTCCTCGATGGCCTCCCGGAATTTTCGGCTGGCAAGCTCGTAGTTGCGGGAAAAGCGGCTTTTGAAATCCAGAAGCTGGTTGTTGAAGTTCTCCACGTCCAGATTCTGTGAGCGCGCCAGCGCCAGCTCCCGCCGGTAGCCCAGCGCGTTCTGCGCGGCGTTGCGCAGCAGGGAGATCAGCGGCAGGAAGAACTGTGGGCGGATCACGTACATCTTCGGATAGCGGTGCGAAACGTCCACGATGCCGCCGTTATAGTACTCGCTGTCGGACTCGAGCAGCGAAACCAGCACGGCGTATTCACAGCGCTTTTCGTTCCGGTCCTTGTCCAGCTTTTTGAAAAAGTCCTCGTTTTTGTGCTTGGTCGCGGTCTCGTCCATCTCGTTTTTCATCTCGAACATGATAGAGAGATATTCCAGTCCCTGCTCGTCATAGTCGCGGAAGATGAAGTCGCCCTTGGAGCCGGAGCGCGCGTCGTTGTCCTTCTCAAAATAGGCGTGTGGGAAAGCGGCGGCGCGGATGCGGTTGAACTCGATCTCACAGTGCTGCTCCAGAGATTCGCCGACCATCTTGGTCGAGAGGCGGGTCTTCATGTCGCGGTAGAAAGCGATCTGCTCATCCTTCTGCTTCAGAAGCAGCTCCCGTTCGCTCTGGCTCTTCTCCTGCTGCAGGGCGAAATCGCTTTTCAGCCGTTCGATCTGCCCCTCCAGTTCCCGGATCGCGAGCTCCCGGCTGTGGGCCGCCTCGGCCTGCGCGTTGATCGCGTCCTGCACAGCAAATTTCTTCTCCAGCTCAGCGCCGCGCAGTTTCTCCTCCAGCGCCGAGATCTGTTTCTCCTTTTCAGCGACGGTCCGCTGCACGGCAGCGTCCCGTTCTGCTGCGCCGAGCTTCTCCTGCTCGCCGAGCTTTGCGCGCAGCGCGGTGATCTCGCGCTCCTTTTCGGATTCGGCCAGGCGCACGGCCGTTTCCTCCCGGGCCCGGAGCTCTTTTTCAAATTCCCGATCCCGGACTTGCTTGACAATGGCGGCATAGCCCGCCTCGTCGATCTGAAAAACCTCCCCGCACTTGGGGCATTTGATCTGTTCCATCACGATCCTCCCATCGGTCCTGCCCTGTGTTTGCTCTTATTTCAAACTGCCCAGATAGCCCTCCAGGATCAGGCTCGCCGCCACGGCGTCCACGCTTTTGCGGTGCAGGCGCTCCTTCTTCCCGGCCGCGTGCAGGATGGCGTGCGCCTCGATGCTGCTGCGCCGCTCGTCCCACAGCACGACGGGCAGGCCGGAGGCCTCCTCCAGCAGCTTTTTGAACTCCCGGCTCAGCGCGGCCCGCGGGCCCTCCGTGCCGTCCATGTTCTTCGGCAGGCCCAGCACCAGCGTGCCGACCTCGCGCGTTTTCGCCTCCTCGGCGATGCGCAGGGCGGCCCGCTCGCGGTTCCACTCGTTCATGGTCCAGGCCTCGCCGGCCAGCATGCCGAGCAGGTCCGAGACCGCGAGCCCGATCCTCTGATCGCCGTAATCGATCGCCATGATGCGCATTTTAATCTCCTTCCTTTTAGCCTTCCCCCTCGGGGGAAGGTGGCTGCCTGAAGAGCAGACGGATGAGGTCCCTTCCTTTTAGCCTTCCCCCTCGGGGAAAGGTGGCTGCCTGAAGAGCAGACGGATGAGGTCCCTTCCTTATGGCCTTCCCCTCTGGGGAAGGTGGCTGCCCGAAGAGCAGACGGATGAGGTCCCTTCCTTTTAGCCTTCCCCCTCGGGGGAAGGTGGCTGCCCGAAGGGCAGACGGATGAGGTCCCTTCCTTATGGCCTTCCCCGTGCGCGGGGAAGGTGGCCCGAAGGGCCGGATGAGGTCCCCTTGTGCATCTCGCATAAATCTCTAAGAAAGGACCTCATCACCCGCTCCGCGGGAGCTTCCCCGTGCGCGGGGAAGCCTGTTCAGTATAGCCCGAAGCAGGCCCTCACCGCGCCGGCCATGTACAGCGAACCGACGGCGCAGACCGCGCCGTCCTCCCCGGCCGCGGCGGAGGCCGCCTCCACGCCCGCGGGGATATCCGCGCAGACCGTGACGGGCTTGCCGTAGCGCGCCAGATGCTCCGCCAGCTTTTCCGCGGGCAGGGCCCGGGCGCTGTCCGGCGTGACGCAGACGTAGGCGTCCGCGGCCGTGTTGAGGATGGCAAACAGCGAGGCATAGTCCTTGTCGGCCAGCACGCCGCACAGCAGCACATGCCGCCGGTCCGGGAAATAACGCCGGAGGTTTGCCGCTACGGTCTCGGCGCACTGGGGATTGTGCCCGCCGTCCACCACGAAGGGCGGCTCGGCGCGCACGAGCTCGAAGCGCGCGGGCCAGGAGACGGCGTAGAGCCCGTGCTCCACCGCGTCCTGCGGCAGCGCCCAGCCCTTCTGGCGCAGGATCTCCACGACCTCCAGCACCACGGCCGCGTTTTTCAGCTGGTGCTCCCCCAGCAGGGGGATGGCATAGGGCACGCCCCGGTATGTAAACACCTGGCCCTCGAGGCTGTCGAACTCCGGCGCAAGCTGCGAGAAGTCCGCGACGTGCAACCGCGCGCCGGCGGATTCGCATTTTTCGCGCACGACGGCCTCGACCCCCGCGCTCTGCTGATAGAGCGCGACCTCGCAGCCCGGCTTGACGATCCCCGCCTTCTCGGCGGCGATCTTCTCCACGGTATCGCCGAGGATGGCGGTGTGATCGAGGCCGATGTTCATGATGACCGCGGCCTCGGGCGCGGCGATCGCATTGGTGGCGTCCAGCCGTCCGCCCAGCCCCACCTCCAGCACCACGATGTCGCACTTTTCGCGCCGGTACCAGAGCAGGGCCACGGCGGTCATCAGCTCAAACTCCGTGGGGTGATCGGCCATGGCGTCGGCGATCGGGCGAATCTCCGTCACCAGGGCGGCCAGCGTCTCGTCGGCGATGGCTTCGCCGTTTATCTGCATGCGCTCGTTGAAGCGGAAGAGGTAGGGCGAGGTGAAAAGCCCCGTCCGATAACCCGCCGCCCGGAGCACCGAGGCCGTCATGGCCGCGCAGCTGCCCTTGCCGTTGGTGCCCGCGATGTGGACGAATTTCAGCGCGTTCTGCGGGTCGCCCAGCTTTTCCAGCAGCGCCGTCACGCGCTCGAGCCCCGGCCGTGAGCCGAGCCAGCTCACGCCGTCGATATATTGTAAAGCTTCCTGGTAGGTCATCGTGCAATCTCACCTCTCCGCGCACAGTTTAGCATGATTGTCGGCGCGGCGCAAGCGGAGTTGTATCAGCGCTTGGCTTCTCCTGAGAAGACGCATGTCCCTTAGCGGAAAAAAGCGCACTAAGAAGCAAAAGACTCCGTCAATTGACGGAGACTTTTGCTTCAGTTACTTATTTGTTCTTTTCTTCTTTCGCCCAACAATCACCGTAGCAGATGCGCCAATCGCAGAAAACGCAAGGAGCGTGATCCAGATTTCAATGTGGTTGTCATCGCCGGTCTTTGGAGTTTTTGTGGCCGGGAGAACCTCTACTTTTTTATGGCTGCTGTCATTCTTGCAGGTGTATACCTTTTCACCGGGCTGAGTCGTTGTTGGCGCCTTTGTAACCTTGCCGTTGTCCCAATTGTGACCAAGAGCTGCGATCGTTTCCTTTTTCAATACTTCCCCGCAGGTTTTGCACGTATAGGTCTTTACGCCCGGCTCTGTGCAGGTCGGTTTCGTTGTCACGGTTCCTTTATCCCATACATGGCCCTTTGCTGCGATTATTTCCGTCTTGGTCTCTTCGCAGTTCTTGCACTTGTAGGTCTTCTCACCGGTCTCGACACAGGTGGCTTCTTTTGTTACTGTACCTTTATCCCACTCATGATCAGAAGGCGGGATCTCTTCGGTTTTGGTGTGAGAACTGTCGCGTTTGCAGGTGTAAGTCTTCTCTCCGGCCTCGGTGCAGGTGGCCTCCTTCGTTACAACGCCTTCGTCCCATTCATGCTCAAGGGCGGGAATTTCCTCCGTCTTCAGGACTTCGCCGCAGATCGTGCACTTGTAGGTCTTCTCTCCGGCCTCTTCGCAGGTGGCTTCCTTTGTCACGGTGCCGCTATCGGACTCATGCTCCAGCTTGGGGATCTCTTCCGTCTTGGTGTGCGTACTGTCGTTCTTGCAGGTATAGGTCTTCACACCCGGCTCGCTGCAGCTCGGCTCCTTGGTAACAACGCCATTATCCCAATCATGACCAAGAGCAGGTATCGTCTCCGTCTTCAGGACTTCGCCGCAGATCGTGCACTTGTAGGTCTTCTCTCCGGCCTTTTCGCAGGTAGCTTCCTTTGTCACGGTGCCGCTATCGGACTTATGCTCCAGTTTGGGGATCTCTTCCGTCTTGGTGTGCGTACTGTCGTTCTTGCAGGTGTAGGTCTTTACACCCGGCGCGCTGCAGCTCGGCTCCTTGGTAACAACGCCATTATCCCAATCATGACCAAGAGCCGGTATCGTCTCCGTCTTCAGGACTTCGCCGCAGATCGTGCACTTGTAGGTCTTCTCTCCGGCCTTTTCGCAGGTAGCTTCCTTCGTCACGGTGCCGCTATCGGACTTATGCTCCAGTTTGGGGATCTCTTCCGTCTTGGTGTGCGTACTGTCGTTCTTGCAGGTGTAGGTCTTCACACCCGGCTCGCTGCAGCTCGGCTCCTTGGTAACAACGCCATTATCCCATACGTGTCCCGTGGCAGCAATTTCCTCGGTCCTGGTCTCACCACAGATCGAACAGGTGTAGGTACGTACGCCCTTGGTCTCGCAGCCGGGCTTCGTGGTCACTTCACCGTTTCCCCAGTCATGGTCATGAGGTGCAGCGCTGATGGTAACCTTACCGGCGCTTACAGAGAAGCTGACCTCCTCCTCATTCTCATTAAATGCTTCGACGCTTCCTCCGATGTCCGCCGTGCCCAGAGCTGCATCTGCTTTGACATTAAAAGTGAGTGTAACCACATCGCCGGTAAAGGTCTCGTCACCGGCTCCATCCCAGTTCGCTCTTGTTGTACACGTCCACGAACTGTCTTTACCCTCCATCTTAACCAGCTCCAGCCGACCGGTATCATAGCTGGGTGTATAGCTGAAGAACATAATCCCGGGATTGCTCGTTACATTTAACTTCACTGTAATAGTATCGCCGGGATGCGCCTCTCCGGCAGTTGGCCTGAGTTGAATACTTCCTGCGCCTGCCGCACTCGCAGAAACCGCCAGAAAGCTGATAACCAGTGCTATGCAGAGAATTGAAGACAATAGTTTTTTCATGGCTTTGTACCTCTTTTTCATTGATCAATTTGTCAGTTCAGGACGACATTGTCGCCTGCCAGATACTTTCGCAGCCGGATCAGATCCAGGCCGTTGACCTTCCCGTCTCCCGTCACGTCCGCGTTCGACAGATCAATCTGAACGTCGTCGCCTGCCAGATGCTTTCGCAGCCGGATCAGGTCCAGACCGTTGACCTTCCCGTCTCCTGTCGTATCTCCCGGGATCCGCTTGCTGATCGTCACTTTCCCAGCGCTCGTCCCGAAGCTTATCCCTTCTTCGTTATAGTTCCATGCTTCCAATGCATTCAGGGTAATCGACGTCTCGCCTTCCACGGCCGATTCCAGGATCTTGAAGTGCAGTTTTACGATTGTTCCCGTTGCCGTGGAGTCATTGTCTCCATCCCACAGGACTCCGTCGCCCGTCGTACTGAACGACCATCCTGTCAGACTCCCGTCTTCGCCGCCCAGGTACTGCAGCTTGTTCTTGTCGTAGCTCAGTCGGAAGCTCAGCATCATGATTCCCGGATTCTTGTCCAGCGTGAGCTCCAGCGTTACTTCGCTTCCCGGTGCGCCGCGCACACTTCCGAGGCTCAATGTCCCCGACGTTGTCCCTTCTTCCTTCCAGATCGCGTACAGGGTCACGTTGCCGGTGGGCGTCTGTTCCACTGCGCATACAGCGTTACATCCGCGTTTGCGGTGTAGCTGGCGCCGGGATTGTAGCTTGTCCCACTGCCGTTGGCAGCCGTGTTCCAGTTCTTAAAGCTGTAGCTCGTGGTTCGGGCCGCACTCAGGGAACTTGTACTCACGCTGCCGCCGTTGGCGTTGAGTGTCACAGTATAACTGCCGGCGGATACATTGGCTCTCGTCGGTTTCGTGCCTGAAAGCGTCAGCGCAACGTTATGAGTCTTCGTCTGAGAAGCCGGTGCTCCAGTACCGCCGTTGGCGATGTAGGTGACAGTATATGTTCCGGCCTCCCAGATCGCATACAGAGTTACGTTTCCGGTGGGCGTGCTGTTCCACTGCGCATACAGCGTTACATCCGCGTTTGCGGTGTAGCTGGCGCCGGGATTGTAGCTTGTCCCACTGCCGTTGGCAGCCGTGTTCCAGTTCCTAAAGCTGTAGCTCGTGGTTCGGGCCGCACTCAGGGAACTTGTACTCACGCTGCCGCCGTTGGCGTTGAGTGTCACAGTATAACTGCCCGCGGAAGCATTGGAGCGACTGGGCATCTCGCTCGAGAGGGTCAGCGCCGTGCCGTGCGCTTTGGTCTGACTCGCCGGTGCGCCTGTGCCGCCGTTGGCGTTGTAGGTGACGGTGTAGGTCGTAATAGCGCGAATGATGTATGCATCAAATGTCTTTATGACGGTTGATGTCGAAGTTTGTAGATCTCTATAACGATAGCCTGTTTTAATTACAACCTCGCTCCCGTCGGCATCTATTGTTCCTACTGCCGTCTGATTGACGTTGCCCGAAGAAAAGCACCAAATCTGGCCGTCTCCCAGTGAGCTGGTATAGTATTTTTTTGTTGTGTAGCTAAAACTTTTATAGGAACTGTTGGAATAAGCAGTAGTAAACCACTGTCCATGGTAATCTCCAGCGGTTATCGTGTACCGCCCACAATCACTCATCCCCTGAAAAGGCTCATGTCCGCCACAGACAGGGCAATAAAAGTAGTAGTATCGATAGAGTGTTGTTGTTTCTACCTGCCGAGTGGCGCTACCCGTAGCAGAACTCGTTGACCAGCTGCTCCATGGCCCCCAATCAGCTTCTGTTACATTTATAGTAACATCCTTTGTCGTCGGAGTTATGATATACCCACTCGACGGGAAATCATTGATATTGTAAATCAGCACCGGCTCGCCGGAAATTGCCTCCGCATGGCTGATATATACAGGGTAAAGGGTGGTATTCTTGGTAATTTCGATATACTCGCCGGGGCGGACGTCAAACATCGCAGCATTGGGAGAATAAGAGAAGCCGATAAAATACTCTCCGTTTCGCTTGTCATAAAAGCTGCCCAGCTGCTGCATACCGGACAAGACGGTGAACGTCTGATCCCCGCTGTCCATTTTATAGGTAAGGGCATAGCTTGTTGCAAAAGACAAAACCGTCCGGGTCAATGACGTTCCAATCGTTCCGCTCAGCGAGCCCGAATATACGCTTAAGTACTGGTAGCCGGGATTGGCTTTTATGTTTTTAAACTCATATCTTGTCCCGGCAGGCCAGGCTTTATAGTAATCCGTCACTCCTGCTGCATCCAGCGAACCGTTGATATAAACGTCCACTGTGCCGTAGGAGCCAAGGCTTCCGCTGTCCGTCCCGTCAAGATATCCATTCAGATCGAGATAATAAGTTGGATCTGGAAGGGATGCGCTTGGGTTATACCATTGATGTACTTGGTCGATTGAGCCAGATGCCCCTCTATAGCTCCACGACGTGCCATTAATCGTTATTGTTCCAATGCCGTACGCGGGGTCCACAATGGAATATTGGGTAGACGAAATCTGTCCACTAATTACAGCATAATGCCCTGCTGACGTCAGCGTTCCATTCGGGAAATGGATTACAGGGGGGCTATACTTTCCTTTGCCATTAATATAGTTGGACATTGCTGTAGAAAAGCTCGGACTTGAGTGAGTTGCACTACCCCACGTGCCAAAATAAGTTGTTCCGTTTCCATAGTCCAATATATCTTTAGGGGTTTTATTGACGCCAACATAAGAAACCGCCATAGATATACTGGCCGTACCGCATTCGATGCCAGCTTGGCTTGCCCATGATCCCCAATAACTACTATAAAAATATTGGCTCCCGGAAACCTGGGATATATATCGAATCGTTCCTACCGGAGTACTTGTTGTATAGGAAAGCTCAACATAAGGATTTGGGGATCCATCTACTTTAGTGGCCTGCATAGAGGCAGAAGGCAGAATAAAGCTGATTGCGCCATCTATCAGTCTTACGTCTATTGTCTCAATATAATCCTCATTTTCAGTTTCCTGAACTTCAAACTCTATTTCAAGCAACGGTATATATCCGTCCCTTGATGCATTGTAAAAATATAAGCCCGGGCGAAGCATGTAATAACCTGTATCTTCGGGGGTTAATAAAGTGGGTTTTCCAGCTTCATTTAAATTGATACAATCATAAACTTCAATATGCGCATCTTCCGGGGAGCATACAAATTTGACTTTTACTTGTTCAGTTGCCGAAATCTGCTGAACTGCATTTAGACAAATAGTAAGCACTACCTCGTCTTCGGGAATAAGAGACGAAACTAAAAGTGTTTCTCTAACTGTCTCATACCCCTCGCACTCGGCTTCGTAGAAGTATTCTCCGGGCAGCAGGAGATAAGAGCCGTCTTCTTCCGGCTCGAAACTGCGCTTATCCCCGTTTTCATCCAGCGTGTAGACCGTAAGCGTCAGATCCTCCGGGTCACAGACGAAGATGACCCGCACCGGCTCCTCCGAAGGCTCCTCGTCCTCCTCTTCAGCCGGAACTTCCACAGGGGCTTCTTCGCCGTCGCCGGGAACCGTCGGTTCCGTCGGGTCTTCCGCAGGCTCCTCGACGATGGGCTCTTCGACGGCAGGCTCCTCGACGACAGGCTCCTCGACGGCAGGCTCCTCGACGGCAGGCTCCTCGACGGCAGGCTCCTCGACGGCAGGCTCCTCGACGACAGGCTCCTCGACGGCAGGCTCCTCGACGATGGGCTCCTCGATGATGAGTTCTTCGGCGAAGGGCTCTTCCATGATTTCTGCATCGGCAAGCGCCGTCGCCGGGAACAGCGACAGACACATCACCAAACAGAGAAACAGCGCCATAACCTTCTTCCGGTTTTGAATCATGTCTCTTCTCCTTCCAATCAACATTTTCTTCCTATGTATTTGAACAATCCGGACCGCCGACAGACAGGCGGCATCTTCTCACTTAGTTTTCTCCGTGCTATACAGAGCTATTTTATGCTATATAAGGTCTTATGTCAAGCTTTATAGGATATATTATAGCGTATATCATGACTGCATATGGTATATAATTATATCGGTGATATAATTGGACGAACAGTTTATTTCAAGTCGCTTATCTGAACTACGGCAGGGGAGAAATGTGTCGGCGCGGGAGATGAGTTTGGCGCTCGGGCAGAATCCCAGCTATATCAACCGCATCGAAAATTGTGTGGCCTATCCGTCCATGGAGATGTTTTTCTCGATCTGTGAGTACCTGGACATTACGCCTGCTGAATTTTTCGATGGACATAACCACGTTCCAAACCAGAGGCGGGAACTGTATCTGGCGTTGGACCGTCTTAACGCAAAGCAGACCTCTCTCCTCCTTTCTCTCGTTCATGCGCTGTTGGGAGACAAGTAATGAAGCACGCACAAGCAGGCAGCTTGTGCGTGCTTCATTTTATTATTTTATTATTTATTATACAGCGCTGAAGCACAGTATTAAGTTCTGCGCCGCGAGATTGTGCAAGAAGCCGCCTCAGTCTCAGGGAAAGCTGCAAAAAAGCCCGGAAAATCGGCAAAAAAGTGTTGACCTGCCGCCGCGGCTGTGCTATAGTATGCATTACCTGTCGGACGAGAGGTGTTTTTTTCGTGCGCATTTTTTGCCGGAAGACGCGCTCCGTTCCATACAGGGAGGCAATGCCCGCCTTCGCGGGTAAATAAAATAGGAGGTGCCGAAAAATGGCTGCAGGCGCAAGAGTTAAGATTACACTCAGATGCGATGAATGCAAGCAGAGAAACTACAACACGGTCAAGAACAAAAAGAATACCTCAGACCGTTTGGAGCGGAGCAAGTACTGCCCCTTCTGCAGAAAGCACACCAAGCATGTTGAGACCAAGTAATTCTGAAAGGATGTGTGAAAATGGCTGAAGAAAAGAAAAGCAACGCTGCTCCGACCAAGGCCGTCACCGCCGTGAAGAAGGACGACGCGAAGCCCGGTTTCTTCCAGAGAATCGGCAAGTGGTTCCGCGAAATGAAGAGCGAGCTGAAGAAGGTCATCTGGCCCACCCGCAAGGCTCTCGTTCAGAATTCGCTGATCTCCGTCGGCGTGATGCTGGTCTCCGCCGTGGTGCTCTGGGGCTTTGACCGGCTGGCTGAGATGCTGGTCCGCGTTCTCTTCATGCTGGCGGGTTGATCGTCATGGCGGAAGAGGCTAAGTGGTACGTAGTCCATACGTACTCCGGTTATGAAAACGCAGTCGCCGCGGCTGTCATGAAGGCCGCGGAAAACCGCCGCATGACGGACCTGATCCGTGAGGTCAACATCCCCATGGAGACCGTCACCGAGATCACCGAGTCCGGTGAGCAGAAGACGGTGGAGCGCAAGGTGTTCCCCGGCTACGTGCTGGTGAAGATGATCCTCACCGACGACAGCTGGCACCTGGTCCACAACGTGCGCGGCGCGACGGGCTTCGTCGGCTCCGACGGCAAGGCCGTCCCCCTGACGGAGCAGGAAATCCTTGATCTGGGCGTGGAACGCAGAGAGATCGTCGTCGGCTATGCCGTGGGCGACAGCGTAAAGGTCACCGACGGCCCGCTGTCCGGCTTCATCGGCGTGGTGGACGAGCTGGAACCCGAGAGAGATCGGGTCCGCGTCGTGGTCTCCATGTTCGGCAGAGAGACTCCAGTGGATCTGGAGCTCGACCAGGTCGAAGTTATCAAAGACTGATTCAATTGCGAAACCCCTGTTTCGCAATTGAGATACTCGCTCTCATCGCGCGCGGCGGTGCGCAGCACGCCGCGTTTGGTCGAAGCGAGGGCCCGCACAGCTCGCCTCAGGGTGTTTTTGCCGAGGCAAAGCCCCATCTAAAACGATTTGGATTCCCTGCGGGGAAAAGGGCGGCAGCGGCTTTCGCGGAAAACCAAGTGATTAATTCTAAGAAAGAGGTGCTCTTATGGCACAGAAAGTAGTTGGATACGTCAGATTCCAGGTTCCCGCCGGCAAGGCCACGCCGGCGCCCCCCGTCGGCCCGGCTCTGGGCCAGTACGGCGTGAACATCGGTCAGTTCACCAAGGACTTCAACGAGCGCACCAAGGGCGACATGGGCCTCATGATCCCCGTCGTCATCACCGTGTACTCTGACCGCAGCTTCACCTTCATCACCAAGACCCCTCCTGCCGCCCTTCTGATCAAGAAGGCCTGCGGCATTGATACCGCTTCCGGTGTTCCCCAGCGCGACAAGGTCGCCACGATCAGCAAGGAAGACGTCCGCAAGATCGCCGAGCAGAAGATGCCCGACCTCAACTGCACCGACATCGAGTCCGCCATCAGCATGATCGCCGGTACCTGCCGCTCCATGGGCGTCGTCGTCGGCGACTGACCCGGGGCTCTCGTGGGAGGATCTATCCATCCATTACACCACATTTTAGGAGGAAACGAAATTGTTTAGAGGTAAAAATTATAAAGAGAGCTCCAAGCTCATTGATAAGCAGGCCCTGTACGACCCCCAGGAAGCCCTGCAGCTGGTCATCAACGCCAGCAAGGCCAAGTTCGACGAGACCGTCGAGCTGCATGTGAAGCTCGGTGTTGACGGCCGTCACGCCGACCAGCAGGTCCGCGGCGCCATCGTGCTGCCCAACGGCACCGGCAAGACCGTCCGCGTCCTCGTCTTCTGCCCGCCCGAGCAGGTTGAGGAAGCCCTCGCTGCAGGCGCCGATTACGCCGGCGGCATGGACTACGTCGAGAAGATCCAGAAGGAGAACTGGTTCGAGTTCGATACCGTCATTGCCAACCCCAAGATGATGGGCACTGTCGGCCGTCTCGGTAAGATCCTGGGACCCAAGGGCCTGATGCCCTCCCCCAAGGCCGGCACCGTGACCCCCAACGTCACCCAGGCCGTCAAGGAAGCCAAGGCCGGTAAGGTCGAGTACCGTCTGGACAAGACCAACATCATCCACTGCCCCATCGGCAAGGTCAGCTTCGGCGCTGAGAAGCTGTACGAGAACTACGTGGCTCTGCTGGGCGCCATCATCAAGGCCAAGCCCGCCGCCGCGAAGGGCCAGTACATCCGCTCCTGCGTCACCGCCTCCACCATGGGCCCCGGCGTGAAGATCAACGCTCAGAAGCAGCTGTAATTGATCCGAATACGGATGCAAAAACTCCCGTTCCACCGGAACGGGAGTTTTTTTCGCGGTCAGCGGCACAGGGGCTGGCGTCCTCGACAGCCCGCTGCACCGCGTCCGGCGGGCGGGGACAAGCCCCGCCCCTACTCACCACTGGCCACTTTTGTACTTACACAGGCTCCGCTTTGACGACGAGCTGCCGCCAGTCGCCGCAGTTTCGGCACCAGACTTCAAAGTCCGCGGTATTGTGCACCGTAAAGCCGTCGATCCGGCTCACGGCGCCGGGCCCCGCGCCCACGTATTCCGCATCCGCCGGAAGCGGCAGCAGGAGACGCGGCACCGCGTCGGCGAGGGAGAAGAGATTCTCCGCCGCCCGGTGATAGCCGTGGCGCTCCAGCTCGGCACAGATCTCCGCAAAGGCGGGATCCTCCGCCCGCGCCGGGTCGATGCTCGCAAAGCGCAGATACTTCGGGTGATAGTGGTAGATCTGCCCCAGCAGGAAGCGCCAGGTCTCCGCGTCCCGGCCGGGGATCCCGATCGGCAGATGCAGGCCCCAGTCCTCCACGCTGAAATTCTGCAGGAAATACACGGTCTTGTCCAGGGCCTGCAGGGCCACCGGATAGCCCAGACGCTCGCACTCCCGGAAGGAGAGGGAGGGCAGCGTGAAGAGAAGCGGGCTCACATGCCGGTTCCCGTAGGCCGCGACCATCTCCATATCCAGCCGCCCGGGGAACATCAGGCCGCAGACCGGGCAGTCCTTCCGCAGGGAAAAGCTGCGGTGCACGGCGATGAGCAGGCGGCTCAGATCCTCGGCGTCAAGCAAACTCAGATAGCCGCCGTGAAAGCGGACGGCCGTCACCTCACAGTCCGCGTAATCCTCCTTCAGACTCGAAAGCTCCGTGCAGAGCGCGCGCAGCCAGACCGAAAGCGCCCGCTCATCCGGCCGCCGCAGGGGCGCGCCGGTCTCCGGGTCCCGGTCCAGCCAGTAGGAGAAGGGAAGATACAGATGCAGTTCGATGGGCTTCATGGCCTCAGCTCCTATACTTTCAAAAAACAGGTATGGACGGGTTTCCGCCCATACCTGTCCGTTTATGGTTTATCGATCAGTTGTCATCGGTCAGGAATTCCGCGGCCAGCTTGCCGAAGGTCACGTCAAAGCCGTGGTTCATGCCGCCCATTGGCGTCATGTAGCAGTTGGCGTGGCGGCCGCCGACGATGACGCCCGCGCAGTAGACGCCCTTGATGGGCTTGCCGGTGGACGGGATCACGGGCTGCAGCCTGTCGTTGCAGATGATGCCCTCCTGGCCCATGCGGCCGCTGGTGGAGGTGGCGGCAGAGAAGGCGAAGAAAGGACCCTGCTCGATGGGGAAGAGCATGCTGGCGGCCTTGCCGTAGCGGGTATCCTCGCCCTGGGCTACCATCTCGTTGTACTCCTTCACCTCGGCGAGCATGTTGGCCTGGGCCTCCTCGTCGTCGGGATAGACCATCTTGGCCAGCTCCTCCAGCGTGTTGGCGCCGTAGCGGATATCGCCGGGCCAGCTCCAGTAGCTGCCGATGGCGATGCCCTCGGGATTGCCCACGCCGGCCAGCAGCTCCTTCTCCAGGATGTCCAGATAGAACTCGGTGCCGTCGCACTCGGTGCCGTCAGCCTTCATCTTGGTGCCGTTGGTGTAGGGGGCGGCGTTTTCGTTGTTCAGCGTGCCGGGCATGGTCCAGGGGGTGTGATTGACAGAGTCGATGGCCTGGTGGGACATGTTCTGGTGGTCCAGATCGCGGCGCCAGTTGGCGTCGTAGATCTTCCACTGCCGCCCGCCGGGCTGCCATCTCAGCTCCAGACCCAGGGTCCAGCACTGGTCGTCCTCATTGTGGAAGCGCTTGCCGTTGTTGTTGAGCGCGAGGCCCGCCGCCGGGTCCAGCAGGGACAGCACGCAGCCGTCGGCCTGACGGAATGGCTCGATGTCCGCGCCCTCCCAGACCAGCATGCGGTGGCCGTCGCCGGAGCCGCCGAAGCCGGAGGAGTCGGGGAAGGCGTTGCCGTTTCGCAGGGTGTACATGCCCTCTTCCACGCCGATCTCCATCATGATGTCCTTGGCGCGGCCGTGGTAGCCGGTGCACATGATGACGCCCTTGGCGGCCTCATACTTGTTGTAGGTGACGGTCCCGTCCTCGGCGGTGACCTTGGTGATCACGCCGGTGACGCGGCCCGCGCCGTCGTCGGTGAGCATGTAGGCCCGCTCGTTGTAGCGGAACTGGCCGCCGTTTGCCTCGATCCAGTCCACCTGGTTGCGGCCGGCCTGGGCCCAGGACTGATAGGTGAAGTCCACGGTGCCGATGTAGGTCTTGTACTTGTGGTCCTTCTGGCTCATGTCATAGCCTTCCGGACGGGGGAAGTAGATCATGCTGCGGTAGTCGTAGCTGCCGTCGGTGCCCTGGGGCGGCATCAGCTCCTCGTACCAGTCGAAGGCCTTGCCGGAATTGGCGGTCCAGAGCTTGACGATATCGATGTTGGTGCGATTGTTGTGCATGTTCATGTAGTTGCGCACAAAATCGGTCTCGTCGATCTTCCAGTCCTCCCAGTTGAGGCCCGCGGCCTCCACCTGGCGCTTGTAGAAGTCGGAGTTGACGGAGGCGCACTGGAAGCCGTGGATGTCGTAGCGGCCGTCGTTCTCCAGGATGATGGTGCTGTTGCCCAGCTCCAGGCTGCGGCGGGCGGCGCAGATGCCGGAGAGACCCGCGCCCACGACGATCACGTCCGCGCTCTCGGTCCGCTCAAACTGCGTGGGGGTCTCGGGCTTCTCGCGCCACTGGAACATGCCCAGCTCCGGTACAAGCCACAGAGGCGTGCCGAACTCGGTCTTCTCAAAGGAGAAGCCCTCCTCCTTTGCGGGCTCCTCGGTCTTTACGATCAGGGCCTGCTGGATGCAGTCGGCATAGGCCTTTTTGATGGCGGGGATCGTGTTTTCGGCGGTGGCGGAAGTCACCGCATCCACGCCCTGGTTCTCCACGATCAGGCTCTGCATCTCCTTCGCAGCCGCCTGGCCGATGTCCGGGGTCTCACCGGACGCGTCGATGACGCAGTCCGTGATGGCCGTTTCGCTCACGGTCAGGGTGACCGTGACGTCGCTGGAATAGCCCGCCGCCGTGGCGGAATAGGTACCGGGAACATAGATCGCCGGTTCCTCGGCGGAGGCGCTGAGCTTGCCGCCCAGACCGAAGAAGGCCGCGCCGACCGCCGCGGCGGCGGTGCCCTTCAGAAAGTCTCTGCGGGACAGTTTCATTGCCATTTTTATCACTCCTTATTCGTATTTTCCGACCGCCGACCGTTTCGGTCAACGGAGATTATCATTATTATAACAGTCTCTCCATGCGCTGTCAACGGATATACCATGCCATCCTGTAAACATTATGCCGCGCCCTCCGCAAGCCGGGCCAGGGTCGTGCCTGGGTAATAATGGGCCAGGATCGCCTGACAGCTCTCCCCCGCCTCGGCCATCAGCTTCGCGCCGTACTGGCTCATGCCCACCCCGTGGCCGAAGCCCGCCGCGGTGAACACGAAGGCGCCCTCGGTATATGCCAGTGTGAAGGCCGTGGAGCGCAGGGAAAAGAGCCGCCGCAGCTCCGTGCCGCGGATTTCCGCGCCGCCGATCACGGCGAAGGCCACGCGCCCGCTCTCATCCCGGCGCAGCTCGCCAAGCCAGCTCTCCGGCGGACCGGAGAAGTCTGCCTCCGGGCAGGCGGAGAGGATTGTATCCCGGAAGTCCAGCGGGGCGCAGCGCAGGCTGCTGATAAAGTTCGGCACGGTCTCCGCCGTCTCCGGCGTGGGGACGCTGACCAGGTAGGGCCGCGGGTTCCAGACCGCGCCGCAGTCCTCGGTGGCCCCGGCGGAGGAGGAGTGAAAGGCCGCAAAGACCGGCGCCCCCTCCCAGGTCAGGATCTGCCCCGCGGTCTCGGCGGCCGCGCGGCGCAGCTTGTCCGCGCAGCGCTCGTAGTCCGCGCCCCACTGCTCCCGCAGCGTCTGCTCGTCCTGCCAGGCCTGGCAGCAGGAGTAGCGCGTGCAGACGTCCGCGGTGCCGTGCTTGTGCCCCTCGGCGCAGTAGATGGCATAGGTCCGCGCCGCCACCGCCTGCGCCTTGAGCGCCTCCAGCGGGAAATCCGCGGGCATTTCGGCCGCGAGCACCCCACGGACATAGTCCTCGAGCGCCATGGTCTCGCTCTCTCCGTCCGGCAGCAGCACCCGCAGCGTCCCTGACGCGGCATAGGCCGCCGCCTCTGCCGCGGCGGGAGCCGGCGCCGCGTTCTGCTCCTCGCTCTCTGCCTCCGGCGGCGCGGGCAGCAGCGTGAAGAGAGCGCAGAGCAGCAGGCCGAGCCAGGCGCACAGGATGGTTTTTTTCATAAGTTCCTCCCTTAAGGTAACGCTGGTCCCCACGGCAAGTCTTGACGCGGGGGGCAAATCAGTATAGAATGAAATGTACGCAATCTGTGCGTATATGCTGTTTTGCTGAGCCCCAGAGCGGCTCGGAGGAATGCCGTGCGGCGTTCCGCCATCATATAATCATTATGGAAACGGGATCAGGAATATGCAGAACGATTCTATGGAAAAGCTGAACAACGCCCCGGACGGGGCGTCGGAGATGCGGGACGAAACGCCCGAGACGCAGGCCGAAGCCCCGGAGACGAGCGACGGGGCGCAGGAAAAGCCGAAGAGCGTCATGTCTCTGCTCAACGAGGCGCTGGAGCAGCAGCGCGAGTCGGCCGAGACAGAGGGCGAGGTGCTGGTAAAGGAGAAAGAGGCGCTCGAGCAGCACCGCGCCGCCTCCGCCAGGCAGAAGGAAGAGCAGGAGAAGCTGGACCGGGAGCTGGAGGCGCAAAAGAAGGAGACGCGGCGGAAGCTGAAAAAAGCGCTGGAGATCAGCCTTTACGTGGCCGGCGCCGGCGCCTTCGGCGTCTTTCTGCGCTGGCTCCAGGTCATGATCGCCTTCAACGATCTCGGGCTCGTGGACCGGAGCGCCTTCAATGTGATCTTCCCCGGCTTTATCCTCGCCGCCGCCCTTGTGTTCCTGCGCTTTCTCAGCCGGGACGAGCGGCAGCGGCTCTACGTACCCGAGGAGTTTGTCGCCGCGCTGAAAAACGACTACCAGCTTTTCAGCGCCGTCAACTGGCTGGCCGGGCTCATCGTGCTGGCCGGCGCGATGGCGCTGCTGTCCAAATCGGAGACGGACAAGTTCGTCCGCTTCCTGCGCATCCTCTCGGCCATGGCCGCGGTCAGCGCGATCTCCGCGCCGCTGCTGCTGGAGCTTGCGCATCAGGGGTCGGAGCGCAGGGGCCTGCTCTGCGCGGCGTCTCTGCCGCCGGTCGCGCTCTTTGCCGCGTGGCTGGTCTATCTCTACCGCAGCAACTCCATCAACAGCGTGCTCTGGTCCTACGTGCCGGAGATGGTCGCCGTGTCGGCCGCCATGTTCGCCTATGCCCGCATCGCGGGCTTCCCCTTCGGCACCGCCAGGCCCCGCCGCGCCCGCTTTGACTGCATGATCGGCGCCGCGCTCTGCCTGACCTGTCTCGCGGACGGTCGCTATCTGGGCATGCAGCTGATGCTCTTCGGCACGGCGCTGCAGCTGATCCTGTACAACTGGGCCATGGTCTTCAACCTGCGCCAGGCAAAGGCGAAGCCCAAGGCGCAGCCGAACGACGGCTTCGAGCGTCTGAACTGATATGGAGCGCATCGAAGAGCTGACCGGGCCGGAGAAGATCCGGGAGGCCGTGCTGCGGCTCGGCTTTCTGCCCTTCTTCAAAAATGAGGTCCCCGGCTTCTCCATCGCCGAGCACACGCCGCCCCGGCTCTGGTTTTCCGACACCGAGGAGGGCCCCTGGGAATGGAAGGGGCCGCTCGCCCGGACGGGGGAGTGCGTGTACGGGAAGTTTTTCCGCGGCCGCGCGGGCTTTATCAGCCGGGAGCTCTTCCCGGTCTTCGCCAACTACCGCCGCAGCGGCTACGATTTTGACGCCCTGTATGACGACGGCTTCGCTCCCTGCGCCGACAAGCAGATCTACGACACGCTGACGCGGCACGGGAGCCTTCTCAGCCGTGAGCTCAAGCAGCTCGCGGGCTTCGGGAAGGACGGCGAGAAGGGCTTCGACACGCGCATCACCCGCCTGCAGATGCAGTGCTACGTGGTGATCGCGGATTTCGACTATATGCGCGACAGATTCGGGAAGGAATACGGCTGGGGCGTGGCCCGCTATTCGACGCCGGAGACTCTCTTCGGCGCGGATTTCATGGAGCGGGCCTACCGCGAGGACCCCGAGGATTCGAAGGCGCGCGTCTATGAGCGCCTGCGGGCGATCTGTCCGGAGGCGGGGGAGAAACAGCTCAAAAAGCTCCTCGGGAGCGCCTGAAAAGGAGAATCGCATGAGTACAAAACAAATTTCCCGTCTGGTGGTCCTGATCGCCGTGCTGGTCTTCGGCTTTCTGCTGATCGTGAAGCTGATCCAGGGCACGGCCGGCATCGTAGGGAGCCTGTTCAACCTGATCCTTGGCATCGCGGTGGCCGTGGTCCTGATCTGCATCGTGATCTGGATGTTCTGGTACGCGAGCAAAAAGAGGAAGAAATAAGATGGAAACCTGGACGCTTGTTCGCCCGACCGAGGCGCATCTGGAGCAGGTGCGCGCCTACCGGCAGGCTTTCCTCGACGCGGGGGATTCCATGGACGGCGCGGGGCCTCTGCGCCGTTTTGAGGACCCGGCGGACTGGCTTGAGGAGGTCCGGCGTTACGAGCGCCCCGAGACCGTGCCGGAGGGAAAGGTGCAGGCCTCGCAGTTTCTCTGCGTCCGTGAAGAGGACGGGGCCGTTCTCGGGATGATCCAGGTACGCCACACGCTCAACGACTATCTGGAGCGGATCGCCGGACACATCGGCTATTCCGTCCGCCCGGACGCGCGCAGGAAAGGCGTCGCCAGGTGGATGCTGGCTGAGGTGCTGCCCTGCTGCCGGGATCTGGGCCTTGAGAAGGTCATGCTCGCCTGCCTGACCGAAAACGAGGCCAGCCGCCGGACGATCCTCGCAAACGGGGGCGTCTATGATCGGACCGTGTATGAGCCCGACGAGGACGTATATCTGGAGCAGTACTGGATCAATCTGTAAAAGAAGAACAGCCCGGCGGCCTTCTGTTTGGACGGCCGCCGGGCTTTTCCCTTTTTCCAACGTGTTCACAAGTGATAAGCTGCGCAAGGCAAAACCCGTTTCTTTCCCGTTGGGGAAAGAAACGGGTTTTGTAGCCCGCCTTGCCGCAAAGGCCATTCCCGGGCCTGCTTCGCGACGGCCCGCCAATGGCGCGGCTGCGGAAATTGCGCGCCGCCAGCATCTGCCACCGGCAGCGGCGGCACGCAATTCCAAAGAAAGGCAGCAAGGGGAGGAATCCCCCAGACTGTGTCAAAACCCAGTCTGGCGTGCATCCCCTAACCTTTTGAGGCATGCTGCCCCAAGCCCCTGCAAAGGATGAAGTGGAATCCTT
>CACYXC010000016.1 GCA_902778285.1 Oscillospiraceae bacterium | reverse complement strand
TATCTGTAAAATTGAGCTGCTTTTCCATTCCCCTCACCTCAGCTCTATTTTACCATATCTCATTCGCGGATTAAATCATTAGTTACTCAAGGGGAAGGCTTTTTTATGTCCTCGCGGTATCTCAACAAACCGGAATTCAGCACTCTTTTTGGGTCCTCTTCCACTTCAACCATAAAGGACTTAACAAAGATGCTTTGGGATTATCCTGTAAAGTTTGACATGGAAAATCATCGCAATGACCACAAGATATGATTTTTTTATTTAATGCGCAGTCACGAGCATAACACTCTCCGCCAACGTTTCCTTTAATGCAGCCTTTACATTTTCCTGCAAGGTAACTCGGACATTGACCACAGTAATAACCGCATTTTCCTAATAATTCCTTATCCATATTCATAACCTCATAAGACATCGATTTATCGGGGAAATAATAACACATCAACCCGGCATAATCAATTTCGGTTTAATAGTTGCGCTCAAAAAGCGCGAGGGAAGCACTTCCTTACGAAGTACTTCCCTCGGTGCCGTTCTTTTTTGCTGGTGGGGATTGCCTCAGCCGATGATGTCGCGGGTGTCGCGGGCGATGACCAGCTCCTCGTTGGTGGGGATCACGAAGACCTTGACCTTCGAGTCGGGCGTGGAGATCATGATATCCTCGCCGCGCCTGGAGTTTGCCTCCTCGTCGATCTCGACGCCGAGATAGCCGAAGTATTTGGCGATGGCGGCGCGGGTGTCCTTGCTGTTCTCGCCGACGCCGGCGGTGAAGACGATCGCGTCCACGCCGTTCATGGCGGCGACGTAGGAGCCGGCGACCTTGGCCACCCAGTACTGGAACATATCCAGCGCGAGGCGGGCGCGCTCGTTGCCCTCCTCGGCGGCCTTGTCCAGATCGCGGAAGTCGGAGCTGACGCCGGAGACGCCCAGCACGCCGGATTTCTTGTTGAGGATGTTCAGCATCTCGTCGATGCTGTAGCCGTACTTGTTCATCAAAAACTGGATCACGCCCGCGTCCAGATCGCCGCAGCGTGTGCCCATCGGCAGGCCGACCAGCGGGGTGAAGCCCATGGAGGTGTCCACGCACTTGCCGTGATCGACGGCGGCGATGGAGGAGCCGTTGCCCATGTGGCAGGTGATGATCTTGAGCTCTTCGATGGGCCTGCCCATGAGCTCGGCGCAGCGGGAGGAGACGTAGCGGTGGCTGGTGCCGTGGAAGCCGTAGCGGCGGATGCCGTTGGAGAGGTAATACTGATAGGGCAGGGCGTACATATAGGCCTTGCCGGGCATGGTCTGATGGAAGGCGGTGTCGAACACGGCGACCATCGGGACATTGCCCATGACGGCGCGGCAGGCGTTGATGCCGGTGATGTTGGCGGGGTTGTGCAGCGGGGCGAAGGGGGTGCACTCCTCGATGGCCTTCATCACGTCGTCGTCGATCAGCACGGAGGAGGCGAACTTCTCGCCGCCGTGGACGACGCGGTGACCGACGGCGTCGATCTCCTTCATGGAGTTGACCACGCCGTACTGCGGGCTGGTGAGCTTGTCGATGACGGCGGCAATGGCCTCGGAATGGGTGGGCATGGCGACGTCCTCATTGAAGACCTCTTTGCCCTCCACCAGCGGCGTGTGCTTCAGGTGGCCGTCGATGCCGATGCGCTCGCAGAGGCCCTTGGCCATGACGGCCTCGGTCTCCATGTCGATCAGCTGATACTTGAGGGAGGAGCTGCCTGCGTTGATGACAAGAATTTTCATGGATTTGCTTTCCTTTCTCTGATTCTTCCCCTGCGAAACTTCGTTTCACAGGAAAGCGGTTCCCGCGGAGAAGTATTTCGCAATCGGATACTTGATATAGGGCTTGAAAAAAGATAAAATATACAATAGGTATTCTAATACAAAATGGGAAAAACGCAAGTCTTTTTTCGGGCTGAGCGGCTCGTCTTCCCCGTAGGGGCGGCCATCAGCCGCCCCTACGGGGAAAAACGAATGATCTCGCCGTAGGGGCGAGCATTGCTCGCCCGAGGACACGGTACGCGGACGAGCAGGCGGGCCGCCGGGGACGTCGGCCCCTGCGGGACGAAAACCACCCCTGCCCCGTAGGGGCGAGCATTGCTCGCCCGCCTGTATGTTCCGCACGATGTCTGCGGGCGCTTTGTGAAGCCCCCCGATAAAGAGGACCACCGCTGCAGAGAAGAGGCTTGCCCCTCCCACGGACACGGTACGCGGACGAGCAGGCGGGCCGCCGGGGGCGTCGGCCCCTGCAGCGGAAAGATAGGATACAAAGCATAATTTGATCGTTATTCCACCGGGACAGGAGAGAGCACTATGATCGGCATCGTCTGCGAATACAATCCCTTTCATAACGGCCACGCATATCACATCACCCGCGCCGGACAGGCGCTCGGCGCGGACGAGGGCGTGGTCTGCGTCATGTCCGGAGACTTCGTGCAGCGCGGGGAACCGGCGGTCTACTCCAAGTTCGCCCGGGCGGAGGCCGCCTGCCGCTGCGGCGCGGATCTGGTGATCGAGCTGCCGCTGCCCTGGTGCCTTTCGTCGGCGGAGGGCTTTGCCCGGGGCGCGGTCGGCCTGCTGGGCAGCATCGGCGTGCAGCATCTGGCCTTCGGCAGCGAGACGGGGGAGACTGCTGATCTCGACGCCCTCGCCCGCGCCCTGCTGCGGCCGGAGACCCAGAGCGAGATCCGCTCGCTGCTGGCCGAATCCCCGAACCTCTCCTACGCCGCCGCCCGCCAGGCGGTCATGGAGCGCCGTCTGGGCGAGGCGGGAAAGCGCCTGGCCGAGCCCAACAACATCCTCGGCGTGGAGTACATCAAGGCGATCTATGACCTGCATCTCGATATGGAGCCGCTCGCGATCCGCCGCGAGGGGAGCGAGCACGACGGGGAGGGCGCGCCCGGAAAGCGCTCCGCCTCCGAGCTGCGCGGCTTTCTCAAGCGCGGCGGCAGCATCCGGGGCGAGGTGCCGGCGAAGGCGCTGTCTGTCTATGAAAACGAGCGCCGCCTCGGCCGCGAGCTGCGCGACCGCAGCGTGCTGGAGACCGCGATCCTCAGCCGCCTGCGCCTGTTTGACGAGGCGTATTTCGGCAGCCTGCCCGACGCGCTCGAGGGCCTCGGCACGAGGATCTGGCAGGCGGTCCGGCGGGAGGCGAGCTATGACGGCATCCTCGCCGCCTCGCGCACGAAGCGCTATCCGCTCGCCCGCATCCGGCGGCTCTGCCTCTGCGCCTGCCTCGGCGTGCACTCCGGGATGGCGGAGGGCACGCCCCCCTATGCCCGCGTCCTCGCCGCCAACGCCAGGGGGCGGGAGATCCTGCGTGAGCGCGGCGCGAAAGCGGCGCTGCCCTTCGTGACGAAGCCCGCCGCGGTCAGGGAGCTGGGCAGGGAGGCCGAACGCCTCTTCACCCTCGGCGCGGACGCCCACGATTTTTACGCCCTCGCCTATACCAGCCTCGAGGAGCGCCGCCCCGGCGCCGACTGGCGGACCGGTCCGCGCATCCTGGAGAGCTGAGCGCGCATTCCCTGTTTGCAATAGCGCGCGCCCCATGATATAATAGATCAGTTTCTTGTATCAGTTTCTTTCGTGGAGAGTGGAATATGTTCGACAGGCTCAGAAGGGTCAAAAATCAATATGAGGAGCTGCTGCGCCGCATGGAGGAGCCGGAGACCTATTCCGACCCCTCTCTCTACGCCCGCTGCGACCGCGAGGCGCGCGAGCTGCGGGCGCTGGCGGAGGCCTATGCCGCCTACGAGAAGGCCGAGGCCGATCTGGAGGGCGCAAAAGAGCTGATGAACGACCCCGAAATGCGCGAGCTTGCGCAGGAGGAGTTTCAGAGCGCGAAGGAAGAGCTCTCGCGGCTCGAACGTGAGATCCGCATCCTGCTGCTGCCGAAGGACCCGAATGACAGCAAAAACGTCATCATGGAGATCCGCGGCGGCGTCGGCGGGGAGGAGGGCATGCTCTTCGCGGCCGACCTCTACCGCATGTACAGCATGTACGCCGAGTCCAAAGGCTGGCGGGTGGAGATCGCCAATATCAGCGAGACCGAGCTGGGCGGCATCAAGGAGATCAGCTTCGTCGTCGAGGGCGAGGGCGCCTGGTCCCGGCTCAAGTTCGAGGCGGGCGGGCACCGCGTGCAGCGCGTGCCGGTGACGGAATCCGGCGGGCGCATCCACACCTCCGCCGCCACGGTCGCGGTGCTGCCGGAGATCGGGGAGGTGGACTTCAAGCTTGATCCCAACGATCTCAAGATCGACACCTACCGCTCCTCCGGCGCGGGCGGTCAGCACGTCAACAAGACCGAGAGCGCCATCCGCATCACCCACCTGCCCACGGGGCTCGTCGTGGAGTGTCAGGACGAGCGCAGCCAGTACAAGAACAAGGACCGCGCCATGCAGATCCTGCGCGCCAAGCTCTATGAGCAGGAGCAGGCGAAGCAGAACGCCGCCGTCGCCGCCGAGAGAAAGAGCCAGATCGGCTCCGGCGACCGCAGCGAGCGCATCCGCACCTATAACTACCCGCAAAACCGCGTCACCGACCACCGCCTGAGCGGGGACGGGCGCAGCTTCAACATCGAACGGATCATGAACGGCGACCTGGATGCTCTGATCGACGCGCTGGTGACGGCGGATCAGGCGGCAAAGCTCGCCGCCCAGACGGAGAGCTGAATGGAAACCATCATCATTCGTGACGATCTGAATACCGCCGCGCAGATCATCCGCCGCGGCGGCCTTGTCGGCGTGCCGACGGAGACGGTCTATGGCCTGGCCGGAAACGGACTGGACGAGGCCGCCGTGCGGCAGATCTATGAGGTCAAGGGCCGCCCGGAGGTAAAGCCCCTCGCCCTGATGATCCACGACGCCGGCGAGATCGACAGATACTGCCAGGCCGTGCCGGAAGCGGCAAAAGCCCTGGCCGCGCGCTTCTGGCCGGGGCCGCTGAGCATCGTGCTCAGGGCCAGAACGGACGTGGTGCCGGAGATCGTGCGCGCGGGCGGCGATACCGTGTCGCTGCGCTGCCCCGACCATCCCTTGACGCTGGAGGCGCTGCGCCTTGCGGGGCTTCCTTTCGCCGCGCCCTCGGCCAATCCCAGCGGACAGCCCAGCCCGAAGACGGCGGAGGAGGTCTGTTCCTATTTCGCGGGCCGGATCGACGCCGTCATTGACGGCGGGCCCTGCGGCCTGGGCCGGGAATCCACGATCCTCGACATGAGCCGCGCGCCCTGGCGCATCCTGCGGCAGGGGGCGCTCCCGGAGCAGAGCATCCGCGGCGCGCTACGGGAGAGGCTGCGGCTCATCGGCATCACCGGCCCCAGCGGCAGCGGCAAGACGACGGCGCTGCAGCTTCTTTCGGAGCGCGGGGCGCTGGTGCTCGACTGCGACGCGGTCTATCATGAGCTGCTGCGGGACAGGCAGGAGCTTCTTGACGAGCTGTCGGCGGCCTTCCCCGGCACGGTGAGGGACGGCGTGCTCGACCGCAGCGCGCTCGCGAAGATCGTTTTTTCCGACGGGCACGCCCTTGCCGCGCTCAACCGCATCACCCACCGCTATGTGGCGGACGAAGTGTCCCGCCGGCTGGAGGATTTCGCGATGGCGGGCGGGACGCTGGCCGCGCTGGACGCGATCGAGCTCATCTCCGGCGGACTTGCGGACAAATGCGATATCGTGATCGGTATCCTCGCGGATGAGGAGACGCGCGTTGCGCGCATCATGGCGCGGGACGGCATCGACCGCGAGGCGGCCCTGCTGCGTGTGAGGGCGCAGAGGGACGCGCGGTATTTTATCGACAACTGCGACTGTATCGTTGAAAACAACGGCAGCGCCGCAGAGTTTACAAACAGATTTTTGAAGGCTTTGGAGGAATGCAGACATGGATGACCTGAGAAACAGATTGTTTTACGAGCAGAAGAACGCTTATGATTTGATCGACACCGCCGAGCGCATCGACGCGGAGAAGTACTGCAGGGCCTATATGCGCTATCTGAACGATTCGCGCACCGAGCGGGAAGCGGTGGACAACGCGATCCTGCTTGCGGAGAAAAGCGGCTTTGTCCCCTATGTCCCGGGCATGGAGCTCAAGCCCGGCGATAAGATCTATCAGAACAACCGCGGCAAGGCGCTGATGCTCGCCGTCATGGGCAGGCAGCCCCTGAGCGCCGGCGCGGTCATCGCGGGCGCGCATGTCGACGCGCCGCGTCTCGATCTCAAGCAGACCACGCTCTACGAATCCGACGAGATGGCCTTTTTCAAGACCCATTACTACGGCGGCATCAAGAAGTACCAGTGGGTCACGATCCCGCTGGAGCTGCACGGCGT
The DNA here is from genome assembly GCA_902778285.1 of Oscillospiraceae bacterium. Classification (GTDB taxonomy): domain Bacteria; phylum Bacillota; class Clostridia; order Oscillospirales; family Oscillospiraceae; genus Limivicinus. The sequence goes on along the minus strand of CACYXC010000016.1, from coordinate 17,950 downwards.
CGTCGCGCTCAAGAGCGGGGAAACGATCAGGGTCGTGATCGGCCGCGAGCCGGATGAGCCCAAGTTCGTCATCACCGATCTGCTGCCGCACCTGTCGCAGGATCAGATGAAGAAGACCATGGCCGAGGGCATCACCGGCGAAGGCCTGAATATCCTTATCGGCTCCGCCCCCTACGCGGACGAGGGGAAGGATCGCGTCAAGCTCGCGGTGATGAGCATCCTCAACGACATGTACGGCATCACGGAGGAGGACTTCCTCTCCGCGGAGCTGGCCGCCGTCCCCGCCTTCGACGTGTGCGAGATCGGGTTTGACCGCTCGCTGATCGGCGGCTACGGCCACGACGACCGGGTCTGCGCCTTTGCCGAGCTGCAGGCTCTTCTGGATCTGAAGCACCCCGCGCGCACCTGCGTGTGCCTGCTGTGCGACAAGGAGGAGATCGGCTCCGAGGGCGTCACCGGCATGCAGAGCGAGGCCTTCGACTGCTTCATGCAGGACCTCTGCGAGAGCCAGGGCGTGGCGCTGCGCCGCTGCTATGAGAACAGCTTCTGCCTGTCCGCGGACGTGACGGCCGCCTTCGACCCGCTGTATCCGGAGGTCTCCGAGAAGCGCAGCGCCTCCAAGATCAACTACGGTCTCGGCGTGTGCAAGTTTACGGGCGTGCGCGGCAAGTCCGGGACCAGCGACGCCTCCGCGGAGCTTGTGGCCTATGTGCGCCGCCTGTTCGCCGACAGGGGCGTCATCTGGCAGATGGCGGAGCTCGGCAAGGTCGATCAGGGCGGCGGCGGCACGATCGCCAAGTTCATGGCCAAGCGCAACATCGACACCATCGACGCGGGGGTCCCCGTGCTGAGCATGCACGCGCCCTTCGAGGTCGTCGCGAAGCTCGACTGCTACATGACCTACAAGGGTGTGCTGGCGGTCTATGAGGATAAGGAAACCGCAAAGTAAACGCTCCGATTCCCGCCGCGCCCGATCGCGTCCGTTTCGGCGCCGATCCTGTGCCTGCTGCCCGCGGCGTTCGCCGTGCCGCCGGCCGAGACCGGTGACAGCAGTTTCCAAGTCCGGATTCTTGCATTTACCGCTTTCCTGTGATATTATAGTAACTCAGGTTCGGTATGTGCCGTTTTTCCGCAAAATGCGGTCCGCTGCGGCATTCGCCGGGCGATTTTTCCCGTCAGATCGACAACATTACTCTCAGCCGGAAGAAGACGAGATATGAACAACAGCTCCAAAAACGGAAACCCCATCAAGGACGATCACCTCAGCCGGGTGTACCGGAAAACACCGATCGAGCATTGGCGCCTCATCAGCGGCTTTCTGATGCTGTATGACGCGCTGATGGTCAACGTCGCCTTCTTCTGCGGTCTGTGGCTGCGCTTCGATTTCCAGTATTCCGCGATCCCGGAGAAGTACCTGACGGCTTTTTTCCGCTTCGCCCCCTGGTACACGGTGATCTGCATCCTGGTTTTCTGGTTTGCCAAGCTCTACCGCAGCGTGTGGCGCTTTGCCAGCTTCAATGAGCTGACGCGCATCCTGATCGCCTCGGCGGCCACAGCCGTCATGCAGATCGCGGGCACGCTGCTGTTCGTGCGCCGCATGCCGATCTCCTATTACTGCATCGGGATCGTGCTGCAGTTCGTGTTCATTTCGGCCATCCGCTTTGCCTACCGCTTCGTCCTGCTGCTGCACGACTCGCTCAAAAAGATGACGGACGGGCAGACCAAGCATGTGATGCTCATCGGCGCGGGCGCCGCCGGGCAGATGATCCTGCGCGATATCGCGGGCGCCTCCGACGGGGAGGAGAAGGTCTGCTGCATCATCGACGACAACCCCAACAAGTGGGGCCGCTATATCGACGGCGTGCCCATTGTCGGCAGCAGGGAAGACATCCTGCTCAACGTCAAAAAGTACAAGATCGACAAGATCTACCTGGCGATCCCCTCCGCTTCCGCGGTCGATAAGCGCGATATTCTGAGCATCTGCAATGAGACCGGCTGCGAGCTGAAGATCCTGCCGGGAATCTATCAGCTTGCGCAGAATCAGATCACCGTCGGCGCGATGAAGGACGTGGCGATCGAGGACCTGCTGGGCCGCGAGCCGATCCGTACGGACATGAGTCAGATCGCCGCCTTTATCAAAGGCAAGACCATCCTCGTCACCGGCGGCGGCGGGTCCATCGGCTCCGAGCTCTGCCGTCAGATCGCCGCCAACGAACCGAAGCGGCTCATCATCTTCGATATCTACGAAAACAACGCTTACGCGATCCAGCTGGAGCTGAAGGAGAAGTATCGCAAGCTCGATCTGGTGACGCTGATCGGCTCCGTGCGCGACAGCAAGCGCCTCGATCAGGTCTTTGCCAAATACCGGCCCGACGTGGTCTATCACGCGGCGGCGCACAAGCACGTGCCTCTGATGGAGGACAGCCCCTGCGAGTCCATCAAGAACAACGCCATCGGTACATATAAGACGGCTTACGCCGCCATGATGCACGGCTGCAGCCGCTTTGTGCTCATCAGCACGGACAAGGCGGTCAATCCCACCAACATCATGGGCGCCTCCAAGCGCCTGTGCGAAATGGTCGTGCAGTCCTTTGACCGCATGGTGCGCGAAAACAGGACGAATGAGATCCCCAGGCTCTTTACGCATGCGGCAGACCAGTACGACAACGTGGAGTCCTCGGCTGCGCCCGGCGGACCTGTTCGGACGGAATTCGTAGCCGTGCGCTTCGGCAATGTGCTGGGCAGCAACGGCTCCGTGGTCCCTGTTTTCAAGCGGCAGATCGAGAGAGGCGGCCCCGTTACCGTCACGCACCCGGACATCATCCGCTATTTCATGACCGTGCAGGAGGCGGTCGGTCTCGTGCTGCAGGCCGGTACCTATGCCCACGGCGGCGAGATCTTTGTGCTGGACATGGGCAGCCCCGTCAAGATCGACACGCTTGCGCGCAACCTCATCAAGCTCTCCGGGTATCGCCCGGATGTGGACATCATGATCGAGTATACCGGCCTTCGCCCCGGCGAGAAGCTCTACGAAGAGAAGCTGATGGCCGAGGAGGGCATGAAGAAGACCGACAACGAGCTCATCCATATCGGCAGCCCCATCCCCTTTGACGAGGAGCTCTTCCTGCGTCAGATGGAGATGCTGATGGAGGCGGCCTACAACAATCGCGAGGATATCCGCAGCGTCGTCGCCGAGATGGTCCCGACCTATCATCCCGCCGGCGAGCACGGAAACGACAAGAAGGACGCGACTTACGAGCATCTTGCGCACGAGGCTGCCGAAGCGCACGTGTGACGAAAGAGACAGAGGAAGAATTGTATGTACGAGAGAGTCATCAAGCGTCTGCTGGATCTGGTCCTGTCCGCGGCCGCCATGCTCGTGTTGGGCTGGCTGTATCTTCTGATCGGGCTTTTCATCAAGCTGGACGATCCCGGCCCGGTCTTCTTTACGCAAAAGCGCGTCGGGAAGGGGAAGAAGCTCTTCAAGCTTCACAAGTTCCGCTCCATGAAGATGTCCACCCCCCACGACATGCCGACGCATCTGCTCTCCAACCCCGAGCAGTATATTACCAGAGTAGGCCGCTTCCTTCGCAAAAGCAGCCTTGATGAGATCCCGCAGGTCTGGGATATCTTCGTGGGCAATATGTCCGTCATCGGGCCGCGCCCGGCGCTGTGGAACCAGGAAGACCTGATCGCCGAGCGCGAAAGATACGGCGCGAACGACGTGCGCCCCGGGCTGACCGGTTGGGCGCAGATCAACGGCCGCGACGAGCTGGAGATCCCCGTGAAGGCGAAGCTTGACGGCGATTATGTGAAGATCCTCAAACAGGGCGGCCTGAGGGCCTTTGCGATGGACTGCCGCTGCTTTTTGGGGACGATCTTTTCCGTCCTGCGCAGCGAGGGCGTCGTCGAAGGCGGCACCGGCGTCATGAACAAATGATGCTCCGATACGATCCCAATATCGCATGGAATCCCCACCTCACGGGTACACTACCCGTGAGGTGATCTTTTTTGAACGAGATCAAAGAATTCGGTACAGCGCAGGCGGCGGCGATCCACTGCCTGAGCATCGTCGGACAGATCGAGGGGCACCAGGTGCTGCCGGAGGATGCGAAGACCACGAAGTACGAGCATGTCCTGCCGCTGCTGGCCGCGATCGAGGAAGCGCCGGAGATCAAGGGGCTGCTGGTGCTGCTCAATACCGTGGGCGGCGATGTGGAGGCGGGCCTTGCCATCGCGGAGCTGATCGCGGGCATGCGAAAGCCGACGGCTTCCCTGGTGCTCGGCGGCGGGCATTCCATCGGTGTCCCGCTCGCCGTGTCCGCGAAAAGAAGCCTGATCGCCCCATCCGCGGCGATGACCATCCATCCGGTGCGCATCAACGGCGTGGTGATCGGCGTACCGCAGACCTACGCCTATTTTTCCCGGATTCAGGACCGGATCCTCGGCTTCGTGACCGGCCATTCGCGTGTGTCACGGGAGGACTATCTGCGGCTGATGAACAAAACGGACGAGCTTGCCAACGACGTGGGCAGCGTGATCCACGGAGAGGAGGCGGTCCGCCTCGGCCTGATCGACGCGGTGGGCACCCTGTCGGACGCGCTCGACTGGCTTCACGGCCAGATCGCGGAGGGCTGAACACGAATTGCGGGCGCGCCCTCATACTTCCTCTTGTAATTGTCTGGGAATTATGGTAAACTGAAATGTACGATAAACGTGGGGGTATCCGCCTATGTCCATCGCCAACGCGATCATCCTGGGCCTGGTGCAGGGTCTGGCAGAGTTTCTGCCGATCTCCAGCTCCGGCCATTTATCCATACTCAATAATCTCTTCGGCATGACGACGACGGCAGACGGCCATCTGTTTTTTGACGTGCTGCTGCATCTCGGTACGCTGCTGTCTGTCTGCATCGTATACTGGGAAGACATCGTGGCCATGTTTTTCGAGGTCCTGGGCTTCGTCAATATCGGCCCGCTGGCAGGGGAGCGGCGCGCCCGCTATCCCGCGGCGAGGTTGTTTTTCATGATCGTCCTTGCGACGATCCCGCTCTTCCTGATCCTGCCGATCAAGGATATGCTGGAGCGCCTGTACTACAACAATTTCTTCATCGGCGTCGCGCTGGTGCTGACAGGCTGCACGCTCTACGTATCGGACAAGATGAAGGAAGGCGGGAAAACCGTCGGCGGAATGTCGGTGTGGGACGCGCTGATCATCGGCCTGTGCCAGTGCGTGGCCGTGATCCCCGGCCTCTCCCGCAGCGGCACTACGATCACAGCCGGGATCGCGACCGGGCTCAAGCGGGATTTCGCGGTGAAGTTCGCCTTTTTGATGAGCATCCCCTCCGTGCTCGGCGCCAACATCCTCTCGATCGGGGACGCGGCGAGAGAGGGCATCGACTGGTCGCTCATGCCCGCCTATCTGGTCGGCATGGCGGTGGCCATGATCTCCGGCATCCTGGCGATCTCGCTGCTCAAGCAGATCGCGGCCAGGGGCAGGTTCGGCGGCTTCGCGTATTACTGCTGGGTCGTCGGCGCGCTGACCGTGATCCTGACAATGATTTTCTAAGAGGTAGGAAATACATACATGGCGTCAAGCAAATCGACAAGCAAAAAGAAAACGGCCTCCACGGCGAAAAATAGCAGAACGCCCGCCAAAAAGCCGGCGGCGTCCTCTGCCGCCCGCTCCTCGCCGCCGCCGGCTCCGCAGCCCGTGCGGCGCGAGGTCTGGGGCGTCGTGTTCCTGTTTTTAGCGGTGTTCATGGTCATCAGCCACTACAACACCGACGGCGCCTTTATCGCCTTTTTCTCCGAGTTTTTGAAGGGACTGGTCGGCTACGGCTTCTGGGTGATCCCGCCCGCGTTCGTGCTGTGCACCTATATCCTCTTCACCCACAAGGGAAAGCCTGTAGACGGAAGGATCTGCTGCGCGCTGCTGCTTCCGATCTTCTTTTCGGCGATCATGGAGCTCGGACTCGGGCTGACAAAGACGCTCAATACCGAGTTTATGGCCATTGTTTCGGAGCTGTATTATTACGGACTGACGATGGAATCCGGCGGCGTGCTCGGCGGTCTTCTGGCCAAGGGCCTGGAAGCGGCTTTCAGCGTATACGGCGCCATGCCCGTATTGATCCTGCTGTTTCTCTCCTGCCTGATCCTGGCCCTTCGCGGCAGCTTCAAGGGCATGTTCTGCTCCGTCAGGATCGAGCGCCGACCCTATGACCCCGCGGCCTATGCGGAGCCGGAGAAGTTTACCGTCCCGGAGCTTCGCGACGAGAAAGGCGTTCCTGTAGGAAAAGCGCCCAGAAAGATCGAGCGCGTGGACCGCCGGACCTATGACGTGGACGTCCCGCTGGGCGACGATGAGGAGCCGCTGCAGCTTTTCGGTTCCGACACGGCGAAGACTCCGCCCGCCAGGTCATCCAGCCGCGCAAAGGTTCGTCGGAAGAAGACCGAAGAGAACCCCGTGCCGAAGCCTCAGGCGCAAAACGCCGCGGACATGTCGGCTTTGGCGGAGGATGAGCTGGAGGAGGGCTTCCGGAAGCTGCCCGTCCAGCCGAAGCCCGCCGCAAAGACGGGCGGCACCGTGGCCGTCACGGCCGAGATCTCCGATCCGCCGAAGAAAAAAATCAGCAAAGACGCTGTGCAGGCCGAAGCCAAGGCGGTCGGGAACGCCATCGCCTCACAGGGGGAGACGGGCGATTATGTGTTTCCGCCTCTTGAGCTCCTGCGCAGCGGGAGCGGCGCCGCCGTCGACGCGCGCGATGAGATCAGTCTCAACAGGGAGCGTCTTGAGGGTGCGATCCGCAGCTTCGGCATCAACGCGGGCATCGTCGGCGTCATTCGCGGGCCTACGGTCACCCGCTACGATATCGAGCTGGAGCAGGGCGTCAAGCTCTCCCGCGTGACCAATCTGGCGGGCGATCTGGCGCTGGCGCTGGGCGTCGTGAACGTCCGTATCGCGCCGATCCCCGACAAGATCTCCACCGTCGGCATCGAGGTGCCGAACAGGATCGTGAGCACGGTCTATCTGGGGGACATCATCTCCTCCGCCAAGTTCCAGAACGCCAAGTCCCGCCTGAGCTTTGCCATCGGCAAGGACATCAGCGGCGACTGCATCGTGGGCAATATCGCCAAGCTCCCGCACATGCTGATCGCGGGCACGACAGGCTCCGGCAAATCGGTCTGCATGAACTCGCTGATCCTGTCGCTGCTGTACAAGGCGCGGCCGGATGAGGTACGCCTCATCATGATCGACCCGAAGATGGTCGAGCTCGGCATCTATAACGGCATCCCGCATCTTTTCGTCCCTGTCGTCACCGATCCGAAGAAGGCCGCCGGCGCGCTGCAGTGGTCCGTCGTGGAGATGCTCAAGCGCTACCGGCTGTTTTCCGAGGCGGGCGTGCGCGATCTGGAGAGCTACAACAAGCTCTGCGAAAAGAGCGGCGATCAGCGCCTGCCGCAGGTCGTCATCGTGATCGACGAGCTGGCCGATCTGATGATGGTCGCCTCCAAGGAAGTGGAGGAGAGCATCTGCCGCGTGGCCCAGATGGGTCGCGCCGCCGGCATGCACCTGATCATCGCCACGCAGCGTCCGTCCGCGGACGTGATCACCGGCCTCATGAAGGCCAACATCCCCTCGCGCATCGCCTTCGCGGTCTCCTCCGCGATGGAGAGCCGCATCATCCTCGATCAGAGCGGCGCGGAGAAGCTGATCGGCATGGGCGACATGCTCTTCTCGCCCGTGGGTATCGGCAAGCCGATCCGCATCCAGGGCGCCTTCGTCTCCGATGAGGAGCGCGAGGACGTCATCCAGTTCATTAAGGAGAACGCCGGTGATGCCGCCGCGCAGAATACCGAGATCGAATCCTTCATGAACAAGGCCACCGAGGAGAAGGGGAGCGAGAAGGGCTCCGGCAAGGACGAAGAAGGCCCCGCGGGCGCTTACGACGAAATGTTGCCCAAGGCGGTCGAGGCCGTGCTGGAGATGGGCTCCTGCTCCGTGTCCATGCTGCAGCGGCGCGTCAAGCTGGGCTATTCCCGCGCTGCCCGTATCGTCGATCAGATGGAGGAGCTCGGCATCGTCGGTCCCTACGAGGGCGCCAAGCCCCGCAGCGTGGTCATCGACCGCGCCGGCTGGCAGGAGCTGCAGCAGCAGCTGGGGCTCGCCTCGGACAGCGACATGAGTCTCGCCGCCGAGATGAGCGGCGCGGCCGACAGCTTTGCCGACGAATAAACGATAGAAAGACGAAAGGGCGTGTCAGCGCCCTTTCGCAGGTTATGGATATGGATATATTTGCACCGAACATGAGCGTCACCGAGGTCAACCGCATTTCCATGCTGGGCCTTGCCCACATCGGAGACGGGGTCTACGAGCTGATGACGCGCACCATGCTCTGCCGGGAAGGGCATACCGCCATCGGACAGCTCCACAGGCTGACGGTCTCCCGTGTCAGGGCCCCGGCGCAGGCGAAAGCCGCGGAAAAGATCCTGCCTCTGCTCGATGAGGAGGAGACTGCGATCTATAAGCGCGGGCGCAACGCGCATGTCCACGGCGTGCCGCAGGGGGCGAATGCCGGCGAATATCACGCCGCCACCGGCCTTGAGGCGCTCTTTGGCTATCTGTATCTGCTGGGGCGTCGGGAGCGCCTGAACACGCTCTTCGCCGCCATCATGGAGGACTGAGCATGCCGCTTGACGCCATCTGTACCGCTGCGCTTGCAGCCCAGCTCGAGCAGGAGATCGCGGGCGGCCGCATCGACAAGGTGCAGCAGCCGGAGCGGGATATGCTGCTCCTCTCCCTGCGCGCGAACGGACGAAACCGCCGCCTCCTGATCGCGGCCGGCACCGGGAACGCCCGCGTCCATCTGACGGAGGCGTCCTTTGAAAATCCCGCCGAACCGCCGATGTTCTGCATGCTGCTGAGAAAGCACCTCGTCGGCGCGCATATCGTGTCGATTTTTCAGCCGGAGCATGAGCGCATGCTGATCCTGCTGCTCGACACCTGTGACGAGCTTGGTGTGCAGGCCCGCAGGCAGCTCGTGGTGGAGATGATCGGCCGCAGCGCAAACGTTATCCTGGTGGGGGAGGACGGCCGCATCATCGACTGTCTGCGCCGCGTCGACTTCGCGGGGGACGCGATGCGCCGACTCCTGCCCGGCATGATTTACCGCATGCCGCCGAAGCAGGAGAAGCTCTCCTTTTTTGAAAGCGACGCGGAATCAAGGCGGGTCCTGATTGCCGGCGCCGATCGCAGCACCCCGATGGACAAGTGGCTGCTGGACCGCTTCTCCGGCCTCTCGCCGCTGATCTGCCGCGAACTGAGTTATCGCTGCGGAGGCGATTACGAGCTGCTCCCGGTGCAGTTGGATGCACTCGCGGAAACAGTGGAAAACGGGGAATACGCGCCCTGCCTGATCAACAGAGACGGCAAGCCGTTTGACTTCAGCTTCCTTCGGATCTCGCAGTACGGAGAAGCGGCGCAGACGGAGCTCTGCGAAAGCTTTTCCCAGCTGCTCGACGCGTTCTATACCCGCCGCGATCAGCAGGAGCAGCAGCGGCGCCGCGGGCGTGAGCTGCAGCGCAGCGTGAAGAGCGCGCGCGACCGTCTGGCCCGCAAGCTCGCCGGGCAGCGGGAGGACTACAGGAAAACGGAGACGCGCGAGGAGGTCCGGCGCCGGGCAGAGCTCGTGACGGCCAATCTTTACCGCATCCGCCGCGGTGACCGCAGCCTTGTCTGCGAGGATTATTACGAGCCCGACTGCCCGGAGATCAGCATCGCTCTCGACCCGCTGAAAACGCCGCAGCAGAACGCGGCGGCGCTGTATAAGGAGTACGGCAAGCTCAAGGGTGCACGGCAGCATCTGAGCGTCCTCATCGAACAGGGCGAGCAGCAGCTGGACTATCTCAACAGCGTGCTCGACGAGCTGGAGCGAGCCGAGAGCGAGAAGGACCTCTCCGATATCCGGCGGGAGCTGTCCGAGACCGGCTATCTGCGCCGGCAAAAGGGCGCGCGTACGGAGAAGGGGAGAGCGCAGACGCCGCTGCGTTTTGTGACGGACGCGGGTCTCGAGGTGCTGGTCGGGCGCAGCAATGTCCAGAATGACGAGCTGACGACAAAGCTTGCCCGCCGGACGGACTACTGGCTGCATACCCAGAGAGTACACGGCAGCCATGTGATCCTTCGCTGCGAGGGGCAGGAGCCGGATGAAGCGAGCCTTGAGCAGGCGGCCTCCATCGCGGCGTACTACTCCCAGGGCCGTGAGGCTGGAAAGATTCCGGTGGACTACACGATGGTACGATTTGTGCGCAAGCCCTCCGACTCTCTCCCCGGCAAGGTGATCTACACCGACTATCACACGATCCTCGCCGAGGCGGACGAAGCCCTTGTAAACAGGCTTAAAAAATGACAAAGGGACTGTTGCAAAATTCGAAAAAGATGCGAAACCCCTGGCTGCATCGAAGGGGAGGACCTTGTGCCCTCCCGGCAGCATTAAGCTACATTATTAGCAAAAATGTTCGGCGTATTCGCACAATCTGCGAATTTGCCGAACACTTTTTATGTGTATACTGTTGCGCCGCCGGGCGGGGCAGAGCCGCCGCCCCTACGAACTCAGGTGCACATTTATGCGCTCATCCTTATTTTGCAGCAGACCCTTTCTGCGTCTATCAAGTTTTATGCTTCCTCGGGGATCTTGCAGACGTCGATCCACTCGAGGGCCTTGGAATACCGGAACAGCTCGTCCAGATTCAGCTCGATCGCGCTGCTGGCGCTGCCCACGGCGGGGAACACGGTGGTGAAACGCTTGAGGCTCTCGTCCAGATACACGGGGATGCCCTCGTTGCAGCCGAAGGGGCAGACGCCGCCGACCGGGTGGCCGACCAGCTCCTGCACCTCGTCGGCGGAGAGCATCTTGGCCTTCATGTGGAACTTGTCCTTGAACTTGTGGTTGTCGATGCGCGCGTCCCCGGCGGCGAGAATCAGCATGCAGCCCTCGGCCGTTTTGAAGGAGAGCGTCTTCGCGATACGGGCGCCCTCGACGCCCAGAGCCTGCGCGGCCAGTTCAACGGTGGCGGAGGAGACGGTAAATTCCTGTACGCGGTCTTCCAGACCCAGCGCGCGGAAATATGCGCGCCCTTTTTCAATAGACATGGCGTTCAATTCTTCTTTCTGTAGAGAATGGGAAAGGGAACAGGGCGGGAGAGTGTTTCTCCCGCCCGTCAGTGTTCCTGCATCAGGCAAAAGTCTCGGGATAGTCGACACCGGCAAGCCTTGCCAGCAGATTGGTGGGGAGGTGATCGTAGCGCCGCAGGAAGGAGCGGACGGTATCGTTGTAGCCGGAGGCAGCGATGGCGTTCTGCGCATCACTGATGGAGGCCGTGCATCGGGAGACCGTCTGCGCGTTCTGCTCATCCAGATCCGCCTGGGCCAGCTGCCCCAGCAGCGTGGTCAGCGCGGAGCGAAGCGCGGCATAGGAACTGCGGATCCCGTAGAAATTCTCGAGCTGGAGGCTTCTGCGAAGATCGGACACCTCGTTCCGGACGGATTCTGCGTCGGTTCCGCTGCTCTCGGCGACAACAGAGAGAGCCTCCGCCTCGGTGCAGATGGTTTCCAGCGCGGAGGCGATGGAGAGCTCCGGCGTGCCTCGAGTGACAGAGGCCGCGAAAAACTGATCCCTGACGGCGCGGCATTTGCGGCCGAATTTCACATTGGTGTTGATAAGGGTCGAAGCAAAAACAACAACAATCGCCAGAAAGACGGCAAAAACAGGATTTTTGAACAGCTTCATTTGTTACTCCTTGCCGCAAAACGCGGTTTGCAAATCGAATTCAGCCCTTCATCTCCAGCAGCTTCTGCTTGAGGGCGCCCTCGATCTTCTCGAGCTCGCTCTCGGCCTCGGCCCGGCGGGCACGGCCGTCGTCCTGGATCTTGCTGACCTCTTCCAGCGTGGCGATCAGCTCGGCGTTGGTCTTTTTCAGCGTCTCGAGATCGACGATGCCGCGCTCAGACTCGCGCGCGATGGCGACGCTGCCCTGATGCAGGGTCTCGGCGTTCTTCTTCAGCAGCGCGTTGGTCACGTCCGTCACCTCACGCTGGGCTTTCATGGCCTGATCAGAGTGATAGAGGGACATGGCCATAACCATCTGGTTTTTCCACAGGGGAATGGTGTTGACGATGGAGGTGCGGATCTTTTCGGCCATGAGGCTGTCGTTGTTCTGCACCATGCGGATCTGGGGCGCCATCTGGACGGAGATCATGCGGGTCAGCTCCAGATCATGGATCTTCTTCTCAAAGCGGCCGATCATGTTGGCAAAGTCGTTGGCGGCCTGAGCGTCTTCGGGCAGTCCGGATTCGTTGGCCTTCTTCACCATCTCGGGCAGCTCGACCTCGCGCAGCTGCTGGACCTTCAGCTTGCCGGCCAGGATGTACATGGTCAGCTCCTTCATGTACTCGCTGTTCTTGTCGTACATCTTGTCCATCATGCTGATGTCCTTGAGCAGGGTGACTTCATGCCGCTCGAGCGCTTCCACGATCTTGTCCACGTTGAGCTCGGCCTTGTCGTACTGCGCCTTGAGAGAGGCGATGCTCTGCGTCGATTTCTTGAACAGCCCGCGGATACCCTTCTTCTCCTCGGCGTCAAAATTCAGACCCTTGAGCTCGACGACCAGATCGCCGAGCATATCGCCGACCTCGCCGAGATCCTTGGTGCGCACGGTGGCCAGGGCGGCGTCGGAGAACTCGGAAATGTTCTTCTGGGCGGCGCTGCCGTAGTTCATGATCTGCTCGGTGTTCATGACGTCGATCTTCTCGGAGAATTCCTTTACGGCAGCCTGCTCGGCGGGGGTCAGGCTTTCAAGCTCGAGCTTTGCGGCCTTTATCTCTTCGGAGACCTCCTCGACCTTGGCTTCCTCAACAGGCGCTTCCTCCACGGCGGCTGCCGCGGCGGTGGCGTTGGGATCGAGCGTCAGGAAGGGAACACTGTTTTTTTCTTCACTCATGGTCGTAATTCCTTTCTATGATGAAATCTGTATATTAGACGAAGAATCCGCAAAAATGTTACAGGGAAAATCAACGCCCGCCCTGGCCGCCCGCGGCGACCTGGCCTTCCTCGGCGATGATGAAATCCTTCTCTCCGGTGAGACCCTCGCGCGCGAGCATGGTGTTCATCACGTCGATCTCGGTCTCGATGTCCAGCGCCTGATTGGCGAACAGAGAATCGAGCATCTTCTTGTAGGCCGCGATCGCGTCGTCCAGCATCTCGTTGATGCTCTTCATGCTCCTGTCCAGATTCTCGCCCTCGATACCCTGCGCGCTCATCCGGTCATAGGCGTTGAGGAGCTTGATGGTGGTGGGCAGATAATAGTTCATGAACTTTTTGATCTGAGGGATGTCGGAGGCGTCGCTGATCGCATCCTGCGTGATCTTGTCGGTGATGCGCATGATCTCGTTGATCTTGCCGCGCACCTCGGGATCCTTGATGGAGATATAGAGCCTGCCCATTTCGGCGAGCGCCTTGTTGCCCTCCTCGATGATCGGGTCGATCTCCGGGCCGTAGCTCTTTTTCTGGACGGGCTGAGCCTTCTGCCTGGCTTCTTCCTGCATCTGCTGATAGGTGGTCTTCCTCGGCGCTTCCCTGACTTCCTTCTTCGGCGCGGCCGCCTGCTGCTGCATGGCCTCTTTCCTCGCAGAGGCGCGCCCGATCAGGTAGGCGATCCCGAGCCCGGCGCCGAGCGCGAGCAGAAGTCCCCAGATCTCATAGAGCGGGAAGAAGGTTGCAAAAATGATCCAGGTGATGATGAAGCTGTATATCGAGCGCAGTCCGGAGCGTCTTCTGTTGAATCTTGACACGAGAGTAGTCCTCCATGGATTTGATCACAGGGCAGATTGCTGTAATTAACTCTATTATTTTATCTCGAATGCTATCGTCAGTCAAGAGAGAATCGCTGCAGTTGCGATTTAATCCTTGCATCACAGGCGGAAAACTGATAGAGTGAAGGGGAAAGGGTGACGAAAATGCTCGTTGACATGCGAAAAGCGACGACCGAGGACTCCGACGCCGTCCTGCGGTTTTATGAGACGGTGTGCGGGGCGCTGGAGGAGTATGAATACAGTCCCTGCTGGCATTACGGGATCTACCCGTCGCCGGAGGATCTGCGCAGTCACATCGCGGCGGGGGAGCTTCTGGTCGGCACGGTCGGGTCTGAGCTCGCCGCGTCGTGCGTGCTCCTCTTCGGAGACGATCCTGTCTATCGCGGCGTTTCCTGGCCGACCGACGCCGCGCCCGATGAGGTCTCCGAGCTGCATCTCTTTGCGGTGCGTCCCGCGGATCGCAGACAGGGCGTTTCCGCCGCCATGCTCGAGAGCCTGATCCGGTACGCGGGAGAGTGCGGAAAGCGCGTTATACGGCTGGATGTGGTGAAAGGGAATCTTCCCGCGGAGAGGCTGTATCAGGCACACGGCTTTCGGTTCGTTCAGGAGCGCACGGTTTTTTATGAGGATACCGGGGAGCTTCCGGTGCGGCTTTACGAGCTTGTGATACGGGACCGGTGAACATGAGATCGGAGAGAAAACAGGGTTTCGCGTCGGCGGGCATTTTCTCTGCGCTGCTGGTACTGCTGATGTTCGCTTGGCTCGCCGTTGACGTGCAGCTTCCCGCCTCGGCTGAGACCGCTGTGATCATCAGCGATGACGCAGCGGCGGCCGTAGCGCAGTATGATCCCGCCGCCGGCCTAAGCGAGGGATGGGTGCGGGCAAACGGCGAGCTGTACTATCTGCATGAGGGCTACGCCGTCACCGGACTGCAGCTTATCGACGGGAAATACTTCTACTTTGACGAAAACGGAGTCAAGACTGCCGCCGTGGGCGTGGACGTGTCCACCTACAATGAGGAGATCGACTGGGAGCGCGTGAAGGCCCAGGGGGTCGATTTTGCGATCATCCGCGTGGGCGGCCGCGGCTGGACCAGCGGCAGCATATACGGCGACCTTCGCTGCGAGGCGTATCTCCACGGCGCGCGAAAGGCCGGGCTTCGGATCGGCGCCTATTTTTATTCCACCGCGATCTGCGAGGCGGAGGCGGTGCGGGAGGCTGACGCGGCGCTCGCGGTCCTGCGCGGCCGGAAGCTGGATCTGCCGATCTTCTATGACGTGGAATTTTCCGGGGAGTACCCGGAGGGACGCGCCGACCGGCTCAGCGCCGAACAGCGGACTCACAATGCGCGGGCTTTCTGCCGCAGGGTCGAATCGGCTGGGTATCGGGCAGGGGTTTATTCGGGAAGCTATTTTTACAAGGCCTCCATCGATCGCAGGCCGCTGGAGCCGTATTGCCTATGGATGGCAAATTACACCCGGGACGGAATGCCCCCGGCCGATGCGCGGGATTATCAGCTCTGGCAGTTCAGCGACCGGAAGAATGTGGACGGGATCCGCTGCGGTGTGGATATGAATGTTCTTTTTACGGATTTTCAGCAATAAACCTTTTGCATTTTCCGGCCTGATATGGTAATATGACACAGTTTGAAAACAGAACTGTAATAAAGGATTCCCGATAAGTCGAAACCGCACGCCCCGCATCCGGGCCGGAAAGGTAAGACCTGTCGAGAACGGAGCTGAAACATGGCAGATTTGAAACGTGAGATCGAACGGCGCCGGACCTTCGCGATCATCTCGCACCCGGACGCCGGCAAAACCACTTTGACGGAAAAACTGCTGCTCTACGGCGGCGCCATTCAGCTGGCCGGCTCCGTCAAGGGCAAGGCCACCGCCCGTCACGCGGTGTCGGACTGGATGGAGCTGGAGAAGCAGCGCGGCATCTCCATCACCTCCTCGGTCATGCAGTTTGAATACGAGGGCTTCTGCATCAATATCCTCGATACTCCGGGTCACCAGGATTTTTCGGAGGATACCTACCGCACGCTGATGGCGGCGGATTCCGCCGTCATGGTCATCGACGCTGCAAAGGGCATCGAGCCGCAGACCCGCAAGCTCTTCAAGATCTGCGCCATGCGGCACATCCCCATTTTCACCTTCATCAACAAGCTCGACCGCGAGGCGCGCAGCCCCTATGAGCTGATGGAGGAGCTGGAGCGGGAGTTCGGCATCGGCACCTACCCGATGAACTGGCCCATCGGCTGCGGGCAGGACTTCAAGGGCGTGTATGACCGCGAGAAGCAGGCCATCCTCGCCTTCAACGAGTTCCATCGCGGCACCAGCCGCATCCGCGCCGTCGAGTGCACGCTGGACGAGACCGGGAAGCTGGACGAGCTGATCGGACCGCGTCTGCGGCAGAGTCTGGCGGACGATATCGAGCTGCTGGACGGCGCGGGCTTCGAGTTCGATCTGGAGGAGGTGCGCCGCGGCCGCCTGAGCCCGGTATTTTTCGGCTCGGCGCTCAACAATTTCGGCGTGGAGCCGTTTCTGGAGAGCTTTTTGAAGCTGACGATGCCGCCGCTGCCCCGTGTTTCCGGGGACGATATCATCGATCCCCTGGATGAGCGCTTTTCGGCCTTCGTCTTTAAGATCCAGGCGAACATGAATAAGGCGCACCGCGACCGCATCGCCTTCATGCGCATCTGCTCGGGGCGCTTTGAGCGCGACAGGGAGTATTTCCACGTGCAGGGCGGCAAGGCCCTGCGGCTTGCCCAGCCGCAGCAGCTGATGGCGCAGGAGCGCGCGATCATCGACGAGGCCTATGCCGGTGACATCATCGGCGTCTTCGACCCCGGCATTTTCTCCATCGGCGACACGATCTGCGAAAAGGGGATGAACGCCTGCTTTGAGGGTATCCCCACCTTCGCGCCGGAGCATTTCGCCGCGGTGGAGCGCATCGACACCATGAAGCGCAAGCAGTTTGAGAAGGGCATCCTGCAGATCGCGCAGGAGGGCGCCATCCAGATCTTCCATGAGCCGCACACCGGCGTGGAGGAAGTCATCGTCGGCGTCGTGGGCGTGCTGCAGTTCGAGGTGCTGGAATACCGGCTCAAGTCGGAGTACGGCGTGGATATCCGCCGCCGCTCCATGCCCTATGAGCTGGTCCGCTGGGTGGACAGCGAGGGGATCGACATCCGTTCCCTCAATCTGACCAGCGATACGAAATGGGTGCAGGACTTCAAGGGCAACGACCTGCTGCTGTTCACCTCCCAGTGGTGCATCAACTGGGCGCTGCAGAAAAACGAAGGATTGCAGCTGCGGGAGTTCAACAGAGACTAAGGAGAGAACAACATGGCAGAAAGCATTAAAATCGAAGTCTTCCGGAAAAAGCTCCCCGATGAGCTGACCAAATCCCTCTCCGAGCCTGACAGCCGCACCGACGTCGGCAGCGGCGCCGCGCTGACCGCGGCCTCGGCATCGGCGTATTTCCTGCGCGCCGCGGCACTGACCGCCGGGGCGAAGGGAAGCAGCGAGCGCCTGGATTATATGCTGCGCAACGGCGAGATCCTGCGCGGATACATGATCCAGCTGATCGATGAGGACGTCAAGTGCCGCGGCCCGTTGAGAAAGGCGCGCAAAGACGGTGACGAGCGCACGGTCGAAGCCGCCATGCAGCCTGCCGCCGCCATCGCCAACGAGATCGTCAACATGATGCATCAGCTGCTGGAGCTGCTCGACGAGCTCGCCGGCATCTGCGCGGAGGAGGGAAAACACTTCGCCGCTTCCTCGGCGGATCTGGCCATGGGGGCGATTTGCGCCTGCCAGCGCTACCTGCTGGATCTCGCCGCGCACAGCAGCGACGAGACCTATCGCTACATCGTCCGGCGCGAGAACCAGATCACGCTGGACGACTGCAGGGTGAGATATGATTCGATCCTGTCGAAAACCGGATACTGATCGGACAGGCGGCTGATCTCAGCCGCCTGTCAGACCGTAGACAAACCCGCTTTCAGCTCAAGCTGAAAGCGGGTTTGCTGCGTAGATGTTGAGAAATTCGGTGAAGAAGTCCAAAACAAGCTGAAAA
>CACYXC010000015.1:35398-43620 GCA_902778285.1 Oscillospiraceae bacterium | reverse complement strand
CCTGTAGATAACCCATACAATTTACCGGAAATATCCAAATGCTTCCCTTAATTTACGCCATTTTATAACAAACCGCCTTTATTCAGCGGTTACTCAAGGAGAAGGCTTTGGGAACCATCGGGGACGCCGCCACACAAAAAGCGAGGCACGGCGAACGCCGTGCCTACGGCGAACGCCGTGCCTCGTTTCCTCAAAACTCAAAACTGAAAACTCAAAACTTACTCTTTGTCCTCGCCGAGGTCGAACTCCAGCACCTCGCCGCAGTTGGGGCACTTGATGCTGCCCTGCGCCAGCGTCTCCTCGTCGAAGCTGATCTCCTCGCCGCAGGAGGGACAGGTCACGTCGTACATGACGCCGTCGTACTCGACTTCCTCGTCCTCGTCGCCGTCCGCGGGCTCGTCGCCCTCGTCGTCGAAATCGCCGCTGATGCCGTAGTCCGCCAGATCGTAGACCTTGTCCTCGTCGTCCTCGTCCTCGAACTCGTCGAAATCCTCCGCGCCCTCCAGATCGCCCGCCAGCTCCTCCAGATAGCTCAGATCCTCGCAGATGTCGTCGATCACTTCGGCGTAGTCAGAGCTCACAGCCTGGAGGTCCTCGATCTCATGCGCCATGTCCGACAGCAGATCGTTCAGCGCGCTCCAGAGCTTTCCGTCCCGGGATTCGGGCTCAACGCCCAGGCCCTCGGTCAAACCCTTCAAGTAGGCAGCTTTCTCGACAATCGTCATCTTGGTACCTCCCGTCTGTAAATATGATCTGACAAGTTCAAAAAAGGGGGAGATCCGAAAACCTCCCCCATTTTTCCGAAGTGCGCCGCTTACGCCCTGGACAGATACTCGCCGGTGCGGGTATCGACCTTGATGCGCTCGCCGCGGTCGATGAAGAGGGGAACCTTGATTTCGGCGCCGGTCTCCAGCGTGGCGGGCTTGGTGGCGTTGGTGGCGGTGTTGCCGGCAAAGCCGGGGTCGGTATCGGTGACCTCAAGCTCCACAAAGAAGGGAGGCTCCACGTTGAAGACCTTGCCCTTGTAGGAGTAGATGGTGCACTCCATATTTTCCTTGACGAACTTGAAGTTGTCGCCCAGGACGGAGCCGTCCACCGGCTCGAGCTCATAGGTCTCGGGGTTCATGAAGTAGTAGAGGTTGCCGTCGTTGTAGCTGTACTCCATGGTGACGCGGTCAACGGTGGCGTTCTCAAACTTGGCGGTGGGGTTGAAGGAAGTTTCGGTCACGGCGCCGGTGATGACGTTCTTCATCTTGGTGCGGACAAAGGCAGCGCCCTTGCCGGGCTTGACATGCTGGAACTCGACGACCTGCATGACGTTGCCGTCCATCTCAAAGGTAACGCCGTTTCTGAATTCGCCTGCAGTAATCATAAAATGGGACCTCCCGAATCATTAGTTTCTGAAAAACCGCTGTTAGCTGTATTATTTTACAGTATATACGGCGGTTTTGCAAGCATTTTCTGCAAAGGAGAGGGGCGGATGCGGAGAAAAGAGAGATTTTTCCGCCAAAATCAAAAATATATCTTGCATTTGCCGTTTCGGTCTGCTAAAATAACAAAGCTGTTTCCAGCATAACACAAGCAAGGAGGTGCTTCAAGCTATGGCGAAATGTCAGTTCTGCGAAAAGGATGTGGCCTTCGGCATCAAGGTCAGCCATTCTCACAGACGTTCCAACCGTACCTGGAAGCCGAACGTGAAGCGCGTCAAGGCCATCGTGGACGGCTCTCCCAGGCATGTCTACGTCTGCACTCGCTGCCTGCGCAGCGGTAAGGTCACCCGCGCTGTGTAATCGAACATTACCCGAAACAAAGCCTGTCGAAAACCAAACGACGGGCTTTTTTCGGTTTTAGGAGGAAAGATCCATGAAACTCTTGGAAGATCGCATTCTCTCGGAGGGCAAGGTCAGGCCCGGCGGCATCCTGAAGGTGGACAGCTTCCTCAATCACCAGCTCGACCCGCAGCTGCTCTACGAGATGGCCTGCGAGCTCAAGCGCCTCTACGAGGGGGCGGGCGTCAACAAGATCCTGACCATCGAGGCCTCCGGCATCGCCATCGCGAGCTTTGTCGGCTATGTGTTCGGCTGCCCGGTGGTCTTCGCGAAGAAGAGCAAGACCAAAAACATCTCCGACGAGCTGTATTCCGTGCAGGTGGAGTCTTTCACCCACGGCAACACCAACACCGTCGTCGTGTCGAAGGAGTACCTCGGCGCGCAGGACCGGGTGCTGATCGTGGACGACTTTCTGGCCACGGGCGCTGCGCTGGTCGGCCTCAAGGCGCTGGTGGAGCAGGCGGGCGGCACCGTGGTCGGCGTCGGCATCGCCATCGAGAAGGCGTTCCAGGGCGGCGGCAATCTCCTGCGCGCGCAGGGCCTGCGCGTGGAGTCTCTGGCGCGCATCGC
Organism: Oscillospiraceae bacterium; assembly: GCA_902778285.1. GTDB lineage: Bacteria > Bacillota > Clostridia > Oscillospirales > Oscillospiraceae > Limivicinus. The sequence continues at coordinate 41,221 of CACYXC010000015.1, read as the reverse complement.
CTCCATGAGCGACGACAGCCTCCGCTTCTGCTGAGCGGAAGCCGCCGGTTGACAGAAAAGGTTCAACATTTTATACAAATTATGGAACCCAAAAATGTTGAAAATGGCCAAATTTCTACTTGACTTTTTTCGACCGGGCGCTTAGTATAATACTATAATTAAACAGGTTTCGATATATACCAAATGATATGGATTTGAAGTTTCTACCCGGACACCGTAAATGACCGGACTATCGAAGACACGAGAGGGCCTGACAAATTCCGACCCCTGTGATTCGTGTTTTTGTTGAGAGGCTTCAAACGAAGCCTCTTTTTGCTTATCTCTGCGTTTCTTCACCGAATCAAGGCCCGGCGAAGCGGGCTTGATTTGGAAAGGAAGAAGGAGCTTATGGATATGGAGCTTTCGCGGCTCTTTCGGAAACCGCGGAAGCGGAATGGAATAAGCTTCTTCTGACGCCCCGCCCTTTTCCGCAGCAGCGGTTTAGGTGAGCCGCGGAGGGCCTCCGGGTCCTTCCCGGCCCTGATAAATACTTTTTAAAGGAGAAACAAAATGAAGAAGATCATCGCAATGCTGCTCGCGCTCGTTATGATCGTCGCGCTCGCCTCCGTCAGCGTTACCGCTTCCGCCGAGGAGAGCTTCAAGGCCGGCCTGATCTGCCTGCACGACGAGAACTCCGGTTACGACGCCAACTTCATCAACGGCTTCAAGGCCGCCTGCGAGGCGCTGGGCGTTGAGGGCGTCATCAAGACCAACATCGACGACACCAACACCGAGGGCTACGACGCCGCTCTCGAGCTGGCGGACGACGGCTGCAAGGTCGTCTTTTCCGACAGCTACGGCCACGGCTCCTACCTGCTCCAGGCCGCTCAGGAGGCTCCCGAGGTCCAGTTCACCTCCTGCACCGCCGACAACGCGCAGGGCGCCGGTGTCGAGAACTTCCACAACGCTTTTGCCTCCATCTTTGAGGGCCGCTACCTCGCCGGCATCGCCGCCGGTATGAAGCTGGTCGAGATGATGAACGAGGGCAAGGCCGCCGCCGACTGCAAGGTCGGTTACGTCGCCGCCATGCCTTACGCCGAGGTCATGTCCGGCTACACCTCCTGGTTCCTGGGCCTCCGCTCCGTCGAGGGCTGCGAGAACGTGACGATGGACGTCGTCTACACCGGCACCTGGCTCGATGAGACCCTCGAGAAGGAAGCTGCCGAGAAGCTGATCGCCGGCGGCTGCGTCCTGATCTCCCAGCATGCCGACTCCATGGGCGCCCCCAATGCCTGCGAGGCCGCCGGCGTCCCGAACGTCTCCTACAACGGCTCCACTCTCGCCGCCTGCCCCAACACCTACATCGTCTCCTCCCGCATCGACTGGCAGCCCTACTTCGAGTACGCCATCAAGGCCGTCATGAACGGCGAGAACTATGACGTCGACTGGTGCGGCACCCTTGAGACCGGCTCCGTCAAGCTGACCGAGGTCAACACCGCCGTCGCCGCCGAGGGCACCGAGGAGGCGCTCGCCGCCGCCGAGGCCGCTCTGCTGGACGGCAGCCTGCATGTCTTCGACACCGCCAAGTGGACTGTCGGCGGTGAGACCCTTGAGACCTACGACAAGGCCGCCTTCTATGAGGGCAACGAGTGCATCTGGGACGGCTTCTTCCACGAGTCCGAGACCCGCAGCGCTCCCTACTTCGACATCCTGATCGACGGCATCACCGTCCTGTAATAGTCGAAACGCCAAACAGAAAGCCCTGCGCCTTCGCAGGGCTTTCTTTCGCTCCGCGGGCAAGGGTCACTTTTGCCCCCAGAGCGAAGGAAAGCCCGCCGTTCCCGTCCGATCCCCCCGGTTCGGACGGGTCAGACAGTTTGATTCCAAAGGAGGAATGCCCGATGGAGGAACGAATCCCCGCCGTAGCGATGCGTGACATCACGAAGCGCTTCGGCTCCGTCGTCGCCAACGACAAATGCTGGCTCAATATCTACCGCGGCGAGATCCTGGCCCTGCTGGGCGAAAACGGCAGCGGCAAGACCACGCTGATGAACATGCTCTCCGGCGTCTACTTCCCGGATGAGGGCACGATCGCCATAGACGGCAAACAGGTCGTCATCCGCTCCCCCAAGGACGCCTTTGATCTCGGCATCGGCATGATCCACCAGCATTTCAAGCTCGTGGACGTGCTCACCGCCGCCGAGAACATCGTGCTCGGCCTGCCCGGCAAGCTCGACCTCAAGGGCGCGACGAAGAAGATCCGCGAGATCTGCGCCGCCTACGGCTTCGAGGTCGACCCGGAGCAGAAGATCTACGATATGTCCGTTTCCCAGAAGCAGACGGTGGAGATCGTCAAGGTGCTCTACCGCGGCGCGGACATCCTGATCCTCGACGAGCCGACTGCCGTGCTGACCCCGCAGGAGACCGAAAAGCTCTTTGCCGTGCTGCGCAACATGCGCGATGACGGCAAGGCCGTGGTCATCATCACGCACAAGATGCACGAGGTGGAGGAGCTCTCCGACCGCGTGGCCGTGCTGCGCAAGGGGCAGTTCAGCGGCGATATGCTGACGAAGAATACGAACGCGCAGGAGATGACCAACATGATGGTCGGCCGTCCCGTCGTGCTGAACATCGAGCGGCCCGAGCCGGTCGATCCGAAGCCGCGCATCGTGGTCGAGAACCTGACCGTGCGCGATCAGGAGGGCACCGTCAAGCTCGACAATGTGAGCTTCACCGCCAACACGGGCGAGATCCTCGGCATCGCGGGTGTCTCCGGCTGCGGCCAAAAGGAGCTGCTGGAGGCCATCGCCGGTCTGCAGAAGGTGCAGAGCGGCTCTATCCGCTATATCGAGAACGACGGCAGCAGCGAGGAGCTGATCGGCAAAAACCCGCTGAGCATCCAGAAGATGGGCGTCGCGCTCTCCTTCGTGCCGGAGGACCGCCTCGGCATGGGCCTCGTGGGCAATATGGACCTGGCGGACAACATGATGCTCCGCTCCTTCCGCATGGGCCACTCCTTCTTCACCGACCGCGCCTCCCCCAGAACGCTTGCCGAGCACGTCGTGCAGGATCTGTCGGTCAACACGCCGGGCATCCGCACGCCGGTGCGCCGCCTCTCCGGCGGCAACGTGCAGAAGGTGCTGGTCGGCCGTGAAATCGCCAACGCCCCGACCGTGCTGCTGACGGCCTACGCGGTGCGCGGGCTGGACATCAACTCCTCCTATACCATTTACGATCTGGTCAACCGCCAGAAAAAGGCCGGCGTCGCCGTCGTCTATGTGGGCGAGGATCTGGACGTGCTGCTGGAGCTGGCCGACCGCATCCTCGTGCTCTGCGGCGGCAAGGTCAGCGGGATCGTCGACGGCCGCCATACCAACAAGAACGAGGTCGGCGCGATGATGACGAAGCTCGGAGGTGCGAAGGCATGATACATATTTCCAAACGGGGCGAGATCTCCCGCGGGAAGGCGCTCGCCATCCGTCTGCTCGGGCTGCTCGTCGGCGTGCTGCTGTGCGCGGTGATCACGGTCGTCACAACGAAGACGAACCCTCTGGAGGTTTTCGCCGCGATCGTCAAGGGCTCCTTCGGCTCCACGCGAAAGACCTGGATCTTCTTCCAGAATACCGCGATCCTGCTGCTGATCTCCCTCGCGGTCACCCCGGCCTTCCGCATGCGCTGCTGGAACCTCGGCGCGGAGGGGCAGGTGCTGGCCGGCGCGATGGCCGCCACGGCCTGCATGGTGCTGCTGGAGGGCAAGCTCCCCAACGCCGCCGCGATCGCCGCCATGCTGCTGGCCTCCATGGCCGTCGGCGCGATCTGGGCCGGCATCCCGGCCTTCTTCAAGGCGCGCTTCAACACCAACGAGACGCTTTTTACCCTGATGATGAACTACGTCGCGATGCAGATCGTCAACTTCTTCTGTGTCGTCTGGGAGAACCCGAAGGGCTCCGGCCAGATGGGCATCATCAACCAGAAGACGCAGTTCGGCTGGGTGCCCCAGCTGGTGAACCGCTACCTGCTGGTCATCGTGGTCGCCGCCGTGCTGACCGTGTTCCTGTATTTCTATCTCAATTACACCAAGCACGGCTTTGAGCTGACGGTCGTCGGCGAGTCGGAGCGCACCGCCCGCTACGTCGGCATCAAGGTGGAGCGGGTCGTCGTGCGCACGATGCTGCTGTCCGGCCTGATCTGCGGCCTGACGGGCTTCCTGCTCGTCGGCAGCATCAACCACAACGTGTCTTCGGTCATCGCCGGCGGCCAGGGCTTTACCGCGGTCATGGTCTCGTGGCTGGCCAAGTTCGACCCGATCGTGATGGTGCTCTTCTCCGGCATGCTGATCTTCCTCGGCACCGGCGCGAAGGAGATCGCGACGAGCATCGGCCTCAACATGAGCTTCGGCGACATGCTGACCGCCGTCCTCATTTTCTGCATCATCGGCTCCGATTTCTTTGTCAACTACAAGCTCAGCGTCAGCAGGAAGAGCAAGGAGGTTGAGAAGCGTGTTTGATATCGTCTCGTTCATCCCCCGCGCCGTCATGCAGGGCATCCCGCTGATGCTGGGCTGCACCGGCGAAACGCTGACGGAGAAATCCGGCAACCTCAACCTCGGCACGGCCGGCATCATGTACGTCGGCGGCATCTGCGGCGTCATCGGCGCATTCCTCTACGAAAACTCCGGCGCGGAGATGAACCCGGTGCTGACCGTTCTGATCCCGCTGTTCAGCTGCATCCTCGGCTCGGCGCTGATGGGGCTGCTCTACTGCTTCCTGACCGTGACGCTGCGCGCCAACCAGAACGTGACCGGTCTGGCGCTGACCACCTTCGGCGTGGGCTTCGGCAACTTCTTCGGCGGCTCGCTCATCAAGCTCGTCAAGACGGACATCCCCTCCATCGTCCTGACCCGCACGAGCCAGGCCTTCAGCCGCAAGCTGCCCTTCGCCGGGAGCCTCGGCTGGTTCGGGAAGATCTTTTTGTCCTACAGCTTCCTCGCCTATCTCGCCATCGTGATCGCGCTCGCGGCCTCCTGGGTGCTCAACCACACCCGCACGGGCCTGCATCTGCGCGCCGTGGGCGAGAACCCCAGCACGGCCGACACCGCCGGCATCAACGTCGTGGCCTACAAGTACACGGCCACGATCCTCGGCTCGATCATCTCCGGCCTCGGCGGCCTGTACTACGTGATGGACTATGCCTCCGGCGTCTGGACCAACAACGCCTTCGGCGACCGCGGCTGGCTCGCGGTGGCGCTGGTCATCTTCACGGTCTGGCGGCCCGCGATGAGCATTTTTGCCTCCATCCTCTTCGGCGGTCTGTATATCCTGAACGTGTTCATCCCCACCGGCATGGACCTCGCGATCAAGGAGATCTACAAGATGGCGCCCTATGTGGTGACGATCATCGTGCTGGTCATCTCCTCCATGCGCAACAAGCGCGAGAATCAGCCGCCCGCCTCGCTCGGCCTGGCCTACTTCCGAGAGGAGCGGTAAAGACAGGGGGCTTCGAAAAAAGGCCAATATCGCGTATTCTCTCGTAGGGGCGGCTATCAGCCGCCCGGCAGAAAAAGGAAATGTTTTATCGATGTTGGGCGAATTCATGCTGTTTATGAACTCGCCCATCTTTTTTGCGCGAAGGGACCTGCACTGTGCGGGCGGCTGATAGCCGCCCCTACAACATGTTTTGGGGGATCTTTGTAAGCCTGGCTGAACCCTGGCTGAACCAAAAAGCTCCGCCTCATTTCGAGGCGGAGCTTTCAGACTGTAGACAAACCCATACAGAGCAAGTCGGACTCGCATGGGGAGAGCGCGAGAGGGGACGGTAATCCCCTTTCGCGGTACAATCTGTGCA
>CACYXC010000015.1:0-35376 GCA_902778285.1 Oscillospiraceae bacterium | reverse complement strand
CGGCCGCTGGTGTCGACCAGCTTCTGCTTGCCGGTGTAGAAGGGGTGGCACTTGGAGCAGATTTCAACGGTGATGTTCTGCTTGGTGGAACCGGTCTCGATCACATTGCCGCAGGCGCAGCGAATGGTGGTCGGCTTGTAGTTGGGATGGATCCCTGCTTTCATTTTGCGTACGCTCCTCATCTAAGGCTGCCATGATTGTGCCCTCGCGAGCGGGCATAGTTACATGGCGCAAAGCGAAGTATAGCACAGCTGTTTCCGGATTGCAAGCATTTCTTGCGAAATCCGGCGGAAAATTCGCGTTTATGATTCGGAAAAGGGCACGATCACCGTCTCGCCGACGGAGAGGAAGTAGAGCGCGCACTCGCGCACCGGCTTGCGGCAGATGCGCGTCAGCGCGCGGGCATAGGAGCGCAGCTGCCCCGCGTAGAAGGCGGCGCGGCGCTCGGCCTCGGCGCGGGTTTTGAGCCGGTCGGTCTTGTAGTCGACGATGGTGAGTTCTCCGTCCTCCTCAAAAAAGCAGTCCACCACGCCCTGCAGCAGCAGCTCTTCACCGGAGGCCTCGCCGAGAAGCTCGCCGGCGTCGATGAGCAGGGAGAATTTGAACTCGCGCCGGAGCGCGTCCGCCGCCAGCATCCGCTGTCCAAGCTTCGAGGCGAAGAGCTTGCGGACCGCGTCGGCGTCCACGGCTTCGGCCTCCCGGTCGCTGAGGAAACGCGCGGCGCGCAGGCGCTCGATCTCCTCCTTCACATGTTCGGGGCTGTCGCCCTTCGTGAAATCCATGTACTGGAGGACGAGATGCGTGGCGGTGCCGCGCTCGGCGCCGGACAAGGGCTTTTCCTCCCGCGTGAAGTCCGGCATCCGGAAGGTGCGGCGCCGCTTCGGCAGGAGCGCCGCGGCCTCCTCATCCTCCTCGTCCCGGCCCTTGAGCTCGGTGGCGGTGATTTTGGAGGGCAGGTCCTCGGCCGCGCGGTGGGGATAGCGGTAGGCGAGATTGCGCCGCAGGACCGCTTCGGCCTCGGCGTCGAGCTCCGGCTGCGCCTGCGCGGCGGGCTCCTCCGCCTCCTCGCTCGCGTCCTCGATCGTGCGCAGGCGCAGATGCGCCCCGCCGTCCGCGAGCGCAGCGCTGATCAGCCAGTCCGCGGGGGATTTGGCCCGCGCCAGCACCTCCACCGCCATCGGCACGCTCAGCGTAAGGCGCGCGTTTGCGACGCTCTTCTCCGGGTCCTTCAGCGCTGCGTACAGGTACAGCCGCTCCTTCGCGCGCGTCATGGCCACGTAGAGAAGCCGCAGCTCCTCGGAAAGCGTCTCGCGCTCGAGCCGCAGTTTGATCGCGTTGCGGGCCAAGGTGGGGTACTCCACCCGGCGCTCCAGGTCCGTTCGCTTCGGCCCCAGCCCCAGCTCCGGGTGCACGAGTACGGGGGCGCTCGTGTCCCGGCGGTTAAACTGCCGGGCGGTGTCGCAGAGGAAGACCACGGGGAACTCCAGACCCTTGGATGCGTGCACCGACAGGATCTGCACCGCGTCGGCCCCGTCGGAGCCGAGCGCCGGTTCCTGATTCTTCTCGATCATCCGCCGCAGCCACAGCACATAACGGTGCAGCCCGCGGTAGCCGCTGGCCTCGAAGCGCTCGGAGAGCGTCACCATCGCCATGATCCGCGCCCGGCGCAGGCCGCCGTCGGACATGGCCGCGCAGACCGCGATCAGATCCATCTCCTCGATGAGCCGCCAGGTCAGCTCGACAGCGGGCAGATCCGGCGCCTCCTGCCGCAGCCGCTCCAGCAGCGCGAGAAAGACGCGGCTCTTCTCATTTTCCGCCGCGTCCAGCCGCAGCGCGCCGAAGAGATCGCAGTCCTTGTCCCTTGCGCGGATGCGCGACAGCTCGTCGGCGTCGAAGCCGAAGGCGGGGGAGCGCAGCACGGCGATCAGCGGGATGTCCTGATGGGGATTGTCCACCAGCGCGAGCATGTTCACCAGCGCGGAGACCTCCACGCTGCTGAAAAAGCCGCCGCCCTGCCCGCTGCCGACAGGCACGCCCTGACGGACCAGCTCCCGCCGGTAGACGCCGCCCACCCTGTTGACCGAGCGGAGCAGGATCGCGACGTCGCGGTAGCGCATGGGGCGCTGCGCGCCGCGCTCGGTGACCGTCGCGCCGGACTCCACCAGTGCGCGGATATGTTTTGCCACGGCCGCGGCCTCCGCGGCGGTCCTGTCCGGGCTCTCCTCGTCGTCCCCGCCCGCGCTCAGCCGCAGGAGCGTCAGCTCCGGCAGCGGCGCGGCGCCGGCATAGTCCGCGCCATAGCGCAGGGCAGCCGCCTCGTCGTAGTCCAGATCGCCCAGCGACCTGGACATGCACAGGGAGAAGACCGCGTTCGCGGCGTCGAGGATCTCGCGCCGGGAGCGGAAATTCTCCCGCAGCAGGATGCGCCGCGGCTCACCGGGCGCGGGCGCGTCGGCGTAGCTCTCGTATTTCTCGGTGAAGATCGTGGGGTCGGCCAGCCGGAAGCGGTAGATCGACTGCTTCACGTCGCCCACCAGGAAGAGGTTCTTCCCCTCCCGGGAGACGGCGCGGAAGATCGCGTCCTGCACCCGGCTCACGTCCTGATACTCGTCCACCATGATCTCGGTATAGCGCCCGGAGATCTCGCGGGCCAGCTCCGTGGGGCTGCCGTCCTCGTTCGTGAGCAGCGCCGCCGCCATGTGTTCGAGATCGGCATAGTCCAGCAGATTGGCCCGGCGCTTGTCCTTTGCGTACTCCGCCTCGAAATCCAGCACCAGCTGCAGCAGGGCGCTCATCGCGGGCTCGGCTGCCGCCATGTCCGCGAGCAGCTTGTCCGAGGAGTCGGCGAAGCTGTCCGCGAGCCTGTCCATGGCGGCCTTGCAGGCCTTGCGCCGCTCCCTGACGTATTCGGCGGCGTCGGGATCGTCGTATTTCAGAAGTCTTCCGAGGGTCGGGAAGGGGATGGGGAAGCAGGCTCTCGCCTGCTCCCAGCCGAGCGAGAGAGCGCGGCGCAGCTCACGCAGCGCGTCGGCGGTCCCGGCAAAGCTGTCGTAATAGGCCTTCCGGATCTTCTCGTCCTGACAGACCGTGGGCATCATCCGGTCAAATTCCGTGCACCAGTATTCGGCCTGCTCGGCGGCGCGGCGCAGCAGTTCCCGCCCCCAGAGCGTCTCGCCCACGTCAGAGACCTTCTCCCGCAGAAGCGAGACCTGCTCCCCGGCCCAGCGCTCAGGCCGCGGGTGGCACTGCATCCTGTCATAGAGCGAGAGGGCGAGCTCGGCAAGGCGCCGGTCGTCCCGCCCGGCGCCGACCGTGTCGGCCAGCAGGGCAAAGCCCGGCTTCTCGTCCTGCCTGTCGTACCAGCGCTCCATCGTCCGCTCCAGCGCGGCGGCCTTCATGTCCGCCGCCCGCTCCTCCGCGGCGATGCGGAAGTCCGGGCTCAGAGCGGCGCGGTGCGCAAATTCCCGCAGCAGCGCCGCGCAGAAGCCGTGGATCGTGCCGATCTGCGCGCGGCGCACCAGCGCGCTCTGCCGCCGCAGACGCCGGTTGCCGGGGTCTGCGGCCAGCGCCTCGTTCAGCTCCTCGGTGATGCGGCCGCGCAGCTCTCCCGCGGCGGCGCGCGTGAAGGTGATGATCAGGAAGCTGTCCAGATCGGCGGGCTGCTCCTCGTCGCGGATATAGCGCAGCAGGCGCTCGGTGAGCACCCTGGTCTTGCCGCTGCCCGCGCCGGCGGAGACCAGGACGGTCCCGCCCCGGCACTCGATGGCGTCCTTCTGTGCAATTGTCGGCCTGTATTCAGACATGATCGCTCCCGTCCGTCCGGGCGAGCCGCTGCTCCTCCAGCATGCCCCAGACCTCCTTGTCGCTGTAGCGGGGCAGGTAACGGATATGCTCGCCGTTCTCTCCGTCGATGAAATGACAGGCGTCGTAATACTCGCATTTGGCGCAGGCGTTCTCCTGCTGGCTGCGGTAGAAGGGGTCGGCCGCGATGCTGCCCCGGCTCAGGGCCTGCGCCATCTCGCCGAGCGTGTCCCGGATATGCTCCCGCAGCGCGCCAAGCTGCGCGAGCGACGCCACGCCCTCGGCCCCGGCCCTGCCATTTTTGAACTTCACGGGGATGTAACGCTTGTCCTCGCCCTTTTCCCAGGCCTCCATCAGCGCCCCGTCGCCCAGCACCAGACCGCTGCGGCGCAGCTTGTCCCGCCGGAGCTTCCCGGCCTCGGCCTCGTCGTCGGCGTCGAGGGAGAGCAGGGGGCTTCGCGCCGGGACGTACATCACGCCCGCGGGCACGATCTCCTTCCCGTAGCGTCCCGCGCCGTCGTTTTCCAGCGCGAAGAGGTACAGGAGCATCTGCAGGCCCATCCCGTGCCACACGTCGGCGAGGGAGAACTTTTTCACGCCCGTCTTGTAGTCCACGACGCGCAGGTAGAGTTTATCGCCTTGCAGCCAGCCGTCCACCCGGTCGGCGACGCCGGTGAGCGTGACGGAGGCGCCGTCCTTCGACAGCTCCACCGGGCGCATGTCCTGCGCCTTCGAGAAATCGAGCTCGAAGTCCAGCGGCACGAAGTCCGAGCGCCGCAGCTCTCCCGCCATGTCGGCCACGACGCGGTGCACGTCCCCGCTCAGGCGGCAAAAGAGGTGCCGGAAACGGCTGCTCTTTTCCTGAAAGTCGTTGAGCTCCTCATGCACGTAGGCCGCCACGTATTCCTCCGTCAGGGCGTACAGCTCCTCGTCCGTCAGGGCGGCGAAGCCGCCGCGCTCTCCCGCGGCGCGGGCGACGTGCTCGAGCACATAGTGCATGAAGGTGCCGATCTCCGGCGGCTGGAAGCCGGCCGGTTCGTATTTTTTGGCCCGCAGGCCGTACTGACAGAAATAGGCGTAGCGGCAGGAGGCGAATTTGTCGATGCGCGAGGCGCTCAGGCGCAGCCGGCTGCCGTAGAGGCTCCGGACCGCCTCGGGGGAGAGACGCCCGCGCGTCATCTGCGCCGCGGCCTCGAGCCTGGCAAAGCGCGCCGGCTCCTCCTGCCGGAAATAGGCGGCGGCCGCCTGGGCGGCGGGGCTCCCGCCGTGCAGGGCCAGAGCCGCGAGCGACAGCGCCGGCGCCTGCGCCGACAGGCGCAGAAGCTCTCCCGGGAGGCTCTCCACCGGCAGGCCGAAGAGCTCCCTCGCCCGGCTGAACACCAGCGAGGGGCGCAGCGCGTCCCCGTCCGCGTTCGCGACCGCGTAGCTCAGATACAGGCTGCGGTCCGGCAGCGTCAGTGTGTTGTAGATCAGCGAGAACTCCCGCCACAGCTCGCCGTCGCCCGCGCCGAGGTCGATGTCCAGCGCCAGCAGCCGCTCCCGCTCCTCCCCGGTGAAGACCCCGCCCTCGGCGTCGGCCATGGGGAGACGGTCATCGCTGCAGCCGAGCACCAGCAGATGCCGGATCGTGCGGCGGCGCATGCGGTCGAAGTCGCCGGCGGAGACCCGGTCGAGCGCCACGGGGATGAGCCCCACGTCGTACTGGCTGAGCATGCGCAGGAAGAGCTGAGCGAAATCGTGCATCTCCATCCGCGTATCGTCCAGAATGGCGGCGGCCTGCTCCAGCGCGCTGACGAGGATGTCCCAGAGCTGGCGGTACTCGGCGGCCGGCGCCTGCCGTCCGTCCGCCTCAAGGGCCTCGGAGCGCTCCTCCAGCTGCCGCGGCAGCGCCAGTTCCTCCAGATAGGCGGCCAGCGCCGCGGCCTGCTCCCGCGCCGTCTCCGCGGCCAACGCCCGCTCGCGCAGATGGAGCAGGGGAGCGGCCAGGGCGCGCCGCAGGGTGTTGATGCGCCGCAGCTTTTCCTCGGCCGCCTCGTCGTAGGCGGCGCCGTAGCCCTCGGGATGCTGCCGCCAGTCGCCCTTTCGCTCCCAGGCGGCGGCGCGCAGCTGCCATTTATAGATGTAATCGCACAGCAGATCGCAGTCTTCACGGCTCAGGCCCGTGAGTCCGGTGCGCATGTAGCCGATCACGTCGTCCACGTCCCAGCCGCTCTCGAGGATCTCGTAGGCCAGCGAGAGCAGTGCGGGCAGCGGCTTTTGCAGCAGCTCGCTGCGCCGGGCGGTGAAGAGGGGGATGCCGTAATGCCGGAATACGCTCTCGAGCGTCCCGCGGTAGTCCTCGAAGCCGCGCACGGCGACGGCGATATCCCGCCAGCGGCAGCCCTCGCCGCGCACCAGCTCCAGCACGCGCGCGGCCGCGGCCTCGCACTCGGCGGTAACGCTCTCGGCGGCGGAGAGGCGGATGGGGGGCTTTTCGCCCTCCCAGCGCTCGCGCGAGAAGGAGAACATATGCTCGCTGAAGCAGCGCAGGGCGTCAGGCTTGGAGGCCCCGCTCAGCCGCTCCGTCCGCGCGGGCACGCCCAGCTCCCGCGCAGTGTCCAGCAGGCGGCGGCAGGAGATGCGCGGGAGGGCGAAGACCTCGCTGCCCTCTTCCAGATCGTCCACGGTCATGCAGACCGTGAGCTGCACGCCCCTGCGCAGCAGCGCGCTCAGCACCTCCTGCTCCTGCCGGGTGAAGTCGATGAAGCCGTCCACATAGATGTGGTTCTCCGGCCCGAGGTCGGAGTCCGCGATCTTTTCGGCCAGCACCGTGAGCCGGTCGGCGGGGTCGGCCCTGCCGCTCGCGGCGATGGCGTCATAGGCGCCCCGGATCAGGGCCAGATCGCGCAGCTTGTCGCCGAGACCGTCGTCGCAGGCTTCGGCTGCCTGCTCCAGCATCTCGGGCGTGACGCAGGCGCTCTTGAGCTCGTCCACCGCGGCCAGCAGCATGCTCTGCAGCTCGCTTTTGCGCCGCGCCGCCTCGTAGATGCGCAGACGGGGGCCGACCTGCTCGAGGGCCAGCGCCATGCACAGCAGCCTTCCGCCCTTATCCAGCCACTGCCGCGCCGCGCCGCCCTGCTGCTGCAGCACGCGGCGGGCAAGGCCCGTGAAGCTGAACACCTCGCCATAGAGGGAGAGGGAGTCACCGCAGACGCGGCAGAGCTCGCGCTCGGCCTCGTGGCTGTACTGCTCGGGCACCAGAAGCATGCGGCCGCCCCGCCCGGCCGCGACGGCCTGACGGATCTCCTCGATGATCGCGCCGGTCTTCCCGGCGCCGGCTTTGCCGATGATGAGACGCAGCATGCTCTGCCCTCCCGTTTTCTTTTCGCGTCTATCTTACCAAATCCCGCCCCGGCAGGCAAGAGCGCCGGAGAAAAAAGCGCCGGCCCGGCAGCGGGAGAGATCCGCAAAAAAGGGCGGAAGCAGAGCTTCGGGGCTTGACAACGCCGGGAAAACGGCTATAATAAGTCGCGCACGACATGTCGTGTACGACATTTTATTTTGCGAGATGATGATATGCTGCAGGAACTGCCCATTGGCTTTCGCTTTTCCCTGCTGCACCGGGCTTTTCGCCGCAAGCTCGACGAGATGCTCGGCGAGAAGGAGCTGACCGGCGTGCAGTTCGGCGTGCTGGCGAGCCTCGGCCGGCTCGAGGCGGAGGGCCGGCAGGAGATCAGCCAGCGCGATCTGGAGCAGGCTTCGCGCCTCAGCCACGCCAACATGACGGACATTCTGCGAAGGCTTGAGAAAAAGGAGTTCATCCGCTGCGAGCAGAGCAGCCGGGACCGCCGCTTCAAGCGCGTCTCCTCGACCGAGAAGGCGAAGGGCCTGAAGGACGAGGTCACCCGGGTGGAACAGGAGACCTTCTCCTGGCTCACCCGCGGGCTGAGTGAAGCGCAGATCGAAGAGCTTCTGGCCGTCACGGACGTGATGCTGAAAAACGCCTGGTCGGACTGCGGGAAAGGAAGCGAGAAGAGCGATGATTAAAACCTTTGTCAAGTGCATCCGGGAGTATAAGGCCCCGGCGATCTGCACCTTGCTGTTCATGGTTTTCGAGGTGCTGATAGAGGTGCTGATCCCCTTCTTCACCGCCGACCTCGTCAACGACATCAAGGCGGGCGCCCCGATGAACGAGGTCGTGCGCGTGGGCGTGATCCTCGTTGCCATGGCGGTCGTCTCCCTGCTGTGCGGCGCGGGCGGCGGCTACATGGGCTCGAAGGCCTCCACCGGCTTTGCCCGCAACGTGCGGCGGGACGTGTTTGAGCGCATCCAGCATTTCTCCTTTGAAAACATCGACAAGTTCTCGACCGCCTCGCTCGTCACCCGCCTGACCACGGACATCGGCAGCGTGCAGATGGCCTTCATGATGACGATACGGCTGGCGGTGCGCGCGCCGCTGATGTTCGTGTTCTCGATCATCATGGCCTATCGCATGGGCGGCAGCCTCGCCACCACCTTTGTGGTCGTGATCCCGGTGCTGATCGCGGGCCTGCTGGTGATCGCAAGGCACGCCATGCCCGCCTTCCGGGCGGTCTTCCGCAAGTACGACCGGATGAACGAGTCCATCGAGGAGAACGTGCGCGGCATGCGCGTGGTCAAGAGCTTTGCCCGCGAGGACTTTGAAAAGCAGAAGTTCGCCGCGGCCTCGGACGATATCCGAAAGGACTTCACCCGCGCCGAGCGCATCGTGGCCCTCAACTCCCCGCTGATGACGCTGTGCATGAACTTCAACATGGTCTTTGTGCTGCTGGTCGGCGCCAGGATCATCGTGGAGAGCCGCGGCCAGGTCATTGACGTGGGTCAGATCTCGGCCATGCTCACCTACGGCATGCAGATCCTGATGAGCCTGATGATGATCTCCATGATCTATGTGATGATGACCATGTCCATGGAGGCCATGAAGCGCCTGGCCGAGGTGCTCAACGAGAAGCCCTCCCTCTCCAATCCCGAAAGCCCCGTCATGGAAGTGGCGGACGGCTCCGTGGACTTTGAGGATGTGTCCTTCAAATATGCCAAAGACGCCAGGGAGAGCGCCCTGGCCGATATCGACCTGCACATCGCGTCCGGCATGACCGTGGGCATCCTGGGCGGCACCGGCTCCGGCAAGACCACGCTGGTGCAGCTGATCCCCCGCCTGTACGACGTGACGGAGGGCCGCGTGAAGGTCGGCGGCGTGGATGTGCGCGATTACGACATCGAGACCCTGCGCAGCGCCGTCTCCATGGTGCTGCAGAAGAACGTGCTCTTTTCCGGTACGATCCGGGAAAACCTGCGCTGGGGCAATCCCGCGGCCACGGATGAGGAGATCGCCGAGGCCTGCAGGCTCGCGCAGGCGGACGATTTCATCCGCTCCTTCCCCGACGGCTACGACACCCACATCGAGCAGGGCGGCACCAATGTCTCCGGCGGGCAGAAGCAGCGGTTGTGCATCGCCCGGGCCCTGCTGAAAAAGCCGAAGATCCTGATCCTGGACGACTCCACTTCCGCGGTGGATACCCGCACCGACGCGCTCATCCGCGCGGGCTTCCGGACATACATCCCCGAGACCACCAAGATCATCATCGCCCAGCGCGTACACTCCGTGGAGGATGCGGATCTGATCCTTGTCATGGACGGCGGCACCATCGTCGATGCCGGAACCCATGACGAGCTTCTGGCGCGCAGTTCCATTTACCGCGAGATCTATGAGCAGCAGACCAAGGGAGGTGACGGCGATGAATAAGCACGGACAGGGCAATCTGAAAGAAAACTTCGCCGCCATCGGCTGGGTTTTGAAGAAGTTCTTCGGCTTCTATCCGGTACTGGCGCCGCTGAGCGTGTTCTGCATCCTCTTCTCCGCCGTCGTCGCGGCGATCCCGTCTCTGTTTATCCAGCGCGTGCTGGCTGTCATCGAAAAATGGTATCTCTCGGGCGACTGGGCGGCCGCCAAGGCAGAGCTCATGCCCCTCATCTTCCTGCTGATCGGCCTCTATACCCTGTCCATCATCTCCCTGACCGTGGAGAGCCAGCTCATGGCTTACATGACACAGGGCTTTCTGGACAAGATGCGCCGGGAGATGTTCAACGGCATGCAGGGCCTTCCCATCCGCTATTTTGACACCCGCAAGACCGGCGACATCATGAGCTTCTACACCAACGATATCGACACCATGCGCCAGCTGGTGAGCGGCTCCTTCCCCGCGCTGATCCGTTCCGTCTCCATCGTGCTGGCGGTGCTGGCGATCATGCTGTATTTCAGCGTGTGGATGACGCTGGTGCTGCTGCTGGGCGTGGTCGCCATGTTCTATGTGACCAAGCACATAGGCGGCGGCTCCGCCAAGTACTTCGTCAAGGCGCAGAAAGCCACCGGCGCGATGGAGGGCTTTGCGCAGGAGATGATGGACGGTCAGAAGGTCATCAAGGTCTTCTGCCACGAGCAGCAGAGCCTCGAGGACTTCGACCGCGTCAACGACGAGCTGCGTGACGTGGCCTTCCGCGCCAACGCCTACGCCAGCACCCTCGGCCCCATCATCGGCAACATCGGCAACATCCTGTATGTGGGTCTGGCCCTCGCGGGCGGCGTGTTCATCCTGGCCGGCATCCCGAACCTGAGCCTCTCGGGCAAGATCTTCGACATCACGGTGCTCATCCCCTTCCTGAACATGTCCCGCCAGTTCACCGGCAACGTGAACCAGCTCAGCCAGCAGATCAACTCCATCGTCATGGCCGGCGCCGGCGCGCAGCGCGTGCTCACGCTCATCAACGAGGCGCCCGAGACCGACGACGGCTATGTGACGCTCGTCAACGTCACCGAGGACGCCGACGGCAGCCTGCACGAGACGGAGGAGCACACCGGGCACTGGGCCTGGCGCCATCCCCACACCGACGGCAGCGGCATCACCTATACCCCGCTGCGCGGCGACGTGCGCATGGTGGACGTGGACTTCGCCTATAACCCCGAAAAGCCCGTCCTGCACGACATCTCGGTCTATGCCGAGCCCGGCCAGAAGGTGGCCTTCGTCGGCGCGACCGGTGCGGGCAAGACCACGATCACCAACCTCATCAACCGCTTCTACGACATCGCCGACGGCAAGATCCGCTACGACGGCATCAACGTCAACAAGATCAGGAAAAAGGATCTGCGCCGCTCTCTCGGCATCGTGCTGCAGGACACCAACCTCTTCACCGGCACGGTCATGGAGAACATCCGCTACGGGCGGCTGGACGCCAGCGACGCCGACTGCATCGAAGCGGCGAAGCTCGCCGGGGCGGACGACTTCATCACCCGGCTGCCCCAGGGCTACGAGACCGAGCTGCAGAATAACGGCGCCAACCTCTCCCAGGGCCAGCGCCAGCTGATCGCCATCGCCCGGGCCGCCGTGGCCGATCCCCCGGTCATGATCCTCGACGAGGCGACCTCCTCCATCGACACCCGCACCGAGGCCATCGTGCAGCGGGGCATGGATAAGCTCATGGAGGGCCGCACGGTCTTCGTCATCGCCCACCGCCTCTCCACGGTCATGAACTCCGACGTCATCATGGTGCTCGACCACGGCCGCATCATCGAGCGCGGCAGCCACGAGAAGCTCATCGCCGAAAAGGGCACCTACTACCAGCTCTACACCGGCGCCTTCGAGCTGGAATGATCAGAAAGGAAAAACCTGCAGCAAAAGCACGTACAGCGCCTTCTTTTCCGCCGCGGAAAAGAAGGCGCTGCCTGTATGGGAACGAAATATTCAAACAAGCTCAGTTTTTTGAAACCGTCGGGCCTTTTCGCGGACTATTATAGGTGAACGGCCGTGGTAAGAACGAATCGAGGTGAGACGCTTGACCGACGCGAAAGCGCTGGCGCTGCTGCAAAAAGGAGAACAGGAGGCGCTGGAGGTTTTCATAGACCGCTACAGCGCCTATGTGGGGAGCATTGTGAACAGCGTCCTGCAGGGGAGCATGAGTCGGGCGGATTTGGAGGAGGTGACGGCAGACGTGTTCGTCACGCTCTGGAAGCGCGCGGACGCGCTTGTTCCGCTGAACCTGAAGGGCTATCTGAGCCGCACCGCCCGCAGCCTCGCGCTGCGCAAGCTCCGGGAGCGGAAGCGGGAGCTGCCGCTGGAGGATGACATCCTGATCCTGCCGGAGGACGCGCTGATCGAAAAACTCGACCGGCGGGAGCGGGACCGGCTGGTGCGGGAGGCGGTGCTCTCCCTGCCGCAGCCGGACCGGGAGATCTTTCTCCGCTTCTACTATTACTGCCAGAGCATCCCCGTGATCGCGGAGAAGATGCGGATGAACCCCTCCACGGTCAAGACCAGGCTCCGGCGCGGGCGCGAAAAGCTTCGGCAGCAGCTCACCGGATTCGAGTGCCTGAAAGGAGACGGCTGAAATGGAAGTCAATATTCACAGCCTGCTCGACGGCCTGGAGGACAGCTCCGTGCCGATGGAGGAGCAGAACGTCGTCTCCGCGATGAGAATCAAGGAGCTGACGAAAATGAAACTGAATCTGAGTGATAAAAAACCCGGGCGCGGCCTGAAAAGGCGCGCTCTGACCCTCGCACTCGCCGCGGCGCTGGTCCTGGCTCTGAGCGTGACGGCTTATGCGGCCTGGAACGTCCACGCCGCGCGGCAGCAGGCGCTGAAGGAGGACCTTCAGATCGAGGAGCACCACGCGGACAGCTATGTGGAATATGAAGTGCCCGAGGAGGGCGGCAGCGGTCTCGTCCTGCTCTCCGCGGTCAACGACGGGCAGGAGCAGCGCGTCTACGTGAACATCTCCCCCGTGACGAAGGAGGAGGCGGAGGGCTTCCCGAACGATACGCGCTTCTCATGGTGCCTCAAGGGCACGGAGCTCGGCGGTTTTGCCGCGCCGCAGCTGCCTGCGGAGCTCTCCGTATCGGGAACGGAGGCGATCCGCGAGGCCGTGCAGACTTACGCCTATGACGAGCAGACGCAGACCATGACCCTGCAGTGCCTGATGGACACGGAGCGGCTGCAGAATGAGCTTGCGGCCATAAAAGAGGAGAGCGCGGAGCTGGAGCTGCTGATGACCGTCGGAGAGGGAGCGCGGCGCAGCTTCGGCCCGGTCGCCTTTAAACCGACACAGGAGCAGCGGAGGGACTTCGACTTCGGCCGCGCCGTGTATCATGATGAGGAACTGGACAGGGATATTGAGCTTGTCGGCCTGGAGCTGACGCCGTTTTCCGCTGTGTGGAAAGTGCACTACGAGGGCGACGCCGCGTTCCATACGCCGCAGGCCGATCAGGAAGCCTATGGACCATGGAGCATTCTGGAGGATAAGGTCTGTATAGAAGCAAGGCTCCTTTTCCCGGACGGCTCGGAGTTCTCCACAGGCGGCGCGCTGACCTGTCCCTATGAAAACGGCGTCGTCAATCTGCACTGCGGCTGGGGCGCGGCGATCGACATCGACGACGTAGAGCGCATCGTCCTCGGCGACCTCGTCCTCTGGCAAGCGGAGTGAAAATCAAATCCTGAAACAAGGGGCTGTGAAGAGGCTTTTTCACAGCCCCTTGTCACGCCCGCACCCGAAATGCGGGCCCTTGTATTTTCGCGCGTTCGTGGTATACTGTTACAGACTGAGAAAGAATCCGGTTTTACAGCAGGAGGTGCGAAATGCTATTCAAAAACGCTTTGCTGTTTCGCGGCGGCCGCTTCGTCCCCGGCGCCTTCCGGGTCGAGGACGGGCGCTTCGCCGCCTTTTATGACGAGGACCCCGCCGAAGAGGGCGTGGATCTCGGCGGCGCAAAGGTGATCCCCGGCCTGATCGACGTGCACAGCCACGGCAATTCGGGCGCGGACTTCTCCGACGGCAACTATGACGGCCTGCGCCGCATGGCCGCCTACTATCTGAAAAACGGCGTCACAAGCTTCGCCCCCGCCTCCATGACCCTGCCCTACGAGACGCTGGCGGCCGCCTTCGCGACGGCGGCGCGGCTTCACCGCGAGGCGCCTGCGGGCTGCGCGCGGCTGCTGGGCATCCAGATGGAGGGCCCCTTCTTCTCCGAGAAAAAGAAGGGCGCGCAGAACGCGGACTACCTGCGTCTGCCGGATTTTGAGGCCTTTCGGAAGCTCTATGACGGCTGCGGCGGGCTGATCCGCATCGCGGACGTCGCGCCGGAGCTCGACGGCGCGGAGGACTTCATCCGAAAGGCGAGCGAGCTGTGCACCGTCTCGGTGGCCCATACCGACGCCTCCTATGAGGACGCGAAGGCGGCCTTCGCCGCCGGCGCCCGGCATGTGACGCATCTCTTCAACGCCATGCCGCCCATCCACCACCGCAAGCCCGGCGTCATCGGCGCCGCCGCCGAGCGGGAGGACGTGGTGGCCGAGCTCATCAGCGACGGGCAGCATCTGCATCCGAGCATCGTGCGCATGGCCTTCCGGCTCTTCCCGGGCCGCATCTGCCTGATCTCCGACTCCCTGCGCTGCTGCGGCATGCCGGACGGGGAGTACGAGCTGGGCGGACAGCAGGTCTTCCTGCAGGGCGGCATCGCCCGCCTCGCGGACGGGACCATCGCCGGCTCCGCCACGAACCTCTTCGAATGCATGCGCAGAGCGATCTCCTTCGGCGTGCCGGAGGAGGAGGCCGTCACCGCCGCCACGCTCACGCCCGCCCGGGAGATCGGCGCGGATGGGCTGGTCGGCTCGCTGGAGGAAGGAAAGCTCGCGGACTTCGTGGTCTGCGATCGGGAGCTCAACGCGCTGAGCGTTTGGCTCGGCGGAGAAAGGATTACGGAGGAACAGAAATGAGAAAGCTTACCAGTCTTTTGCTGGCGGCCGCCGTGCTGCTGGTCATGACCGCCTGCGGCGCGCTCACGCGTCCCGCCGCGACTTCCGCCCCGGAGCAGGCGCCCGCCGAAGAGGCGCCGGAGGCCGCGGCCGAATCCGAGCCGGAACCGGAGCCCGCGCCGGGCGAGGGCTCGCTTGTCGAGCAGCCGGACCTGTCGAACGCGCCGGACGCGATTGACGAAAACCAGCAGGCCCTGCTGGAGCAGTTCATCCTCATTGACGATCTGGTGCAGCCCGGCACCGCGGGCAGTTCCCTGCGCGCCGCCGTGGCCGCGGCCTCACTGCTCGACTGGGCGGCGAAGGATCAGCTCAGCGATGAGGCGCTCGGCATCGTCATCGACTACATGGCGGCCAAGAGCGTGGAGGGCCAGGCGGAATTCGGCGAGAAGCTGGACGCCGTGGAGTCCACCGTCGGCCTGCTGACCGGCAAGGACAGCGATCAGGCGAAGGACCTGCTCACCGACGCCGGCGTGATCGACAGCTGCGGCTATCCCTGGAGCAAGGAAGCCGTCGCCGTGATCGACCGGCTGATGGAGGCCCTCGGCCGCCGCGCGGGATAAGGACGGACAACAGAAAAAGGGGATGCGACGATTCGCATCCCCTAAGTTTTGAGTTTTGAGTGCTGAGTTTTGAGAAAAGGCGGAGAGAAGAGAATAAACCACAGCGCAGCAACACAAGCAAAAATGCATACTCTTGTTTTCTGCCGCATAATCAATTCCTGTGCTTTTTGGGCCTGTCAACTCGTTTGAATCGTTCCAAAAACTCCTCAAAACTCAAAACTCACGACTCAAAACTGGGGCTGTGAATGAACTGCGTTCTTTCACAGCCCCTTTGCTTGATCGGGTTTACTGGATGCCGACGATACCGGCGCCGGTCTGCGCGTTGTAGGTGTCCACGGCGCCCGCCTGCAGAGCGGCCACCAGGGCCTGGATCTCGGGGCGGCCCTCGTCGCCGCGGCGGACGGCAATGATGTTGGCGTAGGTCTGCGCGGCGTCGCCGGAGGCGTCCTCGATGGCCAGCGCGTCGGTGGTCTTGAAGCCCGCGCCGAGGGCGTAGTTGTAGTTGATGACGGCGATGGTGCCCTCCTCGGCGTTCGCGAGCAGGGAGGGAACGGCGTCGGCCTGCACGGCCTGCACGTTGTAGCCCTTGGCGTCCACGATGTCGAGCAGGGTCACGCCATGATCGACGGAGGCGCCCTCGGGCAGGACGATCAGGCCCTCCTGCTGCAGCAGGAGCAGGGCGCGGGTCTGGTTGGAGTCGTCGTCGGGGATGATGATCGTGGCGCCGTCTGCCAGGTCGCTCAGCGCGGCGACGGTCTTGCTGTAGATGCCGAAGGGCTCATAGTGGATGAGGCCCGCAGAGACCAGATCGGTGCCGTTGGAGGCGTTGAAGCTGTTGAGATAGGGGGTGTGCTGGAAGTAGTTGGCGTCCAGCGTGCCGTCCTGCAGCGCGGTGTTGGGCAGCACGTAGTCGTCGTAGATCACGATGTCGAGCTCGATGCCCTGTTCGGCGAGCGCGGGCTTGACGAGCTCCAGGAGCTCCGCGTGGGGGGTGGAGCTGGCGCCGACGGTGAGCTTGACGCTCTCGGGGGCGGCGGCTTCTTCGGCGGGAGCTTCGGCAGGGGCTTCTTCGACAGGGGCTTCCGTGGCGGGCGCCGCAGCGGGGGCGGCGGAGCTGCCGCAGGCGGCGAGGCTCAGGATGAGCAGGGCGGCGAGAACGAGCGTGAGAATCTTTTTCATTTTGTTTTCCTCCTATAGTTGTTTTTTACTTTTTTGCGCGTTTATCGGTGCGGTGCGCGATGGCGGTACCGACCTCCTGAATGATCTGGACGATCAAAACAGTCAGGAATACACAGATCCAGGTGATGTCCGGGTTGAAGCGCTGGTGGCCGTAGCTGATGGCGATCTGGCCGAGGCCCGTGCCGCCGATCGTGGCGGACATGGCCGAGTAGCCCAGGATCGTCACCATGGAGATGACCGCGCCGAGGATCAGGGAGGGCCTGGCCTCCGGCAGCAGGACCTTGTACACGATCTGGAAGTTGCTGGCGCCCATGGCCTGCGCGGCCTCAATGACACCTGCGTCCACCTCCTTGACGGAGGACTCGACCATGCGCGCGATATAGGGCGCGGCGGCGATGACCAGCATGACGATCATGGCCCTGTTGCCGAGCGAGGTGCCCACCACAAACTTGGCCACCGGCAGCATGGCCACCATCAGGATGATGAAGGGCACGCTGCGGAAGAAGTTGACGATCACGCCCAGCACCCGATTGAGCCAGGGAACGGGGTGGATGCCGCCCCTGTCGGTGACGGTGAGGATCACGCCGAGGGGGAGGCCGATAAGATAGGAGATCGCGGTGGACAGGAGAGTCATGTAGACCGTCTCCCAGATGCCCTTCTGGATCAGGCCCGCGTCCCAGAGCTTATAAAACATTTCCGACAGCATCGCTCACACCTCCTCGCGCCATTCGACCGGGCTGTTTTTCAGCCAGACCAGGATCTTGTCCGCCTGCTTGGGGTCCGCGGGCAGCTCGATGATCATGTGCCCGTAGATGACGCCCTCGAACTCCTTCGTGTCGGCGAAAAGGATGTTGACCGGCGCCTGACACTCGAGCACCATGTTGGAGATCACCGGCTCGCGGGAATAGGCGTCGTTGAAGGTCAGGCGGATCTTTCGCCCGTTCTTCGTGTCGAGCGCGGCGCGGTCGCGGGGGATGATCAGATCCCGCGCGATCTGGGACTGGGGAGAGGTGAAGACCTCGCTGACCCGCCCCTCCTCGGCGATGCGGCTGTGGTCGATGACGGCCACGCGGTCGCAGATCTGGTCAATGACCTTCATCTCGTGCGTGATGACGATGATCGTCACGCCGAGATCGCGGTTGATCTGCCGCAGCAGATCCAGGATGGAGCGCGTCGTGTTCGGATCGAGGGCGGAGGTCGCCTCGTCGCAGAGGATATAGCGCGGATCGGTGGCGAGGGCGCGGGCGATGGCCACGCGCTGCTTCTGCCCGCCGGAGAGCTGGGAGGGGTAGGAGTCCGCCCGGTCGGCCAGACCCACGACCTGCAGCAGCTCGCGGGCTTTTGCCTCCGCTGTTTTGCGGTCCACGCCGGCGATCTCCAGCGGGAAGCACACGTTTTTGAGCACGTTTCTCTGCTCGAGCAGGTTGAAGCTCTGGAAGATCATGCCGATGGAGCGGCGCAGGAGCAGCAGCTCCTTTCGCGGCAGGCTCGTCAGCTCTCTCCCGTCCACCAGCACCTGGCCGGAGGTCGGGCGCTCGAGGAGGTTGATGCAGCGCACGAGCGTGCTCTTGCCCGCGCCGGACAGGCCGATGATGCCGAAGATCTCGCCGTCCTGGATGCTGAGATTGATGTCCTCCAGCGCGTGGATCTCCTTATCGGGGGCGGAATAGGTCTTACACAGGTGTTTCAGTTCGATCATGGCTGACTTCTGTCTTTCTTGAAAAATTAGCAAAATAAGCAACTGTTCGGATCCCTTATGATAAGGGGGAATTCAGAGGGGGAAGGCCTCTGATTTTTCGCGTCTCGACGCGAAAAGCAAACAGCAATACGTTTTTGCCGGGGCGTTGCCTCTGCAAAAACACCCTGAACCGAGCTCTGCGAGGTCTTGCGCCGACCAAACACGGCGCGTTTCCCGCACAACAGGAATTGTATAACGCTGCAAGCGCCGTGTGCGATAAGCGCAAGGGATTCTAACTGAACAGGCCCCGCCAAGGGGACTGTTCAGTTAAGAAAAACGGCCGGGAAGCTCGCTCGCTTCCCGGCCGTGTGATCTGTCGGATCATTCAGATGGCAGAGGAACTGGGCGAACCGCATTTCTGGGCGCACATCATCATGCACATGCCGCACATGCGCATCTCAGCCATCATCATCCTGCTGCTGATGTTAGCCACAGACGGTCCGCTCCTCTCTGAAGGATGGCCTCACTATAGCCCTTTGCCACCGCTTTGTCAATGTGACGCGGGGAAAATCATAGACATCAATGAATCCGCCCCCGGATGGGGGGCGGATTCTTGTGCATGTTGCTTTAAAGCTTTGAAGTGTTTCCGGCTCAGCGGAGCTTCTCCAGATACTCGACGATGCGGCCCACGGTGTAGAGCTGGGCGGCGTCCTCGTCGGAGATGGCGATGCCGAACTCGTCCTCCAGGGACATGATGAGCTCCACCACGTCCAGGGAGTCGGCGCCCAGATCGTCGATCAGGTTGGTCTCGGGGGTGATGGTCTCGGGGTCCAGCTCGAACTGCTTGGCCAGCGCGTTCTTGACTTGTTCAAAAATCATAGTGTTACCTCCGATGTGCAAAGCACATAAAATAATCGTCTTCGCACCCTTGGCAGGGGGAGTTCAGCGGGGTGCAGCTTTTTCACAATAAAGCCCGGCTTTATCGTGAACTTACGCCCACTCGCGGCTCTGCGGCTTGCTGCCGGCGGGCGTCTCGGGCTTGACGTAGGAGACCACGACGCGGCGGTTCGGCTCCACGCCGGTGGAGCTGGTGGTCACGCCCTCGTAGTTCTGCAGCGCGGTGTGGATCACGTGGCGCTCGTAGGAGTTCATCGGCTCCAGCGCCATGCTGCGCTTGTACTTGATGGCCTTCTCGGCCATCTTCTCGGCCAGGCGGGCCAGGGACTCCTCGCGCTTGCTGCGGTAGTTCTCGGCGTCCACGCTGATGTGCAGGTGCTTGTCGCTGCCGTGGTTGACGGCGTAGTTGGTCAGGTGCTGGATGGCGTCGAGCGTCTCGCCGCGGCGGCCGATGATGGCGCCCATGCCGCTGCCGGAGAGGTTGACGTTGATGCCGCCGTTGTCGCGCGCGATGATCTCGATGTCGGCCTGAATGCCCATGCGCTCCAGCAGGCCGCTGAGAAAGCTGCGGATCGCGGCGTAGTCGGCGCTCTCATCGACGACAGGGGCTTCGGCGGCGGGAGTCTCGACGGCCTTGGGGGGCTCTGCCTGGGGGGGCTTCTCCGCTTTGGGCGCGGGGGCTTTCGGCGCGGGCGCGCTCTTGGGCGCGGGAGCCTCGACGACGGGCTCGTCCTCCACCTCGTAGCTCACGCGGACCACGGCGGGGGAGGCGCCGATGCCCAGAAAGCCGCTCTTTCCGAGCTCCAGGATCTCGACGGACACGTCGTCCCGATCCATGCCCAGCTCCGCCAGCGCTGCGGCGACGGCGTCATCCGGCGTCTTGCCGGTTTTTTCCAGATATTTCTGCATTTGTATTACTCCTTATTTTCCTCGGCGACGGCCTCGTCGACGAATTCAACGACGCTTTCCGCCAGCTCTTCGGCGGTCTCGTCCATGCTGTAGTCGATGGCGTCGGCGCCCTCGGACGCCTGCGCTGCGGCGATCGTCGCGGCCTCGGCGTTCTCGGGATTGGTGAAGCGGTCGGGAACATAGGCGCGGCCGCGGGCGTAGCGGCGGTTGCCCACCTGGGAGGCGGGCTTCTCCGGCTCCTGGATACCCAGGCGCTCACGGCGGGCGGCGCGGTCGGCCCGGTCAAGGGCGGCCTTGCGCTCGGCGGCCTTCTGCTTTTCGCCGGCCTGCAGCTTCTTCTTGCTGGTGTTGGTGTTGACCTCGGTCTTGCCCTCGGCCTTCAGGCGCTCGGTCTCGGCGCGCTTGGCCTCCAGCTCCTTCTCGCGCTCGCTGCGGCGGGCGGCGCGCTCGGCGTCCTCGATCTCCAGCTGCTTGAGATACTTCCTGGTGAGGACCACGTCGCGGACCATGCCGAAGACGCTGTTGGCGATCCAGTAGATGCCCATGGCGGCGGGCATGATGAAGCAGATCCAGATGGACATCAGCGGCATCATCATGTTCATGGTGTTCATGGAGGCCGCGGCCTTGGGGTCCTGCCCCGTGGTCGGATTCATCTTGGTGCTGACCTTCATGCTCAGCCAGGACAGAGCGGCGGAGATGAAGGGGATCAGGAACAGGCCCAGTGCGGGAAGCCACACGGAGGCGTTGCTCCAGTCGGTGTCGACGAAGAAGTTCCACTTCGGCTGGTCGCCCAGATTGAGGCCCAGGAAGCGGAAGTCGATGTCCAGCAGGTGGGGGTCCAGCTTGTCCGCAAGGTCGGTGACGACGCTGCTCCAGTTGGCGTGGGTCAGCTTGGTCAGCTCGATCTCGGCGTAGGCGCTGGCGCGGGCGGAGGTCACGGTGTAGAGGCCCTTCTCCACAAAATAGTCCTGCAGCACGGTCACGAAGTCCTTGGCCACGAACATCATGCGGGTCAGGGGCTGGCGGACGACGCTGTACAGGGCGATCAGAATGGGGAAGGGGATGAGGGACCAGAGGCAGCCGGACATGGGGTTGACGCCCTCTTCCCGGTAGAGATTCTGCATCTCGGCGTTGAGCTTCTGGGGGTTGCCCTCGTGGCGCTTCTGCAGCTCCTGGATCTGCGGCTGCAGACGGGTCTGGCGCATCATGCTCTTCTTGCTCTTGGCCATGAACGGGGTCATGATGAGGTTTACGGCCAGAGCAAAGAAAATCAGCGCCACGCCGTAGTTGCCGGTCAGGTTGTAGAGCCAGACCATCAGTTTGGCAAACGGCCAGGTAATGATTTCCCCGAAAGACATAGTTTACTCCTCTGTATTGTTAGGGTAGATCGTACCGGTCA
Source organism: Oscillospiraceae bacterium (assembly GCA_902778285.1). Classification (GTDB taxonomy): domain Bacteria; phylum Bacillota; class Clostridia; order Oscillospirales; family Oscillospiraceae; genus Limivicinus. Next base: position 14,135 of record CACYXC010000015.1, on the reverse strand, counting down.
GGGTACGGGGTCATAGATGCCGCGCTTCCCGTGATAGAAGGGATGGCAGCAGCAGATGCGGCGCAGGGCCATCCAGCCGCCCTTCAGGGCGCCGTATTTTTCGATGGCCTCGAGCGCGTATTGTGAGCAGGTGGGGGTAAAGCGGCAACAGGGCGCCCGACGGGGCGAAATGTGCCGCCGGTAAAAGCGGATCGCGGCGAGCAGAAGATGTTTCATTCCTCCGCCTCCCGCATCAGGCCCAGCTTGGTGCATGCCTGGAGAAATGCCCTCTCCAGCCGGCGGTATTCCGCGTCCACGCAGCGCGAGCGGGCGACCACCACAATATCCCAGCCGCTTTTGAGCTTCGGGGAATTGAGGCGGACGATCTCCCGCAGGCGGCGGCGCACCCGGTTGCGGACCACGGCGTGCCCGAGCTTTACGGACACGGTGTAGCCCAGCCGGTTGACGCCCTCGCGGTTGCGGCGGCAGTAGACGACCAGAAAGGGATTGACCGCGCTTTTGCCTTTTGCGTAGAGCCGGCGGAAGTCAGAATTCTTTTTTAACGTATAGCGGACCTTCACGCGGCAGACCTCGACACAAACACCTCAAGGCCGGATCGCTCCGGCCTGAAAATCAATATGAACGCTTCCTGCTCACGGGGTGCTCCCGGATCAGTAGCTGAGCTTGGCTCTGCCCTTGGCTCTGCGGCGGGCGAGGACCTTGCGGCCGTTGGCGGTCTTCATTCTCTTGCGGAAGCCGTGCTCTTTCTTGCGCTGGAGCTTCTTGGGCTGGTAGGTACGAAGCATGTCTCGTTCTCCTTTCGTTTATTTCTGCCGGAGCCCGGGAGGGGCCCGGCTACTCAACATCGTCCCGCCGGGGCGGGGCGAAGTAGTTGACAGGGAAAAGCCACTCGGCACACAGGGGTGCCGAGTGGCTATTATAGCGTACAAAAGCCGGGCTTGTCAAGAAAAATTACTGTTTCAGGTCCTCACCGCGGAGGTATTTGCCCATGGGCTTCCACAGCAGCGCGCCGATGACGAGGCAGAGCACCATGTCGATGAGCATGAAGCTGCCGTTATAGAGGAAGGAGTAGAACCAGGGGGTGGTCATGGTCATGCCGAAGAAGCTCTCGGGCATGTACTCGCCCCAGACCCACACGCCCACCAGATAGTGGACGAGGAAGCGGGCCAGGGAGCCCACGACGGTGCCGGTAAAGAAGCCGTAATACCGCTTATAAAACAGACCGGCGAGGCCGAGTACGGTGAAGGCCACGATATAGTCGCCCAGCATGGACTGCCAGCCCCAGGCGTAGGCGCCGTCGAGCATCAGCTTGAGCAGGCTGTATACGAAGCTCGCCAGCATGCCCGGCCCGAAGCCCCAGCGGGCGCAGTAGATGAAGATGGGCAGCATGGCCAGATTGATCGAGCCGCCCTGCGGCAGCTCAAAAAGCTTGAGATAGCCGATCAGCCAGGCCAGCGCCACAAAGATGGCGCCCTCGGTCAGCGCGCGGAGCGTGAGATTCTTTTTCATTTTTCAGTTTCCTCCTTTTCTTTTTTGGAGGCAGGAATGCAATAGGGCAGGCCCACAAAACGTGAACCTGCCATAAATGCATTGGTGCTTCCTACGCCGGCATTACCCGGATCAGGTTCCAGGGTTTCAGAGCTCCATTACTCTGTCTCAGCCGGGAATACCCAGCGCCCCTTATTCAATTGCTGCCAGGGAAAAGGGCAAAATCAAAGCATAGCTTTGATTTTGAGAGGAAGAACAATACCATCGGTCGATGTGGCCGCGCTTGCGCGGTCATATGACCTTATGGTGTTGTTCTGACGAGTCTCAGCCGGGAATACCCAGCGCCCCTTGTTCAATTGACATATGTATTGTAGACGGCTGCGGGACGAAAGTCAAGTTTTTTTAAGAAGTTCCGCCTTGTCGAGGATGAACTGGCGCAGCCAGGGGCCGGCCTCCTCATTCTGCAGCGCGAAATCGATGATGGCCTCGAGATAGCCGGTCAGGTTGCCGGTGTCGTAGCGGCGGCCCTCAAAGTCCACGCCGACCATGGTCTCGTGCTGCACCAGCTCCTTCATGCCGTCGGTCAGCTGGATCTCGTTGTTGCGGCCGGGGGCGGTATGCTCCAGAATGTCAAAGATCGCGGGCGTCAGCACGTAGCGGCCGAGGATCGCGTAGTCCGAGAGCTTCTCCGACAAGGTGGGCTTCTCGTTCATGTCGCTGATGCGGAAGACGCGCTCGCCCCGCGGCTCCTCGAGCTTGACGGAGGAGTACTTGACGATCAGCTCGTCCGGCACCTGATGGATGGCGACGGCGCTGCAGTCGTTGGCCTCGGCCGCCTCGACCAGCTGCTTGAGTACGGGCTTGCGCCCGAGCATGATATCGTCGCCCAGCAGGATGCCGAAGGGCTCGTTGCGCACAAAGCTCTTGGCCCGCCAGACGGCGTGCCCGAGACCCTTGGTCTCCTTCTGGCGCAGGAAATACACGTCGGCCATGTCGGCCACCCTGCGGACCGTCTCGGCCTCCTTCTCCTTGCCGTCCTTCAGCAGGCGCTCCTCGAGATCGGGGGCGTAGTCGAAATAGTCCTCGATGGGGGATTTGCCGCGGTTGGTGATGATCAGGATCTCCTCGACGCCGGCGGAGACGGCCTCCTCCACGATGTACTGGAGGACGGGCTTGTCCACCAGGGGCAGCATCTCCTTGGGGATGCTCTTGGTGTTGGGCAGCAGGCGCGTACCGAGGCCCGCCGCGGGGATGATCGCCTTGCGGACTTTCATGGGAAATGCTCCTTTCGGCGCCGAACGGCGGCGCGATCCGTTTTTTCCTCAGCTCTGCTCCTGCCCGTGCGTCTCCCGCCTGCGCAGGGAGTACTCACAGCCGCAGTAGAGCTGGCGGTAGAGGCCGTACTGCTCGGCCAGCTCCGTCGAGCGCATCTCGCGGCCCTGCTTCTTGAAATCCGAGGGCAGCCAGCGAACGAGCGCGGCGCGGCCGAGCTCCTCGCCCAGGGCGTTGATGCGCTGTTCGTCCTTGTGGCGCGAGAGCGTCAGCGTGGTGCAGAAATAGTCAAAGCCGTGCCGGGCGGCCAGTTCGGCGCACTCCCGCAGGCGCAGCCGGAAGCATTCGGTGCAGCGCGCGCCGCCCTCCGGCTCCTCCTCCAGACCCTTGACGACGCCCTCATAGTCCTCGTGCCGCCAGGGCTCGGCCAGGACGGAGACCTTGTCGGCGAAGCCCAGCTTGTCGAGCATCTCCCGCAGGGTCTGAAAACGCCGGTCGAACTCCGCCTCGGGGTAGAGATTGGGGTTGTACCACAAAAGCGTCACGTCAAAGTACCGCGTCAGATACTCCAGCACGGGTGCCGAGCAGATGCCGCAGCAGCTGTGCAGCAGCAGGCGGGGCCGCGCGCCGTCCAGCCTTTCGATGATGCGGTCCAGCTCTTTTTGATAGTTTCGATTTTTCATATTTGTATTGTAACATAGCAGGCAGAAAAAAGCTACAGATTTTGGAAGAATCTTGAACTTGTGCGCAAGAATGCCGGGCAGCTTTGCTGCTCAGCAAAACTGCTCCGCAGTATTGCCATATAATGACTATAGGATGGCGAAAAGCCAAAAAGCTTTTCGCCGCGCCGCTTTGCGGCGCAGCAAAACAGCCGGGCGAATGATTCAAAGAATCATTCGCTGCCAAACTTGTTGTTTGGCAGCGAAATCAATCGAATCCTCGATTGATTTCGCCATCCGATAATCATTATAATCATTCTCCCGCTTGACGGCGGGAGGCGGCTGGGATAAGATAGACAAAAAGACGGAACGAGAAGGGAGAAGCCTTATGGACAGCCGCACCAGCAAACAGAATTACTATCTCGACATCGCCGACTCCGTTCTGGAGCGCTCCACCTGCCTGCGCCGCAAATACGGCGCCATCATCGTACGCAACGACGAGATCATCTCCACCGGCTACAACGGCGCGCCGCGCGGCCGCCGCAACTGCACCGACCTGGGCTTCTGCAACCGCGAAAACCTGCACATCCCCTCCGGCGAGCGCTACGAGCTCTGCCGCAGCGTCCACGCCGAGGCCAACGCCATCATCTCCGCCCCCCGGCGGGACATGATCGGCGCCACGATCTATCTCGTGGGGCGCGACGCCAAGACGGGCGAGCTGCTGCCGGACGCCATGAGCTGCTCCATGTGCAAGCGGCAGATCATCAACGCCGGCATCGAGAAGATCGTCATCCGCGTGGACGAGAAGAACTACCGCACCATCCCCGTCAGCGACTGGATCGAGAACGACGACAGCATCATCTGGATCGGGGAGAACGGAACGCGCTGAGGACCCGCTTCCTGCACAGGGACCCGCCATGAAAAGAACACGATTCCGGAATATCTGCCTTCTGCTCGCGGCGATCCTGCTGACTGCGAGCCTGCCTGACGCCGCCGCTGAGCCGGCGGCGTCATCTGCACCGCCCTTTGAGATCCTTCTGGCTGACGGACGCGCCGGAGACGGCGCCGCCTTCGACCGGCAGATCCGAGGCTTCCGTCTTCCGGACGAGAGCGGATACGGCTTCGTGATCCCCGGGTACTGGGACGCCTCCGCGCTGCGCCTCATGCTGACGGGCGTCGGGAGCGTGCAGATCGGCGGCAGGAGCTATCACAGCGGCGATGCGATCGCGCTCGCGGCGAACGCGAGGACCCAAGTCCTGCCAGAGGGGCGCGAGGCGATCACGATCGAGCTGCGTCAGACCGGCGGTCTGCCCGTTCTCTTCCTGGATACGGAGAGCGGGAGCAGCGAGGCCATCCACGCCGACAAGAGCTATCGGGAACCCGGCGCGCTGCTGATGACGGACGCGGAGGGCGGCGTGCTGTATCAGGGAGAGCTGAGCGCGATCCGGGCCAGAGGCAACGCGACCTTCAACTACGAGAAGAAGCCCTACCAGATCAAGCTGGCAAAGAGCGCCGCGCTCGCGGGGCCGCGAAAGAACAAGACCTGGGTCCTGCTGGCAAACATCCTCGACCGCGCCCAGATCCGCACGACGCTGGCCATGGATCTGGCGCGCTGCAGCGGGGCCTTCGTCTATACCCCGTACACACAGCCGGTGGATCTGTATGTCAACGGCGAGTACAGGGGGAGCTATCTGCTCTCGGAAAAGCAGGAGGAGCGAGAGACCCGCCTGCCGATCACCGATCTGGAGAAAGCGGTCAAGGATCTGAATCCGGGGCTCGACTTCGCCGGGCTGCCCGCTCTGGGCGATCCCGAATACGCGCCCGGCGCGCGGAAGTTCTTTGAGCTGCCCGTGCTGCCGGAGGATCTGACGGGCGGCTATCTGTTCCAGATCAATGTCCCGCGGCGCTACGCCACCGAGGCGAGCGCCTTCGTGACGAGCCGCGGCTGTGTCTTTACGGTGCAGGAGCCGAAATATCTCAGCCTGACGCAGATGCAGTATCTCTCCGCGCTCGTGCAGCAGCTCGAGGATGCGCTCTTCAGCGCGGACGGCGTCGATCCCGCCTCCGGGCGGCATTATACGGAGCTGCTGGATCTGCCCTCCTTTGTCAACAAATACCTGATGGCAGAGGTGCTGGACGACTACGACGGGCAGTACAGCTATTTCTACAAGGACGCGGATTCGGTCGATCCGATGATCTATGCCGGGCCGGTCTGGGATCAGGACAACATCCTCGGCGTCTGGCTCCCGCAGAGCGATCCGACGGCCATCCGCCTGAGCGCGGGGCAGGAGCAGATCTTCGACTGGTTCTGGTTAACGCAGGCCTCGCGGCATGCGGAGTTCATGGCGGCGGCGCAGGAGGCCTATCTGCACACGTACCGTCCCGCGATCCTGATCCTCCTTGGCCAGGAGAAGGATCCGCAGGGTATCCTGCGCTCGATCGACGAATACGCCGCCGAGGTGCGCGTCTCCGCGGAGACGGACTTCTTCCGCTGGCCTTTCCCCTTCTCACCCGAGCTCGAGCGCTACAATGTCGAGACGGGCGACAGCTTCGACGGGCAGATCGCCTTTCTGAAGGACTATCTGAGCGTAAGACTCGGCGCGCTGGACGCGTTTTTCCTGGGAGAGGAGCGGCCGGACTGACCGCCTGCAGAGCGGGGCGCCTCCCATTGGAACAAACAGCGGAGCGCTCAGCGCTCCACTGTCAGACCGCAGCCAAAGACAATGCCAATACATCCAGTGAGGATACGCATGGGGAGATTGCGAAGAGGGGATGGGCTTCCCCTCTCGCAGTTCAATCTCAGCCAATTTTATAACCGATTCAAGGTTTATAAAATCGGCCTGTCTGTATGTCGACACTTTGTCGACAGCTTGACTCCGGAGCGCTCAGCGCCCCGGAGTCCATTCGTCTCTGAGGATGGAGTACACGGCCATGTCCACGACGCCGCGGTTGTTGCGCCCGCTCTGCAGCAGCACACCCTCCTTCGTCATCCCCACCCTGCGCATGACCGCGCCGGAGGCGGGGTTTTCCACGTCATGCCTCGCGCAGACGCGCCGCGCGCCGACCTCGGCGAACAGATAGCCGACGACGGCGCGGACCGCCTCGGTCATCAAGCCCCGCCCCCACCAGCGCTTTCCGATGCAGTAGCCGAGCTCCATCGACTCCGTCGACGGATCGATGCGCACGACGGAGATGCTGCCGATCGGCTCTCCCAGATCTTTGGGCACAATGGCCCACTGGTAGAAGGCGGGGTCGTGCGAGCTTTGCTCCCACTGCGCCGCGAGCGTCCGCGTGAATCCCGGATCGTCGTGCGGCGGCCAGGTCAGAAAGCGCGTGACCTCGGCGTCGCTTGCCCAGTTGCGGTACATCGCCTCCGCGTCGTCCGCGCGGAAGGGGCGCAGCAGCAGACGCCGCGTCTCCAGTACCTTTGTCCCCTGATGATTCATGGCTCGTCGCCCCCTTGCGTGAGTTTTCCTCATCTTAGCACACAAAATGACGGCGGACAAGCCGGATACGGTTGAAATTCCCGTATACACTGTGATAAAATAAGAATATGCAAAACCGGATATACTGCAACAGGAGGGAAAAACAATGAGCCAAGTTTACGCAAAGGAATTTGATGCGATCGTCGCCAAGGCCAAGGCGGCCGGGAAGCCGATGCGCGTGGCGCTGGCCGGGGCGGACGTGGAGAATATTCTGGTCGGCCTGTTCGACGCCGCGGCCGACGGCTTTGTGGAGCCGATCCTGATCGGCAAGGAGAAAAAGATCACCGCCCTGCTCGACAAGCTCGGCCTGCGCGAGAGGCATTATGAGCTGCAGCCCCTCGACGGGGACGCCAACGCCGTCCAGTACGCCATCGAGATGATCAACGCCGGCAAGGCCGACTGTCTCATGCGCGGCAGCACCCAGACGAGAGACTTTCTGATGCCGGTCCTCAACAAGGCAAACCACCTCGTCAAGCCCGACGCGCTGGTGACGCATGTGGTGTTTCTCAAGGTGCCGGACTATGACAGGCTGCTTGCGATCTCGGACGTGACCCTGCTCATCAACCCCAGCGCCGACGGGCGCAGGCAGGTCGCTGTCAACATGGTCAAGGCGCTGAAGGCCTTCGGTGTGGAGAAGCCGAACATCGCGCTGCTGAGCCTGGTGGAGAAGCCCAGCTTCCAGATGCGCGATACGGTGGAGGATCAGACCATGGTGCGCGAGCATCAGTACCGCCCGATCGCCGACTGCAATCTGGCAGGGCCCATCGCCTATGACCTGATCATGAGCAAGGAGGCCGCCCGCCTCAAGGGCTACGACTGCCCCTGGTGCGGCGAGTTCGACGGCATCGTGGTGCCGAACCTCATAAGCGGCAACCTGCTGGTCAAGGTGCTGCAGCACAACGCCGGGGCCACGGGCTGCGGCATCCTGGTCGGGGCGAGGATCCCCATCGCCATCTGCTCCCGCAGCGACGAACCCGAGCAGGCCTATCTGTCCCTGGCCGCCTGCGCGGCCATGTGGGCCAGCGGGAAATATTTCTGAGTGTTTGAGCTGTCATTCTGAGGAGCGAAGCGACGAAGAATCCCTTTTTGCCCGGCGTGTGAGCCGGCTGAGATCCTTCGCTGCGCTCAGGATGACAAAACGGGGATTGCCCGGAGCTTATTATAATAACTATAGGATGGCGAAAAGCCAAAAAGCTTTTCGCCGCGCCGCTTTGCGGCGCAGCACGGGCGAATGATTCAAAGAATCATTCGCTGCCAAACTTGTTGTTTGGCAGCGAAATCAATCGAATCCTCGATTGATTTCGCCATCCGATAATCATTATAGTCATACAGCCGCCGGGAAGCTCCCGGCGGCTGTTTTTTCGCCCGGAAACGGGAGAATCACTTGAACAGGGGCGGCTTCTGTGATACGATCAAACGGGCCGCCGTGCGGTCCGGAAGGGAGAAGACACATGATCGCCTTTGATGAGAGCTATTGCCTGAGTTGCTTTGAACGCCTGCTGTCCGCGGACAGCACCACCGGCCAGTATGAGGAGGTCCAGAACCTGCTGTGCGGCCTGCTCGACGAGCTGGGCTATGCGTACCACAAGACCCGCAAGGGCGGCGTGATCGCCGATCTGGGCGGCGAGGGCGAGGCCCTGTGCGTCACGGCCCATCTGGACGATATCGGCCTGATGGTGCGCCACGTCAACGCGGACGGCACCCTGAACGTCTGCCCGGTGGGCGGGCTCTATCCCTTCTACTGCGTGACGGAGAACGTGCGCGTCCACACACGCGGCGGCAGGGTCTACACCGGCACGGTCTGCCGCACGCCGAATTCCATCCATGTGACGGAGGAGGAGCTGCGCAGCACCGCTCCCGACTTCCGCACGAACGTCTGCGTGGTGCTGGACGAGAACGTGAAGAGCGCGCAGGACGTGCGCGCCCTCGGCGTCGAGACCGGGGACGTGATCGCGCTCGAGCCGCGCTTTCGCATGGCGGGCGGCTATGTCAAATCCCGCTTCGTTGACGACAAGGCCTGCGCCGCGGTCCTGCTGACGGCGATGAAGGCGCTGCGGGAGAGCGGCGCGCGGCTTCCGCGTAAGGTCTACGCCTACTTCGCCGCCTATGAGGAGATCGGCCACGGCACGGCCTGGCTGCCCGCGGGCGTGAAGGACATGATCGCCGTGGACATCGCGCCGACCGGCCCGGACCAGAACTCCGACGAGCACAAGGTCTCCATTTTCGCCAAGGACTCCCGCTTCCCCTACCACTGGGGATTGACCAACGAGCTGCGCGCCGCCGCCATCCGCGCAGGCGTGGACTACGTGATGGATATCTTCACGCCGCACTACGGCACGGACTGCGACGGCAGCATCCTCGCGGGCTATGACATCCGCCACGCGGCCATCGGCCCCGGCACCGCCAACAGCCATGGCTATGAGCGCACCCATGTGGATGGTCTGCGCAATACCTACGCGCTGCTGATGGCCTATCTGGAAGGCTGAGGCACCGGGCGCGCGGCAAAACGAAACATCGCGCGGCGGCTCCTCCCCAGAGGGAGAAGCCGCCGCCTTTTTTCGTCTTTTCCTATTGACAAATACAGCCTATTAGAATAGGCTAACTAAAGAAACGGAGCGTAGCTGGCCCTGTCGCTCTGGCCAGAGGCGAAACGATTCTATCCGAGTGAGACAGAGGATAAGGATATGACGATCAAGGACCTGAAACCCGGACAGAGCGCCCGCATCCTCCGCGTCGGCGGAGAGGGCGCGCTGCGGCAGCATTTTCTGGATATGGGTGTGATCCCCGGCGCGGAGCTCACAGTGGTCAAGCTCGCGCCGATGGGCGATCCGATGGAGCTGCGCATCCACGGCTACGAGCTGACGCTGCGCCTGGCGGACGCAGAGAGGATCACCGTGGAGCCCATCGAGAAGGCCGAGGAGGAGCGCGCGCCGCGCAGGAAGCGCGAGGCCGCCCACCCCGGTCTCGGCGAGGAGGGCAAATTCCATCCCCGCGGCACGGGCGAGCCGCTGCCGGAGGGGACGCGGCTGACCTTCGCCCTCGTGGGCAATCAGAACAGCGGCAAGACCACGCTCTTCAACCAGCTCACCGGCGCCAATCAGCACGTGGGCAACTTCCCCGGCGTCACGGTGGACCGGAAGGACGGCGTGATCCGCGGCCAGCCCGACACGCTCATCACCGACCTGCCGGGCATCTACTCCATGTCCCCCTACTCGGGAGAGGAGCTGGTGAGCCGGGATTTCGTGCTCAACGAAAAGCCGCGGGCCATCATCAACATCGTGGACGCGAGCAACATCGAGCGCAATCTCTATCTGACCATGCAGCTGCTGGAGATGAACGTGCCGATGGTCGTGGCCCTGAACATGATGGACGAGGTCACGGGCAACGGCGGCTCCGTCGACGTCAACGCCATGGAGGACATGCTGGGCGTGCCGGTGGTGCCGATCTCGGCGGTGAAGAATCAGGGCGTGGATGAGCTGGTGCGCCACGCGGTGCACATCGCCCGCTATCAGGAGCGGCCCGAGCGGCAGGACTTCTGCGGGGCGGAGGACCACGGCGGCGCGGTGCACCGCTGCCTGCACGCCACGGTCCACCTGATCGAGGACCACGCGAAGCGGGCGGGCCTGCCCGTGCGCTTTGCGGCCAGCAAGCTCATGGAGGGCGACGAGCGCATCCTTCGCCAGCTGGAGCTGGACCGGAACGAGCAGGAGCTGCTCGAGCACATCATCCTCCAGATGGAGGCCGAGCGCGGCCTGGACCGCAGCGCCGCCGTGGCGGAGATGCGCTTTGACTTCATCAACAAGGTCTGCGAGCGCTGTGTGGTCAAGCCCCGGGAGAGCCGGGAGCATCTGCGCTCGCGCCGCATGGACGAGGTGCTGACCGGCAAATATACGGCCCTGCCCGTGTTCGTCGGCATCATGGCCCTGGTCTTCTATCTGACCTTCGGCGTGATCGGCGCCTGGCTGCAGGACCTGCTGGCCGCGGGGATCGAGGCCCTGACCGCCCTGGTGGAGCAGGGACTTGCCGCAGCCAACGTCAACCCCGCGCTGCAGGGCCTGATCATCAAGGGCATCTTCGAGGGCGTGGGGAGCGTGCTGAGCTTCCTGCCCGTCATCGTGACCATGTTCTTCTTCCTCTCCCTGCTGGAGGACAGCGGCTACATCGCCCGCGTGGCCTTCTTCATGGACAAGCTCCTGCGGCGCATCGGCCTGTCCGGGCGAAGCATCGTGCCCATGCTCATAGGCTTCGGCTGCACGGTGCCCGCGGTCATGTCCACGCGCACCCTGCCCTCGGAGCGCGACCGCAAAATGACGATTCTGCTCACGCCCTTCATGAGCTGCTCGGCGAAGCTGCCGATCTACGCCTTCTTTACCGCGGCCTTCTTCCCGAAGACCGGCTGGCTGGTGATGACGGGGCTCTACCTCTTCGGCATCCTCTTCGGCGTCCTGGCCGCGCTGCTGTTTCGCAATACGCTCTTTCGCGGCGAGGCGGTGCCCTTCGTGATGGAGCTGCCGAACTACCGCCTCCCGAGCCCGCGCAGCGTGATGCAGCTGCTGTGGGAAAAGGCCAAGGACTTTCTGCAGCGCGCCTTTTCCGTCATCCTGATCGCGACCATCGTGGTCTGGTTCCTCAAGAGCTTCGATCTGCGCTTCAACCTCGTGCAGGATTCGCACGAGAGCATCCTGGCCCTGCTGGCCGGCTTCCTCGCGCCCGTGCTCAAGCCTCTCGGGCTGGGCGACTGGCGCATCGCGACCTCGCTCATCAGCGGCTTCATGGCCAAGGAGAGCGTCGTGAGCGTGATGGAGGTGCTCTTCCCCGGCGGCGTGGCCGCGGCGCTCGAGCCGCTGGGAGCTGCCTGCCTGCTGGTCTTCAGCCTGCTGTACACGCCCTGCGTGGCCGCCATCGCCGCCATCCGGCGCGAGCTGGGCCGCGGCTGGGCGGTCGGCGTGGTGCTCTGGCAGTGCGGCATCGCCTGGTTCGCGGCGCTGCTGGTGAGGCTTCTCGGCCTGCTGCTCGGTCTCGGATAAGCTTTGATCGACGATACGACGATACGCCGCCCGCCTTTTTCAAAAGGCGGGCGGTTGCTTTTGCCGCTACCTTGACGTATACTGGAAAAAAACGGAGAAAAAAGGAGAGAGATACATGAAAGCCATATCCATAGACGCATTCTGCCGTCTGAAATTCCTGTCCGGGATCACGTTTTCCCCCGAGGGGCGCAGCGCCTGCCTCGTCGTGACGGAGATCGACAGGGCGAAGGACGAATACCGCTCCTGCCTCTGGCTCCGGCGGGACGGGAAGCTCCGCAGACTCACAAGCTTCGGAAAGGAGTCCTCCTTCCAGTATCTCGATGAGGACACGGTCCTATTCCCCGGCAAACGGGAGGAGGCGGACAAGGAGAGCATCGAGAGCCGCTGGTACCGCATCTCCCTGAGCGGGGGCGAGGCGGAGCTCGCGTGGACCTTCCCGATCCCCGTGAGCAGGGTCCTCCCCCTGCCGGACGGGGACCTGCTGCTGGCGGGCACGAGCTTCCCCGGCTTCGAGGAGCTGTACCGCGGCGGGAAAAAGCTGCTGGCGGAGTATCAGAAGCGGCAGAAGGAGGGCAAGGACTACGAGGAGATCACGCAGGTGCCCTGGTGGTGGAACGGCAGCACCTTCACCAAGGGGAGCTATACCTCGCTCTTCCGCTTCAGCGCGAGGACGAAGAAGCTCCGCCGCCTGACGGCCCTCAACGTGAGCGTCTCCGATCTCCGGCTCTCGCCGGATAAAAAGAGCGTATACTATCTGGCGGCGCCGGTGCGCCCCAGACTGCGCATGATGGGGGAGACCCGCCTGTGCCGGCTGGACCTGGCCGATGAGAAGGAGAGCGTTCTGGCGGAGGACCGGGAGGATTTCTCTCTGCTCGGCTGCTATCCGGGCGAGCATTTCGCGATCGTCCTCGCCGGCGACAACCGCTTTGGCCTCAACACCGACGCGGACTTCTACCGCCTCGACTACGACAGCGGCGAGATCTCCCTGCTCGCGCGCTGGAGGGAGAGCATCGGCAGCTCCGTCGGCAGCGATATCCGCTTCGGCGGCGGCCGCAGCTGCAAGATGGAAGGCGACAGCTTCTATTTCATCTCCACGCGCTTTGACAGCGCCCGCCTCTACAGGCTGGAGAACGGGCAGATCTCCCCCGTGACCGGGCGGGAGGGCTCCGTGGACTGCTTCGACGTCTGTAAAGGGAAGCTGCTGCAGATCGCCCTTTATGACATGAAGGGGCAGGAGCTCTTCGACGGGCGCGGGCGGCAGCTCAGCCGCTTCAACGAGCACGCCCTGCGGGATACCTATGTGGCCGCGCCGGAGATGCTGAACGTGCAGCGCGACGGCTACGAGATCCACGGCTTCGTGCTCAAGCCCAAAGACTATGAGCCGGGAAAGAAATACCCCGTGATCCTGGACATCCACGGCGGCCCCAAGACCGTCTACGGCCCGGTCTTCTACCATGAGATGCAGTACTGGGTGGGCAAGGGCTACTTCGTGATCTTCTGCAATCCCACCGGCTCGGACGGCCGCGGCGCCTTCATGGACATCCGCGGCAAATACGGCACCGTCGACTACGAGGACCTGATGGCTTTCACCGACGCCGCGCTGGAGGCCTTCCCGGACATGGACGCGGAGGAGCTCTTCGAGACCGGCGGCAGCTACGGCGGCTTCATGACCAACTGGATCATCGGCCACACCGACCGCTTCCGGGCCTGCGCGAGCCAGCGCTCCATCTCCAACTGGCTGAGCTTCGGCGTGTCGGACATCGGGGCGGAGTTCGTGCCCGACCAGAACGCCGCCGACGCCTGGAGCGACCCGGAAAAGCTATGGTTCCACAGCCCCCTGCGTTACGCTGACCGGGTCAAAACGCCCACGCTCTTCATCCACGCCTTCGAGGACTACCGCTGCCCGATCGACCAGGGCTACCAGATGTTCGCAGCGCTCATCGAGCACGGGGTGGAGAGCAGGCTCGTGTGCTTTCGCGGCGAAAATCACGAGCTGTCCCGCAGCGGCAAGCCCTCCCACCGGCTCAAGCGCCTGCGGGAGATCACAGACTGGTTCGACAGTCACCGAAAGCAGGAATAAATACAACGCCCCGCACGGCAGTTTTGTGAACTGCATCCCGTCAAGTAGACAGTGAAATAATTAATAGGAAGTTCACAGCGCAATGGCGCTGTAGCAACCGCAGATTCCGGTTGGCTGCTAAGGC
>CACYXC010000014.1 GCA_902778285.1 Oscillospiraceae bacterium | reverse complement strand
GTCATCATGCGCCTCGCCTCCTTATCCCTATTCTACCATAACAAAGTACCCATAGAAAGTGCTTTCGCACTCCCTATGGGTACTTTGTCTACAGTCTGACAGGCGGCTGATCTCAGCCGCCTGTTGTATTGTGTTTACAACACATTTTGCTGAAACAATTCATCATTTTCTATTGAAAGAATTACAGAAATAGAGTAAAATAAACAGGTTAGATTTTACGAAGGGGGAGTCGCCGTGGCCGAGCAGAAGACCAACGTGATGCGTATGCTGGACCAGAAAAAGATCCCATACACGGCGCATAGCTATCCGCACGGGGACGAGGCCGTGGACGGGCTGACCGTCGCGGCGATCACCGGACAGGACGCGGCACACGTGTTCAAAACGCTGGTTGCCCAAGGGGCCAGCAAAAAGATCTATGTCTTTGTGGTCCCCGTGACCGCAGAGCTGGAACTTCGGAAAGCGGCGAAGGCCGTCGGAGAGAAGTCCGTCACCATGGTCAGAGTCAGCGAGCTGCTCGCTCTGACGGGCTATGTGCGCGGCGGCTGCTCGCCCATCGGAATGAAAAAGCAGTATCCCACTTTTTTCCACAACAGCATCGAGGGGCTTGGCACGGTGCTCGTAAGCGCCGGAAAGATCGGCTGGCAGGTCGAGCTTGCCCCGGCGGAGCTGCTGAAGCTGACCCGCGGACGGACCGCGGACATTGCAGTTGAGGTTTGATTATGCAGGAGAGCATTTTTATCAAAGGCGCGCGGGAGAACAATCTGAAAAACATCGACGTGGAGATCCCGCGCGACAAGCTGGTCGTCGTGACCGGCCTGTCCGGCAGCGGCAAGTCGAGCCTTGCGTTTGATACGATCTATGCCGAGGGCCAGCGGCGCTATGTGGAGAGCCTGAGCTCCTACGCGCGCATGTTCCTGGGTCAGATGGACAAGCCCGACGTGGATTACATCGAAGGCCTTTCCCCCGCCATATCCATCGACCAGAAGACGACCTCTCGCAACCCGCGCTCCACCGTCGGCACGGTGACGGAGATCTACGACTATCTGCGTCTGCTCTGGGCGCGTGTCGGCGTGCCGCACTGCCCGAAGTGCGGCAGGGAGATCCGCCAGCAGACCATCGACCAGATCGTCGATCGAATCATGGAGCTGCCGGAGGGCAGCCGCATCCTGATCCTTGCCCCGGTGATCCGCGGCAAGAAAGGCGAGCATGTCAAGGTCCTCGACGACGCGCGGCGCTCCGGTTATGTGCGCGCCCGCGTGGACGGCAATCTCTACGACCTGTCCGAAGAGATCAGACTCGAGAAAAACAAAAAGCACGACATCGACATCCTCGTGGATCGTCTCGTGATCAAGCCGGAGATCGTGCGCCGTCTGACCGATTCGGCGGAGACTGCGCTGGCGCTCTCGGGCGGCCTGCTGTATATCGAGCTGCCGGCGGAGGAGCGGCAGATCGCCTTCTCCCAGAACTACGCCTGCGAGGACTGCGGCATTTCCATCGAGGAGCTGACGCCGCGGCTCTTTTCCTTCAACAATCCCGCCGGCGCCTGTCCCACCTGCACGGGCCTCGGTACACAGATGCTCATTGACCCGGATCTCATCATGCCGAACCCCAACCTCTCCATCCTCGACGGCGGCATCACCGCCAGCGGCTGGGGCAATGTGAAGAACGACGGTATTTCACGCATGTATTTTGACGCGCTGGCAAAGCGCTATCACTTCCGGCTGACGGATCCGATCCGTGAGCTGCCGCAGGAGGCGATCGACGCGATCCTCTACGGCACGAAGGGTGAGCCGCTGCAGCTGCACTACGAGAAGAGCGAGGGCTTCGGCGTCATCAAGCGCGAGTTTGAGGGCATCGTGAACAACCTCGAGCGCCGCTACCGAGAGACGCAGAGCCCTGCCATGCGCGCCGATATCGAGGAGTGCATGTCCGAAACGCCGTGCCCGGCCTGCCGCGGCCGCCGGCTCAAACCGACGGCGCTGGCCGTCACGGTCGGCGGGATGAACATCGCCGACTTTAGCGAGCTTTCGGTGGTCAGGGCGCTGGCGTTCCTCGATCAGCTTGTGCTGAGCGACAAGGAGATGATGATCGCCCGCCAGATCCTCAAGGAGATCCGGGCGCGTCTGGGATTCCTGCAGAGCGTGGGCCTCGGCTATCTGACGCTCTCCCGTACGGCGGCGACGCTGTCCGGCGGCGAGAGCCAGCGCATCCGTCTCGCGACCCAGATCGGATCGAGTCTGATGGGGGTGCTGTATATCCTCGACGAGCCGAGCATCGGCCTCCACCAGCGCGACAACGCCAAGCTCCTCCGGACGCTCAAGCAGCTGCGGGACCTTGGCAACACCCTGATCGTCGTGGAGCACGATGAGGAGACCATGCGCGCGGCAGACCATGTGATCGACATCGGCCCCGGCGCGGGCATCAACGGCGGCCGTGTGGTCTGTGCCGGCACGGTGGACGATCTCTGCGCCTGTGGGGAATCCATAACGGGCCAGTATCTGAGCGGAAAGAAGTTCATCCCCGTCCCGGAGACGAGGCGGCAGGGGAGCGGAAAGAGCATCTGGATCCGCGGCGCGCAGGAGAATAATCTGAAAAACATCGACGTGGAGATCCCTCTGGGGAAGCTCATCTGCGTCACCGGTGTGTCCGGCAGCGGGAAATCCTCCCTCATCAACGAGGTGCTGTACAAGACCCTGGCCTCGGAAAAGAACCGCATGAAGATCCGCCCCGGCAAATGCGAGCGGGTCGAGGGGCTCGAATATGTGGACAAGGTGATCGCGCTCGACCAGAGCCCGATCGGCCGTACGCCGCGCTCGAACCCCGCCACCTATACGGGCGTCTTCAATGACATCCGCGACCTTTTTGCCTCCACGAACGATGCGAAGCTCCGCGGCTACGGACAGGGGCGCTTTTCCTTCAACGTCAAGGGCGGCCGCTGCGAGGCCTGCTCGGGCGACGGCCTGCTGAAGATCGAGATGCACTTTTTGCCGGATGTATACGTGCCCTGCGATGTGTGCGGCGGCAAGCGCTACAACCGCGAGACGCTGGAAGTGCGCTACAAGGGCAAGAACATCGCGGAGGTGCTGGATATGACCGTGGAGGAGGCCTGCGGCTTCTTCCAGAACCAGCAGCGCATCCTCTCGAAGATCCAGACGCTCTATGACGTGGGCCTGGGCTACGTCAAGCTCGGGCAGTCGAGCACCACGCTCTCCGGCGGCGAGGCGCAGCGCGTCAAGCTCGCGACCGAGCTGTCCAGGCGCAGCACCGGCAGCACCGTCTATGTGCTCGACGAGCCGACCACAGGGCTGCATATCGCGGACGTGCACAAGCTCATCGACATTCTCAACCGTCTGACCGACGCGGGGAACACCGTCGTGGTCATCGAGCACAATCTCGACGTGATCAAGGTCGCGGACCACATTATCGACCTGGGGCCCGAGGGCGGCGACGGAGGCGGGGAGCTGATCTTTGCCGGCGCGCCGGAGGACTGCGCGCGCTGCGAGGAGAGCTTTACCGGCCAGTATCTCAAGCGTATTCTGGGATAAAGGAGCATCGCCATGGATCAGGACAGCATGCTCACCGAGCTGAGCGGCACGGTCGATTCTGTCATCTATAAAAACGAAGAAAACGGCTATACTGTCCTGCGCCTGCGGGACGGAAACGGCGAGACCGTCACGGTCGTCGGCTGCTTCCCGTACGCCGCGCAGGGGGAGACAATGCTGCTCTCCGGCGCGTGGACCACGCACAGCGTGCACGGGCGGCAGTTCAAGGCCGAGTTTGCCCAGCGCCTCATGCCCACCGACACCCCCGCCATTTATGAGTATCTCGCGGGCGGCTCGGTGAAAGGCGTCGGCCCGGCCACGGCCTCTCTGATTGTCAACCGCTTCGGTGCGAAGAGCCTCGACGTGATCGAAAACGAGCCGGAAAAGCTCGCTGAGATCAGGGGCATCAGTCCGATCAAGGCCAAACAGATCTCCGCAAGCTTCCGCCAGCAGGCCGGCATGCGGCGTCTGATGGAGTATATCTGTTCCTTCGGTCTGCGCCCGCTGCTCGCCATGCGGCTGTACAAATACTACGGCGACGAGGCGCTGAGTCTGCTGCAGGCCAATCCTTTTATCCTCGCATCTGAGCACATCGGCGGCAGCTTTTCGGAGGCGGACCATCTGGCCATGGCCACGGGCATGGACGAGCACAGCCGCAGCCGCATCAACGCCGCCGTGATCTTCGAACTCAATCACAATGCCGGCAACGGCCATGTGTTCATCCCGCGCGACAAGCTGGCCGCCGCCACGGGGCAGCTCATCGGCGTGTCAGCAGAAGAGGCGGACGAGAGCATCTCCATGCTGGCCGACGCGGGGCTGCTGATCCTCGACGAGATCGCAAATCTGACGGCCTGCTATCTGCCGGAGCTCTATTCCGCGGAGACAGACGCCGCCGCGAAGCTCGCGCACATGGCGCGCAAGCGCTTTCACGAGCAGGCGGACCCGGAGCGCCTGATCGCCCGGCTGGAAAAGCAGCAGGGCATCCAATACGCCGCCAAACAGAAACAGACGCTGCAGATGGCGCTGAACAATCAGATCCTCGTCATTACCGGCGGCCCCGGCACCGGCAAGACCACTTCCATCCGCGCGATCCTCGCGCTCTTCGATGAGCTTGGCATCCGCACGCTCCTCACGGCCCCCACCGGGCGCGCCGCCAAGCGCATGACCGAGCTGACAGGGCAGGAGGCCTCCACGGTGCACCGTCTGCTCGGCGCCAAATTCGCCGACGATGGGGACAAAGTGATTTTCACGAAGGACGAGAGCGACCAGCTCGACTGCGGCGCGGTGATCCTCGACGAGTGCTCGATGGTGGACATTCTGCTGATGGACGCACTGCTGAGGGCCATCCCGGAGGACGCGCGCCTCATCCTTGTCGGCGACGCCGACCAGCTCCCCTCCGTGGGGCCGGGCAATGTCTTTTCCGCCGTGATCCGCAGCGGCGCGGTCCCGACCGTACGCCTGACGGAGATCTTTCGCCAGAACGAGGGAAGCCGCATCGTCCGCAACGCCCATCTGATCAACAAGGGCGAGCACCCCAATCTCTCGGAGAACGCGGGCGATTTCTTCCGTCTGCGCCGTCTGGAGGCCGGCAGCACCGTCGATACGATCACGGAGCTCTGCTCCGTCCGGCTGCCGGGCAAAATGGGCATCGCGCCGGAGGAGATCCAGGTCCTCTCGCCCACGAGGAAAGGGGAGCTGGGGACGGTCAGCCTCAATAAGCGCCTGCAGGCGGTGCTGAATCCCCCCGCGGAGGGGAAAAAGGAAAAGCTTTTCGGCGAAGCGGTTTTCCGCGTGGGCGATCGCGTCATGCAGGTGAAGAATAACTACGACATGCTCTGGCGCTCCGCCGACGGGAAGCTTCACGGCACCGGCGTCTACAACGGCGATATCGGTCGTATCGTCAACATGGACTACGACAGCGAGACGCTGACCGTGGACTTCGACGGACGGATTGCCGACTTCGGCTTTGACGCGCTGCTTGAGCTGGAGCACGCCTGGGCCATGACGGTACATAAGGCGCAGGGCAGCGAGTACCGCGCGGTGATCCTGTGTCTGGCCGCCAATTCCCAGATGCTGATGACGCGAGACGTGCTGTATACCGCGGTCACTCGCGCAAAGGAGCTTCTGATCCTCGTCGGGGATGACAGCACGGCCTACCGCATGATCGACAACTTTCGCCAGACCCGGCGCTTCTCCGCGCTGCGGCTGCGCCTGCTGGCGCTTTCCAGCCTATGAACGCGCTCTTTTCGCGTCTTCTGGATCTGCTGTATCCGCCGCGCTGCGTCTTCTGTCACAACCTCATGCCCCGGGGCGTCGCGGTCTGCGGGCATTGCCGCGCGACGCTGCCCTATACCGTCGGCGAGGGGCAGAAACGCGCGATCAAGGGGATCTCCCGCTGCGTTTCGCCGCTGTATTACGAGGGCAGCGTACGCGACTCCCTGCTGCGCTACAAGTTCGGCAGTTTAAGCGGCTACGCGAAGATTTACGGAGAATTTCTGTCAAAATGTATTGACGAAAACGGGTTTTCCTGCGATAGTATCACATGGGTGCCTTTGAGCCGGCGCAGGAAGCTTTTGCGCGGCTATGATCAGGCGCGGCTTCTGGCCGTGGAGCTGAGCCGCAGGACCGGCGTCCCCTGCGAGGGACTTCTGCGGAAAGTCCGCAACAATCCCGCCCAGAGCGCTACGGGCAGCCCCGCGAAGCGGCGCGCCAACGTCTCCGGCGTATACCGGTCTGCAGCCCCTGAGAAAACGGCGGGCAGACGCATTTTGCTGGTGGACGACATCGTGACCACCGGCGCCACGCTCTCGGAGTGCGCCTCCGTCCTGAAACATGCGGGCGCGAAGGAAGTGCTCGCGGTCACCGTGGCCTGCACCCGCTTTCACGACAGATAACACATTGAGGTGATTCGATATGCAGATATTTGAAAGCGACATTGCCATCGATATGGGGACCTCGACCACCCTGGTCTATGTCAAGGGCAAGGGCATGGTCGCCCGGGAACCGACCGTGGTGGCCGTGAACAAGGTCAACGGCAAGGTGATGAAGGTCGGACAGGAGGCCCAGAAGATGCTGGGCCGCACGCCGGCCAACATCGTGGCCATCCACCCGATCGCAAACGGCGTCATCTCGGACTATGAGCTGGCCGCGCAGATGCAGCGGGAGCTTGTCAGCCGCGTAACCTCCTTCAGCCTGTTCAAGCCCTGCGTGCTCGCCTGCGTTCCCAGCAGCATCACCGGCGTGGAAGAGCGCGCCGTGATCGACGCCGCCATCGAGGCCGGCGCCCGCAAGGTCTATCTGCTCGAGACCTCGGTTGCCACCGCGCTCGGCGCCGGCGTGGATATCGGCAGAGCCGAGGGCCATATGGTCATCGACATCGGCGGCGGCACCACGGAAATCGCGGTCATCTCCGCCGGCGGCGTGGTCGAGTGCGAGTCGATCAAGGTCGCGGGCACGAGCTTTGACGAGGCCATCGTCAAGTACGTCCGCCGCAAGCACAACATGCTCATCGGCATGTCCGCCGCGGAGGAGATCAAGCGCAATATCGGCTGCGTGCTCCAGCGGCCGGACATGGGCGTGGAGGAAGTGCACGGCCGCAATCTCAGCAGCAGCATGCCCAAGACCGTCAGCATCAGCGCAAACGAAACCATCGAGGCCTTTGTGGAGCCGATGAACCGCATCCTCGAGGCCATCCACAGCGTGCTCGAGCGCACGCCGCCCCAGCTTGTGGGCGATCTCGACCGCAACGGCATCATCATGTCCGGCGGCGGCAGTCTGATCTACGGCATGGATCGGCTGATCGAGCGCAGCACGGGCATCCGCACCGCGGTGGTGGACGACGCCATCTCCTGCGCGGCCTACGGCGCGGGCAAGATGCTCAAGCATCTCGACGAAATGCAGGACGGTATGATGAACTTCTACCGTATGCGCCAGCTGAAGGGGTAAGCTATGAATCTGGAGAAGGTCAAAACGATCACGAACCTGTTCCGTGAAAAAGAGAAGGACCCGCGCTGCTCGGCCGTGATCGTGGCGGCGGGCAGCTCCGAGCGTATGGGAAACGACAAGCTCACCGCGGCTCTCGGCAGCATCCCGGTACTTGCCAGAACGCTGCGGGCTTTCGAGGCCTGCCCGCTGATCGCGGAGATCATCGTCGTCACCCGTGCCGACCGCATCGAGGAGATGGCCGACCTGTGCAGGAGCTTTGAGATTTCCAAGGTCAGCAAGGTGCTGGCCGGCGGCGCCACGCGCGTGGAATCCGCTCTGGTCGGCGTGAGCGAGGCGGATCCCAGGCTGAACCTGATCGCCATCCACGACGGCGCGCGGCCTCTTGTATCGCAGGAGCTGATTGAGCGCACTGTCCGTGCCGCGAAGGAGCACTACGCCGCCGTACCGATTATTCCCAGCACCGATACGCTCAAGATCGTGGACGCCAAGGGCTTCGTGGCCGGCACCGTGGACCGCGCGATCACCTTCCGCGTGCAGACCCCGCAGGTCTTCAAGGCCGAGTTCATCAAGGGCGCGCTGACCAGGGCCATGGAAAAGGAGCTTCCGCTGACGGACGACTGCTCGGCGGTCGAGATGATGGGCGTGAAGACCGTGACGGTGCCCGGCGACGAGGACAACATCAAGCTCACCACGCCGCGGGACATGATCCTCGCCGAGGCGATCCTGAAAGCGCGGGAGGCCTGAGATGCGGATCGGACACGGTTATGACGTGCACAGGCTGGTCGAGGGGCGAAGGCTCGTTCTCGGCGGGGCGGAGATCCCCTGGGAGAAGGGGCTGCTCGGCCATTCGGATGCGGATGTGCTGACCCACGCGCTGATGGACGCGCTGCTCGGCGCGGCCGCGCTCGGCGATATCGGGCAGCTGTTTCCCGACAGGGATCCCGCATACGAGGGCGCAGACAGCGTTGAGCTTCTCCGCAGCGTGACCGGGTATCTGCATAAAAACGGCTATCGCATCGGCAATGTGGACTGTACGCTGATCGCGCAGCGGCCGAAGCTTGCGCCTCATATCCCTGAGATGCGTCGCATCCTCGCCGATGCAATGGGTGTGGACTTGAGCCGCGTCAGCGTCAAGGCCACCACCGAGGAGGGACTGGGCTTTTCCGGTGAGGGACTGGGCATCGCCGCCCACGCCGTCGCTCTGATCGAAGAACAATAGCATCATGCGTGCATAGGATGGACTGTATCCGTGCACAGGGAAGCGCCGCCGGGCCCTGCTCGGCGGCGCTTGCGCATGTCTATTATCGGGGGACGGTCCTATGACACAATATCTGATCACCTTTCGCACGCTGACGCAGGCGCAGCGCGCTGCCCGCCTGCTTGAGCGCGCAGGCTATACCGTGACCATACGCAGAACGCCCGCGGGACTCAGCGCGAGCGGCTGCGGCTACGCGATCAATCTCCGACGGGGCGTCCCGGAGGCGACGGAGATGCTGAAGCGAAACGGCCTCTGGACCGGGAGACTTTTCCGCCGGGAGCAGGACGGGGAATACCGGGAGGTAATGCCGTGATCTATCTGGATTCCGCTGCGACCTCGCTGCTCAAGCCGGCGGCTGTTGAGCGGGCGGTCCTGCAGGCCATGCGGACGATGACGAGCCCCGGCAGAGGAGGACACGCGCCGACCATGCTTGCCGCCGAGACCGTCTACGCCTGCCGGGAGACCGCGGCAACGCTGTTTCACATGTCTGACGCGTCCCGCGTGGTTTTTACCATGAACGCGACGCACGCGCTGAATATCGCGATCCGTTCTCTGGTTCGGGCGGGCACGCGGGTGCTGATCTCCGGCTTTGAGCACAACGCGGTCACAAGACCGCTGCACGCACTCGGCGCGGAAGTCTGTGTTGCGGGACGCAGTCTGTTCGACCCGGAGGCGCTGCTGCGGGAGTGGAGGGCTGCGCTGCCGGAAGCGGATGTCGCCGTGTGCACGATGGTATCCAATGTGTTCGGCTATGTGCTGCCCATCGCCGAGATCGCCGAGCTCTGCCGCAATGCCGGGGTGAAGCTGATCGTGGACGCCTCGCAGGCCGCGGGGATCCTGCCTGTGGACGCAGGGCGCCTGCAGGCGGCCTTTATCGCCATGCCGGGACACAAAGGCCTGATGGGGCCGCAGGGGACCGGTATCCTGCTCTGCGGGGAAGACGGCGATCCCCTGATTCAGGGGGGCTCCGGGAGCGAGAGCCGCCTTCAGACCATGCCGGAGACTCTGCCCGAGCGTCTGGAGGCCGGGACGCACAACGTCTGCGGGATCGCCGGTCTGCTGGAGGGGATCCGCTATGTTTCGGAGAAGGGGACAGAGGGCATCCTCGCGCATGAGACGGAGCTGCTGCAGACGGCTGTCGACTGTTTGGACGGCAGCGGCTTCGAGCTTTTTACCGGGCCTGAGGGGACGCAGTGCGGCGTGCTGTCTCTTCGCTGCCCGTGGATGGACTGTGAGGAGCTGGCGGGAAGGCTTGCCCTGCGCGGTGTCTGTGTCCGTGCTGGACTGCACTGCGCGCCGGCGGCGCATGAGAGCGCCGGAACGCTTGAGACCGGTACGCTGCGCCTGAGCTTTTCGCCCTTCCTGAGCGCCGGCGAGCTTGCGCAGGGATGCTCCGTTCTGCTGGAAGAGAGCGAAAAAACAAAGAGAAATTAAGAATAAGATTTGCCCCGTGCGATTGACATTGAAAGCGCGCTTCGGTATAATAAAACAATAAACAGTATTATTGGAAGTATGCGCTGAAGCAGAACGGGGAATCGTGTATGGAAGTTATCCGCAGCGGCCTGAGCAGAGCTCTGAATGTTCTGGCGACCATAGGCGTCGCCGACATTCTGGACATTCTGATCGTCGCCTACATCATCTACAAGGCGATATGGTTTGTCCGCAGAACCAATTCCTACAACGTTGCCAAGGGCATCCTGGTGATCCTTGTCGCCCTGCTGCTGAGCTATGTCTTCGATCTCAGGATGATCTATTTCCTTCTCTCTCACGCTGTGGAGATCGGACTGCTGGCATTGGTAGTGCTGTTCCAGCCGGAGTTGCGCCGCCTGCTCGAGCGCATGGGCCGCAGCTTCTCGACGACGAGGACCGTGTCGACGCCTGAGCTGGAGACGGCGATCAACGAGACCGTGCAGGCCTGCACCGACATGGCGGCGGCCAAAACCGGCGCGCTGATCATCTTCGAGCGCAGCGTGAACCTGTCGAGCATCATGGCTACCGGCACGATCGTGAACGCGGACGTGTCGGCGGAGCTGTTGAAGAACATGTTTTTCGACAAGGCGCCGCTGCATGACGGCGCGGCAATCATCCGCGACGCGCGCCTTGCCGCCGCGGGCTGTGTTCTGCCGCTGACGGCGCAGAACAACCTCAGCAAAGAGCTCGGTATGCGGCACCGCGCCGGAATCGGCCTGAGCGAGCAGTCCGACGCGGTCGTCATCATCGTCTCGGAAGAGACCGGTTCGATCTCCGTCGCACTCGACGGGATGCTCAAGCGGCATCTGAACCCGGAAAGGCTGGACGAGATCCTGCATCAGGAGCTCATCCGGCAGGAGGTCGTGAAGACAGGCTGGCAGAAATTCACCGAGTACGCAACGAATCTTTTCAAGGGGAAGCGCGATGAAAAATAAGAATCCTCTGCGCCGGCTCTTTGACAGCCGGATCTTCTGGGCCATTATCGCACTGCTTGCGTCGCTGTCGATCTGGATCTATGTTACCAGCGCGGATGCCAGCGATTTCCGCCAGACCTTCCGCAATGTACGGGTGGAGCTCATCGGCGAGGACACGCTGCGCTCGTCCCGGAATCTCGTCGTCACTGATCTGGATATCAGCAGCGTGACGGTGGTCATCTCCGGCCCGCGGCGCGTCGTAAGCCCGCTGGATTCCGAGGATCTGGTGGCGCAGGTGGACGTGAGCAAGCTGAGCACGGCGGCCTTCACCTCTCTCAAATACGATATCGTCTATCCCAGCAGCGTCAGCGAGCGCGGCCTGACCGTGGAGCGCAGGGTCCCGGAGTATGTGACCTTCAACGTCTCGCTGCAGACGAGCAAGGAGATCCCTGTGCGCGGCGGCTTTGAGGGCCGGACGGAGGAGGGCTTTACGGCCGAGTCTCCGGTGTTTGAGCCCACCAACATCAGCGTGAGCGGGCCGGAGGCCTATCTGAAGGATGTCGACCGCGCCTGGGTCACATTCGGCCGGGACATGACCGTCTCCAGCACCTACTCTACCGACGTGGGCTTCACGCTGGAGGACAGAAACGGCGATCCCTGCCCCACAGAGTATATCAGCTGCTCGCAGGATACCGTGAAGGCCACGCTGCCGATCCGCGCGATCAAAAACGTACCGCTTACAGTCAACCTGATCTACGGCTCCGGCGCCAACGAGACCAACACCATCGTCACCGTGACGCCGAGCTATCTTACGCTGACAGGCGACACCGCCATCCTCTCTGAGATGAATCAGATCGTACTCGGCACCGTGGACCTGACCGATTTCAACACGACCTTTACCGAAGAATACAGTATACCGCTCGACAACAGCCTCAAGAATCTGACGGGCCTGTCCACCGCGGAGGTGACGGTCGAGGTCGTGGGTCTTGACACAAAGCCCTACCGCGTGACCAACATCACCTTCGTAAACACTCCGGAGAATTCTGATGTGGAGGCCATTACGGAGACGCTGGAGGTGCGCATCCGCGGCACCGAGGAGCAGCTCAAGCAGATTCGGGCGGAGAATATCACGCTTGTCGCGGATCTGACGGATTATCAGGAATCTGTGGGCGCGTACATGGTGCCGGTCCGCGTCCGGGTCGACGGCTTTACCGACGTCGGCGCCGTGGGCGACTATACGATCTCCGTCGAGATCCGAAAGGCGGAGCCATGACACAGGACGCCGTTGTAACAAAGCTCCTGCCGGACGGCATGGCGGAGGTCGCCGTGGCGCGAACGACCGCCTGCGGCGGAAGCTGCGGAAGCTGTGAAAGCTGCATCTTTCAGGGAGAGATTAAGACGCTCGCGCGAAACCTCATCGACGCCGTCCCCGGTCAGCGAGTTGTGATCGCCAGCCGCAGCGCGACCGTGTTCGGGGCGGCGGCGCTGGTGTACATCATGCCGATCGTGCTGTTTATCCTCGGCTATGCGCTGGCGTCTCTGGCCGGCGCGTCCGAGGGCGTATGCGTGATCGTGAGCTTTCTGGCGCTGCTGCTCAGCGCCGTCATCCTGGTCTGGAGCCAGAGAAAAAAGAAAAATCAGCAGGCCTTCACCTTTGATATCATCCGGTGAGGCGGGAGGAAACATGATCAAAAGCATGACCGGCTACGGCAGCGCCAAGGGCACTGTCGAGGGCCTGGAGATCAGCGTGGAACTCAAAAGCGTGAACAACCGCTACCTGGACTGCTCGGTGCGTCTGCCGAGAAGCTTTCTCTTCGCGGAGGAGATGGTCAAAAGCTGCGTGCAGAAGCATATCAGCCGCGGCAAGGTGGACGTGTTCGTCTCTGTCAACAGTGCAAACGCCGGCGATATGGCCGTGCAGGTCAATGAGGCGCTGCTGAAGGGATATGTTGAGGCCGTGCGGCATATCGCCGAGGAATACGGCCTGCACGACGATCTGAGCGCCATGGGCGCGGCCCGCTTTCCCGACGTACTGAGCGTCGAGAAGAAGGATCTGGACGCGGAGGCCATCTCCGCAGGCATGGCGGAGATCGTCGAGGCCGCGCTACAGGACTTTGACGGGATGCGTCTGCGCGAGGGCGAGAGGCTGCGCGACGACGTACTGTCCCGACTCAGGACCATTGACGCGATGGTCTGTACTGTGGAGGAGAAGGCGCCCGAGACTGTCGCGCTCTACCGCAGACGGCTTGAGAACAAGATGGCTGAGGTGCTCGGTACGGCCGGCATCGACGAAAACCGCATCCTTGCCGAGGCCGCGGTCTTTGCCGATCACATCGCCGTGGACGAGGAGACCGTGCGGCTTCGCAGCCACATGGCCCAGCTGCGCACGATGATCGGCGGCAATTCGCCGACCGGGCGCAAGATCGATTTTCTGATCCAGGAATTTAACCGCGAGGCCAATACCATCGGGTCCAAATGCCAGAACTCCGAGATCGCCCATGTGGTGGTGGATCTGAAATCCGAGATCGAGAAGATCCGCGAGCAGATCCAGAACATCGAGTGAGGTGCGGCCATGAAGCTGATCGCCATTGGCTTTGGCAATCTGGTCTCTGCGGAGCGCATCGTCTCCGTGGTCTCGCCGGAATCCGCCCCCATCAAGCGCATGATCCAGGACGTGCGGGAAAAGGGCTCGCTCATCGACGCGTCCTTCGGCCGCAGCACCAGGTCGGTCCTGATCATGGACAGCGGACATGTGATCCTGTCCGCCCTGCCGCCCGAGACGCTGGCGGACAGGCTTTCAGAAAAAGAGGAAAGGGAAACTGAGAGAGAATGAGTGAGAAAGGGAAGCTGATCGTGATCTCCGGTCCCTCCGGCGCCGGCAAGAGCACCATCGTATTCAAGGCCATCGAGGGCCGCACGGACTTCTGTTTTTCCACCTCCGTCACCACGCGCGCGCCGCGTCCGGGCGAGGAGGACGGCCGGGAGTATTTCTTCATCGACCGGGAACGCTATGATCAAATGGTTGCCGACGGTGAGCTTCTGGAGCACGCCGAATACGTCAATAACGGCTACGGAACGCCGCGTGCCTACGTGGAGCAGAAGCTGGCCGAGGGCATGAACGTCGTGCTGGATATCGAGGTGCAGGGCGCGCGTCAGGTGCATGAGAGCGTGCCGGACGCCGTGATGATCTTCATCATCCCGCCCTCCATGGAGGAGCTGCGCCGCCGCCTCATCAGGCGGGGGACCGACAGCATGGAGGCCATCGAGGGCCGTCTGATGCGCGCCAGGCAGGAATACGCCGAGGCGGAGATCTATGATTATCTTATCGTCAACGAGGATGCGGACGTCGCCGCGTCGGAGTTTTCGGCCATCGTGAAAGCCGAGCACCTTCGCACCCGCGACCGCCTGTATCTGCTGAAATAACGCACTGTCACTATCAATACTTCCGCATTTGCGGACGAAATGGAGAACAACGACCATGATGCTTTATCCCCCTGTCGCAGAACTTGTTGAAAAGATCGGCAGCCGCTACCAGCTTGTGAATCTGGTGGCCCGCCGTGCCCGCGTGCTCTCGGCCGAGGCCGAGGAGAAGCAGATCCCCATGGAGCGCAAGCCCGTCTCCTCCGCCATCGACGAGGTCTACACCGGGAAGCTTTCCATCAAGTAAGCTGCCCGCGCATGTCCGTGCTGGTTGCAAAAATCGCGGTATCCGCCGCCACATACTGGATCGACAGACCCTACGACTATCTGATCCCGGAAGAGCATCGCGAGCGCGTGCGGCCCGGGATGCGGGTATCCGTTCCCTTTGCGCGCGCCAACCGACGCAGCGAGGGCGTGATCCTCGCTTTGAGCGATCACAGCGACTACGAGAAGCTCAAGCCGATCCTGGCCCTGCTGGACGAGGAGCCGGTGCTGGACGAGGAACAGATCAGGCTGGCGCTCTTCATGCGCGAGCGCTTTTTCTGCACGGTCTATGACGCCGTTAAGGCCATGCTGCCCGCAGGGCTCTGGTTCAAGGACGACGGGGAGCGCCGCGCGAAGGACAAGACGGTCGAAATGGCGCGTCTGCGCCTTCCGCCCGAAGACGCCGCTGCCATCGCCGACGGGAAGCGTATGCGCTCGCCGCAGCAGGCAAACCTGCTGGATCTGCTGTGCAGCTTTTCGGCGCTTCCGAGCCGCGAGCTGCTGCGCTTTACCGGCGCGGGCAGGCAGAGCCTGAAGGCGCTTGTAAACGCGGAGCTTGTCGAGCTGTATCAGCACGAGGTCTACCGCCGCCCCGACGTATTCGTCGGGAAAACGGAGCCGCTGCCCGTGCTCAACGCCGAGCAGCAGAGTGCCTTTGACGGCATCGACGCCCTGGCCTCAAGCGGCGAGGCCGGGGCCGCCTTGCTTTTCGGCGTCACCGGCAGCGGCAAGACCAGCGTCTATCTGCACCTCATCGCGCGGCAGCTTGAACGCGGCCGCTCGGCGATCCTGCTTGTGCCGGAGATCGCCCTGACCCCGCAGATGCTGCACACCTTCTCCTCCCATTTCGGGGACGAGGTGGCGGTGCTGCACTCCAGCCTTTCTGTCGGAGAGCGCTACGACGAGTGGAAGCGCGTGCGCGCCGGGAAGGCCCGGCTCGTCATCGGTACGCGCAGCGCCGTCTTCGCGCCCTGCCGGGACCTGGGCCTGATTATCATCGACGAGGAGCAGGAGGAGACCTACAAATCCGAGAATTCTCCGCGCTACAACGCCCGTGATATCGCGAAGTTCCGCTGCACCCGCGCGAACTGTCTTCTTCTGCTCGGTTCCGCAACGCCCGATATTGTCAGCCGCTACGCGGCCGAGACCGGGCGCTATTCCTATTTTCGCCTGGAAAACCGCTTCAACGAGCAGGAACTGCCCGCCGTCCGGATCGTCGACATGAAGCGGGAGCTGAGGCGCGGCAACGGCGGCAGCATCAGCGCAGAACTCCGGGACGAGCTTGCCTCGAACATCGAACGCGGCGAGCAGAGCATCCTCTTTATCAACCGCCGCGGCGCACACAAGCTGGTCAGCTGCGGCAGCTGCGGCTATACCTACCGCTGCCCGCGCTGCAGCGTCTCGCTGACCTATCACAGCGCGAGGAACCGACTTATCTGCCATTACTGCGGCTTCTCCCGCCGGGTGGACGAGAGCTGCCCCGAATGCGGCGGCATCCTCAAATACATCGGGGTCGGCACCCAAATGGTCGAAACGGAGCTGCATGAGCTTTTCCCGGAAATTCAGGTCATGCGCATGGATACCGACACCGTCACGCCTGCGGGCTCGCACGACGCGCTTTTCACCCGTTTTCGAGAGGAGAACATCCCCGTGATGGTGGGCACGCAGATGGTCACCAAGGGCCTCAACTTTGAAAATGTCACGCTCGTGGGCGTCATATCCGCCGACCAGAGCCTCTACGCGGGCGACTACCGGGCAGGGGAGCGGACTTTCTCGCTCATCACGCAGGTGGTCGGACGCAGCGGCCGCGGCGAGAAGCCGGGCCGGGCCGTGATCCAGACCTACACGCCCGACAACGAGACGATCCGGCAGGCCGCGCGGCAGGACTATGACGCTTTCTACGCCTCGGAGCTGGAGCTCCGCCGCCTGCAGAACGCGCCGCCGTTCCGTGATATCCTGACGCTGACCGCCTCCGGCCCTGACGAGAGGATGGTGCTGCAGGTCTGCCGCTATGCAAAGGACAGGCTTGCGGCGCTGCTGGGCCCGCGCTCCGACGCGGAGCTGCTCGGTCCGACGCCGATGGCGGTGGTGCGGGTGAACAACCGCTTCCGCTACCGCGTGATCGTCAACGGGAAAAACAGCGCGCCGCTGCGCGCCGCTCTCTCGCAGACGGTATGCGAGTGCAATACCGACAGGCGTTTTCGCGGCGTGAGCGTTTTTGCGGACAACGACCCGCTGGATTAAGAATTCAGCCTCAAAGAGGCTTGAAAGGCAAAAACAGAAACATTCGAAAATGTTCCTGTTTTTGCTGACATTGAAATGCGAGAGGGAATAACCAATCCCCTCTCGCGCTCTCCCCATGCGCGTCCATCCTGGTCGCGTTGGGTTTGTCTGCAGTCTGAGAATTCAGCCTCAAAGAGGCTGAATTCTTAGGAGCTTCACCCTGCTGCATGCACTCGCACGTCAAACGAAACTCGCTTCATTCCGCTTATTCGGTTCCAAAATGCCGAAAAAGCTCCATATCCGCTCCTTTCGTTCTCCTTCCAAATTCAAAGCATTCATGCTTTGAATTTGAGAGGCTGAGCAGCGGAGAGAGCGAGCTTTCGTGCCTTTACACGGAAGCGAGCCGATTCGGAGCTTGTGAAGCCGATGGCTCGCACACTTGCAGGGCGAGAAGAGTTTTTCCGAGGTACACGCCCCCGGAAAAACGATTTGAATTGTTTTCGCGTTGAGACGCAATAATCAGAGGGGAGAACCCCTCTGAACTCCCCCTGAATTATCAATATAATCATTTTTCTTTGCTTATCCATCAAGAATACTGAATTATATAAGAAAGTGTGAATCATATGGCACTTCGAAACATCCTGACCAAGGAGCAGCCGCTCCTGTATAAAAAAAGCCGTGCGGTCACGGACTTCAACCCCCGCCTCCATCAGCTGCTCGACGATATGACCGAGACGCTGATGCAGGCAAACGGCGTGGGTCTCGCCGCGCCGCAGGTCGGCGTTCTGCGCCGCGCGGTGCTGGTCATCGAGACCAACGTCCCCGAGGGCGAAGACGAGTACGTCATCGAGCTCATCAACCCCGAGATCATCGAAAGCTCCGGCGAGCAGGACGGCCCCGAGGGCTGCCTGAGCGTTCCGGGGGAGTACGGGATGGTCAAGCGCCCCATGACCGTGAAGGTCCGGGCGCAGGACCGCAACGGCGAATTCTTCGAGGTTGAGGGCACGGGCCTGACCGCCCGCTGCTTCTGCCACGAGATCGATCATTTGGAGGGCGTCGTCTTCACCGCCAAAGCCGAGCGCATGCTCAGCGAGGAGGAACTGCAGGGCGAAGCCGCCGGGGAAGAGGAAGAGTAAGGCATGCGCATCGTATTCATGGGGACGCCGGATTTCGCGGCGGCCTCGCTGCAGAAGCTGCTGGACGAGGGCTTTGCGGTCGTTGGCGTGTTCACGCAGCCGGATAAGCCGAAGGGCCGCGGCATGGCGCTGCAGCCCTCGCCGGTGAAGGAGATCGCGCTGGCGGCTGGGCTGCCGGTCTTTCAACCGGAAAAAATGCGCGACGGCGCCGCCTTTCGACAGATTGCGGCCCTGCAGCCGGATATTCTGGTGGTGGTCGCCTACGGGCGCATCCTGCCGGACGACATCCTGGCGCTGCCGCGTTACGGCGCGGTGAACGTGCACGGCTCGCTGCTGCCGAAATACCGCGGTGCGGCGCCGATCCAGGCGGCCGTGCTGAACGGGGACGAGATCACCGGCGTCACCACGATGTACCTTGCCCACGACATGGACGCGGGCGACATCATTTTTTCCGAAGAGACGCCGATCGCCGAATTTGAGACCTCGGGCGAGCTGTTCGATCGTCTGAAGGACATGGGCGCGGCGCTTCTTGTCAAGACGCTGCGCGCCATCGAGGACGGCACGGCTCCGCGCATCCCTCAGGATCACAGTGCCGCGACCTATGTGACTATGCTTGATAAGTCCGCTTGCCCCATCGACTGGGACCGTACACCGCGCCAGATCGTCAAGCAGATCTGCGGTCTGCAGCCCTGGCCGGTCGCGACCATGGAGCTTGAGGGCGAGGTCTTCCGCGTTTTTGCCGCCGAATATACCGACCATAAAACCAGCCTCACGCCCGGCAAGGTCGTCTCCGCCGGAAAGGACGGGCTGGAGATCGCATGCGCAAACGGAGAGACCCTGAGGATCACCGAGCTGCAGGCCCCCGGCAAAAAGCGCATGAAGGCCGCCGATTTCCTCCGCGGCCATACCGTACGGGTCGAGGGCTGATGGAAAACGGAGCGAGACTGGCGGCGCTCGAGGCGCTGCAGCGCTGCCGGCGCGACGGCGCCTGGTCCGCGCAGGCTATGGACGCCGCCATCAGAAAGCACGGCCTCGACCGGCGCGACGCGGCATTGGCTACAAGGCTCTGCCTCGCTGTGCTGCAGAACGAGGACTATCTCGACTGGCACATCGACCGCCTGTGCAGCTCTGCGCCGGAAAAAGGCCTGCGCGATCTGCTGCGCCTCGGTGCCTGTCAGCTGCTGCTGACGGACAGGATACCGCAGCACGCGGCAGTCGGAGAGACAGTCGCGCTCTGCCGCGCGAGCGGTTACGCGCGCGCCGCGGGCTTTTGCAACGCGGTGCTGCGCAGGCTTGCGGAAAGCCGCGATGCGCTGCCGGAGATCCCGGGAGAGGGGACGGCCGAGTATCTGCATACGCGGTACAGCCACCCGCTGTGGCTGGCTGAGCGCTTGATCGCGCAGGAGGGCTACGGGCGGGCCGAGGCTTTCTTTCGTGCGAACAATGTGGCGCCGCCGCTCTGCCTTCAGGTGAATACCCGCAAGATCTGCGTATCCGACTACTGTCTGGCGCTCGAGCGCGCGGAGATCCCGTTTGAAAAGGAGGAAGCGCTGCCCGGCTGCCTGACCCTTTCGGGCGGGAGCGTGACCGCGCTGCCGGGCTATGAGGAGGGCCTGTTCTACGTACAGGACCGCGCGGCCCGCGCGGCGGTCGAGATCGCAGCGCCTGAAAAAGGCATGCGCGTGCTGGACGCCTGCGCCGCCCCCGGCGGCAAGAGCTTTGCCGCGTCGATCCGGATGGAAGACGAGGGGAGCATCCTCGCCTGCGATCTGCAGGAAAAGAAGCTAAGGCGCGTGCGCGAGGGCGCGGACAGACTTGGCCTGCGCTGCATCGAGACACGCGCGGCGGACGGCAGGGTATATGATCCGACGCTCGAGTCCGCTTTTGATATTGTTCTCTGCGACGCACCCTGCTCCGGTCTCGGCGTGATCCGCAAGCGGCCGGAGATCCGCAAAAAGAGCGATGCGGAAATCGCCGCGCTCCCGGCCATTCAGGCGGCGATCCTCGACAACGTCAGCCGCTATGTTAAACCGGGCGGCATGCTGCTCTACTCCACCTGCACGGTGCTTGACGCTGAAAACACCGCGCAGGCGCGCGCTTTCCTCTCACGGCATGCGGATTTTGCCGCCGAGGACTTTGCGCTCGGCAGCATACGCAGCAAAGAGGGCTGCTATACCTTCTGGCCGCAGATCGACGCTACAGACGGATTCTTTGTCTGCAAAATGAGAAAGATATAGAAATGGGAAAAGATCTTGTATCCATGACGCTCCCGGAGATCGAGGCGGATCTCGCCGCGATGGGGGAGCCGAAATTCCGGGCAAGGCAGGTGTACGAATGGCTGTGCCGCGGTGTGCGCGACTTCGAGCAGATGAGCAATCTGCCGAAGGCCCTGCGTGACAGGCTTGCGGCAAATTACCGCCTCTACCGGCCGAAGGTCCTGTCCAGGCAGGTGTCGCAGATCGACGGGACGATCAAGTACCTCTGGGAGCTGTACGACGGCAACGCCGTGGAGACCGTGGTCATGAGCTACCAGCACGGCAACACCGTCTGCGTCTCCTGCCAGGTCGGCTGCCGACAGGGCTGCGCTTTCTGCGCCTCCACGATCGGCGGGCTCGTGCGCTCACTGAGCGCCTCCGAGATCCTCGACGAGGTACTCTTTTCGGAGCTCGACTCCGGCAAAAAGATTTCCAACATCGTCCTGATGGGCATTGGCGAGCCGCTGGATAATTTCGACAATGTGATGCGCTTTCTCGAGCTGGTCAACGATCCGCTGGGGATGAACATCGGCATGCGGCATATTTCGCTCTCCACGTGCGGGCTTATCGAGCGCTTTGAGGAGCTTGCCGAACGGGACCTGCAGCTGACGCTCTCGGTCTCTCTGCACGCGCCGGACGACGAGACGCGCTCGAAGCTCATGCCCGCCAACCGCGGGCGGGGCGTGGACGCGCTGATGGAGGCCTGCCGGCGCTATTACGAGCGAACCGGTCGGCGCATCTCCTTCGAGTACGCGATGATCGACGGCGTCAACGACACCGAATATCACGCGAGGCTGCTCGCCAGACGCGCGCGCTATGTGGGCGCGCATGTGAATCTCATCCCGCTCAACCATGTGGAGGAGCGTGCTTTCAAACCCTCGACCTCCGGGCACATGAAGGCCTTCATCAAGATCCTCGAGGACGAGAAAGTCAACGTCACGGTGCGCCGCCGTCTCGGCAGCGACGTGGACGCAAGCTGCGGCCAGCTGCGCCGAAAAATGCAGAAACAGAGCCAGGAAAGGCAGTGATCCCATGAAAAGCTTCGGCCTGACCGACAAGGGAATGGTCCGCAAGGACAATCAGGACAGCTTCATCATTGAAAAAGTCAGGACACGGGACTGCCTGATCGTCGCGCTGTGCGACGGGATGGGCGGCGCCAAGGCGGGCGGGCTTGCCAGCCAGATCGCCAACCGCGCCTTTGTATCCTGCGTCTACGGCAGCCTCTCCGCACGCAATAACCGCCCGCTCGACTATGAGGCGATGCTGAAAAAAGCCTGTCGGGAGGCAAACGGCGTGGCCTATGAGTTTTCGCAGTTCGGCGAAGAATTCAACGGCATGGGCACCACCATCGTCGGCGGCGTCATCATGTCCAACGGCATCGGTCACATCATCAACGTCGGGGACAGCCGCGCCTATCTGATTTCCCGCCGGAACGACACCATCAGCCAGATCACGCGGGACCATTCGCTGGTCGAGGATCTGGTCGAGCACGGCGTCATCACGGCAGAACAGGCGCTGACCCATCCGCAGCGCAACATCATCACCCGCGCCGTCGGCACCGACTCCCAGGTGGAGGCGGACTACTTCAACTTTGAGCTGGGCATCGGCGACGTGCTGCTGCTCTGCTCGGACGGGCTTTCCAACACCGTTTCAGACGAGAAGATGCTGGAAGAGGCAAAGCTCCGCCGTGAGCCGGAGGATCTCTGCCGTGCGCTGATGGATCTCGCGCTCTCGCGCGGCGCGCGCGACAATGTGACCGTCGTGGCGGTCAAATAGGGGTGTCTATGAGTAACGAGAATTATATCGGCCGTGTCCTGGACGGCCGTTACGAGATACAGAGCATGATCGGCGAGGGCGGCATGGCTGTGGTATACAAGGCCACGGACCACCGCCTCAACCGGCAGGTCGCCGTGAAGATCATGCGCCCGGAGATGGCGGAGGATGAGGAGTTCCGCCGCCGCTTCCTGACGGAGGCGCACGCGGTCGCCAAGCTCTCCAACCACAATATCGTGGCCATATACGACGTCAGCCGCAGCAACAGCGTCGAGTATCTGGTCATGGAGTTCGTGGACGGCATCACGCTGATGAAGTATATGGAGCGCCGCGGAGCACTCGGCTGGCGGGAGACGCTGCATTTTTCGCGGCAGATCGCCCGCGCGCTCAAGCACGCCCACGAGCGCGGCATCATCCACCGCGACATCAAGCCAAACAACATCATGCTGCTCAAGGACGGCACCATCAAGGTCGCCGACTTCGGCATCGCGGCGCTCGAAAACGAGGCCAACGAGATGAAGGGGCAGGCCATCGGCTCCATCCACTATATCGCGCCCGAGCAGGCGCGCGGCGAGAATCCGGACGCGCGCAGCGACCTCTACTCGCTCGGCGTCGTGATGTACGAGATGCTGACCGGGGAGAAGCCCTATCTCGGCGACAGCATCGGCGAGATCGCCGTCAAGCACATGAACGCAGAGCCCGTGCCGCCGCACGAAAAGGTCAAGGACGTGCCGGAGGAGCTCGAGCGCATCACGATGAAGGCCATGAGCGCCGACATCAACGCCCGCTATCAGACGGCCGACGAGATGCTGAACGATCTGGAGGCCTTCGTGCAGAGCCAGATCCGTCCGAAGCCGGAGGAAAAGCTGGTCAACCCCGGCGTCGTGCCGGTCCGCTCGGTCAGCGAGATGAGCCGCGAGAGCTATCAGCGCCGCCGCGTCCGCTCGGGCCGGGTCAGCTTCATGACAGGCACCTTCGGCGTTCTGCTCTGCGCGCTCGCTCTCTTCGTCTTCCTCTGGAATTTCTGGCTCCGGGACGTGTTCGCGCCCGCGGAGCGCATCGACATGCCGAACTTCGAGGGCAGCAGCTACGAATCGCTGATGAGCAGCGCGGAGATGAACGGGCTGTATAACTTCGAGGTTATCTTTGTCGTCAATACCGACACGCAGCCGGGCATCGTGCTCTCACAGTCGCCCGAGGCGGGGCGCAGCATCATGGTCACGCCGGAGGGCATCCCCGTGACGCTGATCGTCTCCACCGGCGACACGCTCTCCTCCGTGCCGGACGTGATCAACATGGACTACCGCACGGCCAGCGCGATGCTGCGCCAGTACGGTTTCTATGTCGAGATCGAGAACGAGCGCTCCGACATCTACTCGCGCAACAACGTCATGAAGACATACCCCGACGTCGGGCAGCCGCTGGCGACGGGCTCGACAGTGTACGTGACCGTCAGCTGCGGGCCGGAGATCATCAACATCAGCATGCCGAATCTGATCGGCCTTTCAGAGGGCGCCGCGATCCAGCAGCTGGAAAATTCCGCGCTGAGCTACGGCGGCTCCGAATACGTAACGAGCGATCTGGCCGCCGGCACCGTCATCGGCCAGAGCAGCGAGGCTTTTTCAGACGTGGTGGAGCACAGCAAGGTCATCCTGCGCGTCTCCACGGGACCGGTCGAAGGATGAAGGACGGCGTCATCATCAAGGCCCTGAGCGGCTTCTATTACGTGCAGACGGCGGACGGCATCCTCGAGTGCAAGGCACGCGGGCGCTTTCGGCTCGACGGCACCTCGCCCCTCGTGGGGGACCGTGTGCGATGCAGCACAGACGCCGCCGGACGCGGCCGCATCGACGGTGTCGAGCAGCGGCGGAACTTCTTCATCCGCCCGGCGGTCGCCAATATCGACGCGCTGATCTTCGTCGCGGCGAATGTCAACCCCGTCACCGATCCCTTCTTGATCGACCGTGTCTCGGTGATCGCGGAGGAGGCTGACTGCGAGCTGATCCTCTGCGTCAACAAGACGGATCTCGACCCCGGTGAAGAGCTCGAGCAGATCTACCGCGCGGCTGGCTACCCCGTGATCCTGACGAGCGCCGGGACTGGACGCGGCGTCGAGGAGCTGCGCGACGCGATCCGCGGGAAGGTCTGCGCCTTCACCGGCAACTCCGGCGTGGGCAAGAGCAGCCTGCTCAACCGCCTCGCGCCCGAACTCTCGCTCAGGACCGCCGAGGTCAGCGAGAAGCTGGGCCGGGGCAAACATACCACGCGGCATGTGGAGCTCTTCAATCTCGGAGAGGGCACATGGCTCGCCGACACACCGGGCTACGCCTCCTTCGAGCTGGAGATGATGAAGATCATTCCGAAGGAGGAGCTCGCCGCCGATTTCCGCGACTTCCGCCCCTACGAGGGCAAGTGCCGCTTCCCGGACTGCGCGCACCGGAAGGAGCCGGGCTGCGCGGTGACGGAGGCCGTGCGCGCGGGGAGGATCGCACCGAGCCGCTACCGCTCCTACGAGCGGCTCTACGAGCTCTCCGCACAACACAAAAGCTGGGAAGACTGACCGCAGGGGAGGGGCTACCCCTCCCGTTTCAGAGGGATCATCATGTCAGAAAATGATCTGAGCGTTGCACGGCGCATCGCCGAGGCGGCGGCGGCCGAGGGCGGCCGCGTCTACTTTGTGGGCGGCTTCGTGCGCGACCGGCTACTCGGCCGGGAAAACAAAGATATCGACATCGAGGTGCATGGTATCCCGTTCGAAGCGCTCACGCGCATTCTCAGCGCGCTCGGCGAGCCTGTGCTGATGGGCGCGAGCTTTGGCGTTATGGGCCTGCGGCACTGCGAGCTCGACATCGCCATGCCCCGCTCCGAGAAGGCGACCGGACGCGGGCACAAGGATTTTGCGGTCTCTGTCGATCCCTTCCTCGGCGAGGAGAAGGCGGCGCGGCGCCGCGATTTCACGATCAACGCCATGATGGAGGACGTGCTGAGCGGCGAGGTGCTGGACTTCTTCGGCGGCCTTGCGGATCTGAAAGCCAGGCGCATCCGTCACGTGAACGATCAGAGCTTCGTCGAAGACCCGCTGCGCGTGCTTCGGGCCTGTCAGTTCGCCGCGCGCTTCGAGTTCAATGTTGCGCCGGAGACGGCCGCCCTCTGCTCGCGCATGGCGCTCGACGCGCTTGCCCGCGAGCGCGTGATGGGTGAGATGGAGAAGGCGCTGCTCAAGGCAGCGAAGCCCTCTATTTTCTTGCGCGAACTGCGGGAGATGGATCAGCTCGGCTTCTGGTTTCCGGAGGCGAAGGCGCTTATCGGCGTGCCTCAGCCGCCGAAATACCACCCCGAGGGCGACGCCTGGACGCATACGCTGCAGGCGCTCGACGAGGCGGCTCTGCTGCGCGATCGGGCGCGGCAGCCGCTGTGGTTCATGCTCGCCTCCCTCTGCCACGACATGGGCAAGGCCGTCGCCACCGAGTGCGTCGGCGGCGAGTACCGCGCCTATCGGCATGAGCTGCTCGGCTTGCCGATCGTCAGCCGCTTCCTCGACCGGCTGACAGGCGAAACGAAGCTGAAAGAATATGTGCTGAACATGACGAGGCTGCACATGGTTCCGAACGCCATGGCCTTCAGCGACGCGCGGCACAGGACCTGGATGAAGCTTTTCGACCGCTCCGTCTGCCCGGAGGATTTGCTGCTGCTTGCGAAGGCCGACTTCCTCGGCTGCCGCGGAGCGGAGCAGTCACGCGAAGAGCGGCTGCGGCTTTATGCTCCGACGGAGGAAAGGCTGCGCGCGCTCCTTCGGGATTATCGGGAGCTGATGGCGCGTCCGTACGTGATGGGACGCGACCTGATCGAGGCCGGAATGACACCCGGCCCTTCCTTCAGCGCTGCGCTGGAGCACGCGCACAAGCTTCGCCTCGCCGGGCTCAGTAAGGAGGAGCAGCTGCGCCAGACCCTGGGCATGTATCACAAGCAAAACGGAGAACCCTGAACACCGTAACGCTTCACTGTTCTCTCATAAATCAACCGCCTTTCGCGTAGACTGTAGGGAATACAGCTGCGGGGAGGCGGTTTTTTGCGTGGAGGACGGCGGCTGCTTTGGGGCGTCACCGCGATCGTGCTGGGGCTTATTATCCTGCTGGCGCTGGTGCTGCCTTCTCAGTTCTGGTGGTTTGCGTTTGCGGCGCTGCTGATCGCCGCGGGGCTGTGGATGCTGCGCTGCTGCTGACGCTGCTGCGCTGTCAGGCGGGGAGGGGATGGTCATGAAGATCTATGTGATCCGGCTGCCGCGTTTTCTGGGACGGCTGCTGGCCGGACTGAGGGGAAGAAGCAAAAGGAGCGAAAAGAATGGAACTGCAGTTTGAAGCCGGGACGCGCCGGATCTGGCGCGAATGTCAGCACAGCGAGGAGAAATGCCTGGTCGAGCTCGAGGGCGTGGTGCCGGACGTGAACGAGGACGTCGGACGCATCGCCTCGATCCGCTGCAACGTACTGCTCAAGAGCAAGGAACTGAACGCCCGCGGCCTGCGCGTCGGGGCCGAGGTCGAAGCCGTGCTGCTGTGTATCACGGAAAACGCCGACGCCGTGCAGACTGTTCGGCTGACGAAGGAATTTGAAGCCGTGATCGACGTGCCCGGCCAGACGCCGGACGAGGGGCAGACCTTCCTGCGCGTGCTGCGCACGGAGGGAAAAGTGCTCAACCCGCGCAAGCTCTCCGTCAGCGCGGAGATCGGCGTGGAGGCTTTGCTCTGGAAGAAGGAGGAGGCAGTCATAACGCTGCTGCCGTCGGAGGAGGACGCGGCGCTGCTGTGCGGCCTGAAGACAGAGGCAGCGGCTGTGCCGGCCGCGGCTGTAGGGGAGAAGAGCTTTGCGCTGACCGAGAGCTTCGTCTTCCCGGCGGAGCGGCCCGCTCCGCGGCGCATCCTCTGCGCCCAGAGCGCCTTCGCCCTCGGCGAGACGAGCCGGATCGGCAGCCGCCTGATCGTAAAAGGGACGCTGAAGCTGGCGGTACTTTATGAGGCGGAAGGCTTTGTCTGGCCGCTGCGGCATGAGTTCACGGCGCCGCTGTCGCAGATCGTGGACCTCGGCACGGAGGACGCAGTCTGCAGTACGCTACGCTGCGAGACGACCTCGCTGTACTTCGATCTGGCCGACAGCATCGGCGGCGTATCGCTCTCGACGGAGGTACACGCCGTGCTGCAGGCCGTCTGCCGCACGCGGGAGAAGATTCAATGTCTGACGGACGCCTACTCCAATGCGATGCCGCTTCGATGCCTGTCATGTGCGCTCAGTCTTCCGCAGGCAGAGGAGACGCGC
This sequence comes from Oscillospiraceae bacterium, assembly GCA_902778285.1. Classification (GTDB taxonomy): domain Bacteria; phylum Bacillota; class Clostridia; order Oscillospirales; family Oscillospiraceae; genus Limivicinus. The sequence goes on along the minus strand of CACYXC010000014.1, from coordinate 30,519 downwards.
AGCGTGATCCTGACTGCCTCGGAACTGATCGGGGCCGGGGAGGACTGCGCGGAGCTGCTGACGGTGCTGCCCGCGCTCTCGCGGCAGGATAGGGCGGTGAGCGCCGAACTGGATCTTCTGTACCGCACGAAGAACGGGGAGATCGCGGCGGCACACAGGCAGCTGCCGCTGCGGGGCGAGACGCCGGGAGAGGATGCGCACATCCTGTCGCTCACGTGGAAGCGCTGCGATCTGCAGCCGGAGGGCGAGGGGGTCCAGTGCGATCTTGAGGCGGAGCTGCGCTTCCAGACCTGGGGCGAGCGGACGCTGCAGGCTCTCACGGGCGCGATGCTCGACGAGGAGCATCCCATCGACCGCGCTGCGCTCCCGGCCTTTACGCTCGTACACGTGCAGGGGGAAAGCCTGTGGGAACTCGCACGGCGCTATCACTCGAGCGTTGCGGCCATCGAGGCGGCAAACCCTGCGCAGGAGGAGGCGGGGGAGATGCTGCTGATCCCGCGCTCTTGATACAAAGCTCTTGCATGAACGGATACAATGTGCTAAAATACCTTCGTTAATTCGTACGAAAGAGGAGTTGTTACACCATGTCCGGACATTCCAAATGGCATAACATACAGAAGACCAAGGGCGCTGCGGACGCCAAGCGCGCGCAGGCCTTTACCAAGATCGCGCGTGAGATGATCGTGGCCGTCAAGGAGGGCGGCGGCGGGGACCCGCGCTCCAACTCCAAGCTGGCCGCCGTCATTGCCAAGGCGAAGGCCGCCAACATGCCCAACGACAACATCAAGCGTACCATCGACAAGGCGCTCGGCGCGGGCAACACCGAGAACTACGAGAAGATCACCTATGAAGGCTACGGTCCCTCGGGCGTCGCCGTCATCGTCGAGACCATGACCGACAACCGCAACCGCACCGCGGGCGAGATCCGCCACTACTTCGACAAGTACGGCGGGAACATGGGCGCCGCCAACTGCGTCAGCTGGTCCTTCGACCGGAAGGGCGTCATCGTCATTGACAACGAGGACGAGGAGCTCGACGAGGACACCGTGATGATGGACGCGCTGGACGCCGGTGCCGCCGACTTCGAGGCCGAGGGCGAGACCATGACCGTATACACCGCCGAGGACGATGTGGCCGCCGTGGCCGAAGCGCTGACCGATAAAGGCTATAAGCTCCTTGAGGCTCAGGTCGAGATGCTGCCGCAGAACGGCTATATCAAGCTCAGCAATGAGGACGACATCAAGAACATGCAGAAGATGCTCGACATGTTCGAGGATTTCGATGACGTCCAGAACGTCTGGCATAACTGGGAAGACGCAGAGTAACGCGTTTTCAGCTAAAGATTTGACAGGTCCCCGCGGGAATGGGCGGGGGCCTGTTTTTTCTTTCCGCTTTCAGGACGGGAAGAAAAAATATGGGCGCGATTCTCCCTGCAGAGAGCTAAAACTGCGGATGTGTTCCGCCTATTGCATTATGATAACGATGGGTTCTTTGTGTACACCGCGCAGCGGCTTGCGCCGGAGGCCGGGCTGTGATACACTGAATAAAGAAGCAGGGAGGGAAGCTTATGACGATACTGCTCACTGCCTTCGAGCCCTTCGGGGGCGAGGGGATCAACGCCTCGCTGGAGGCGATGAGGCTTGTCGAGCCGCCGGCTGGCACGGAGCTTGTGCGCCTGACGGTGCCGACGGTCTTCGGCCGCTGTACGGAGACGGTGCTGGACGCGCTCTGTCGCCTGCGGCCTGACGCCGTCGTCTGCCTCGGGCAGGCGGCGGGGCGGGAGGCGATCACGCCCGAGCGTCGGGCAGTCAATCTGCGAAACGCCCGAATCCCCGACAACGAGGGCTTCTGCCCCGTTGAACGGCCCGTCGTGCCGGGCGGCGAAGCCGAACTGCACTCGACCCTTCCCGTCGAGGCCATGTGCGCGGCGATCCTCGCGCGCGGCATCCCCGCGCAGATCTCCGAGAGCGCCGGCACTTTCGTCTGCAACGATCTGATGTACGGCCTGCTGCACGCGCTGCGGCGGCGAGGTATCGCGATCCCCGCGGGCTTTATCCATGTGCCCTGCCTGCCTGAACAGGCGAAGGAGGGTGAGGCGTCAATGGCACTGGCATGCATCGTTGAGGGAATATACGCCGCGCTGGACGTGCTGCCCCCGGACGCGGCGAAGCGGCCTTGACAGCGAAGAGCGAGTGTCTTACAATTTAGATATATATTCTACATAAAACCAGAATAAGGAGGATCAGATGAAAAAAGTAATCTGCCTGCTTTCTATCCTGCTGCTGGCGCTGCTGCTGTGCGGCTGCTGCCTGCAGCACGATATGAGGCCCGCGACCTGCACGGAGGCATCCACCTGTGCAAAATGCGGCAAGACCGTTGGGGAGCCGCTCGGCCACACCGGGGAAACCGACCCGGCCGTGGGTCCGAGCTGCACCGAGGCCGGCCTGACCGAGGGGTCGCACTGCTCCGTCTGCGGAGAAGTGCTCATGCCGCAGGAGGAGATTCCCGCGCTCGGCCACACCGGGGAGACCGACCCGGCCGTCGAGCCGAGCTGCACCGAGGCCGGCCTGACCGAGGGCTCGCACTGCTCCGTCTGCGGAGAAGTGCTCGTGCCGCAGGAGGAGATTCCCGCGCTCGGCCATGACTGGGAGGATGCGACCTTCTTCCAGCCGAAGACCTGTCGCCGCTGCGGCGAGACCGAGGGCAGGGGACTCGGCTCGGACTTCTTTGTGGAGCATCTGTTCCGCGAAAAGGACGTGCAGGAGCCGGCGGACAACAAGACCGCCGAAAAGAACGCGAAAGTGCGCCAAGAGTACCTGATCACCGCGAGCAGTTCCGGCTTCGGTACGCTCGACAAGGCGCTGGAGGACTCGTCCGTCCGCGTGGGGGTCGATACCGCGCAGGAGGGCGCGCTGCTGCTCTCGCTGGATCTCAGCCTCAACGGCTCAGAGCCCCTGCGCGTGCTCTTGTCCTTTGAAAAGGAGGGCCTGAGCCTTGCGTTGCCCGGCAGCGCGGAGAAGATCTATACCGTCAGCTACAAGGATCTGGGCGCGCTGATCAATGCGGCGCAGAAGGAGAGCGATATCTCCTTATCTGCGCCCTCGCTCGACACACTGAAGGATAAACTCGATCTGCAGGCCATGAAGGAGCTCGCCAAACGCTACGCCGGCATCCTGTTCAGCGCGGCAAACCCCCATAACACCGAGGAGCGCTTTGGCCTCGTACGTCTGCAGGGGCTGGGGGAGGAGACCTTCTGCCTGTGCATCAGCTGCACGCCGAAGGCAGGCGACTGGCGCGCGATGATCAACGATCTGCTGTCCAACGCGAAGTCTGACGACGAGCTGCAGGAGCTCATGGGCAAGGTGCTGCGCTCGCTGAGCGCTGCCCCCGGCTTCCAGAACAGTCTTTACAACATGGGCTTCTCCGACGTCGAAGAGCTGATCGAGGCGCTGCCGCAGCTCTTTGACCCGGCAGGTGATAATCTCAACGATCTGCTGGACTCGCTCGACGGACTCTCCATTGAGGCGGCCGTCGGTGCCGGGCGAATCTTCGCTCTCACGCTCCGCGACGAGTACGGCGAAGGCTTCGGCTACGAGTCCTACGGCACGCTGGAGACGCAGCGCCGCGACGCGCTGGTCAGCTACTACAACTTCGACGAGGCGGAGTTCCTCCTGCTCAATGAGCTCGAAAAGTACGCCGGTACCGTCAAGGGCCGTCTGAGCGGAGCAAGGAAAGACGCCGCGCTCAGCTACCTGTTCACGCGCTCGGACGGCATGCTCGATTTTGATCTGCGCTATACCCTCGACGATCTGATGCTCTGCGCCGTACTCGGCGGAGAAGCTGAAAACCGGGAGCTCAGCATCGCCTACGATGATTTTGAAGGCAGCGTCCGCGCGTCCGTTCACCGCGTGCAGGCGGAGGAGCCGCTGCGCTTCCCCGAGGGCGAGCGGACTGCCCTGCACAGCGAGGAGGAGCTGAGCGAGGCGGCCCTGGATCTCGCCTTCTCGGCAATGGGCTCGGATTTCGTCTCTCGCTTGTCGAAGCTGATAGCGCCGGAGGATGCGGCGATCCCGGACGCAGACTCCAAGAACGCTGCTTCCGCTCTTTACCTGCTCCGCTCCGTCTCACGATACAGCTACGACTGGGAGCTCCTTGACGAGCTGGATGCGGACGGCAGATTTATCATTCTCTCCGTCTCCGACACGGCTCTGCCAACGGGTGCAGAGGTGATGCTGATGCTGGATGAGCAGAAATGCGTCGGCAAAATCGTGAGCACCGATTTCGAGGGGCAGATCGCCTGGGATGCCGCGCTGAGCGATATCGACGGCATGAAGGTGCTCGACTCCGCCATCGGCGCGGATGGAGAGGGGATCTATCTGGATTTCCTGTTCGAGGAGCACAGCGAGAGGTTCATCGTGGAATACCTCTTCGACCCGTTCTGATCTCATACCCGGCGCAACATAAACACAGAAGCAGGGCGGCAGAAGGTGCCGTCCTGCTTCTGTGTCAGACTGTAGACAAACCCATACAGAGCAAGTCGGACTCGCATGTAATCCCCTTTCGCGGTACAATCTGTGCAAAAATGGGAACTTTTTCGGAAGTTCCCATTTTTGCTTTTCAAGCTGTCGACACTTTGTCGACAGCTTGACACAGAAGCAGGGCGGCACAAGGTGCCGTCCTGCTTCTGTGTTCGATATTGGGATGAGCAGGCCTGTAAGCCGGGTTCTGTCCGGGGGATCGCTCCCCCTCAACGACCATCTGTCTGTGGCCCGCCGTTGCCGACGGGCTCAAGCCACCTCCTGAGAGCGGCCGGGCCGGCCTGTGTGCTCCCGTTCCACGGTGTTGCTCCGGATAGAGTTTACAGCGTCCACATGTCTCCATGCGACGGGTGGGCTCTTACCCCACCTTTCCACCCTTACCGCGTATATGCGCGGCGGTATATCTCTGTTGCACTTGTCCGAGGGTCGCCCCTGGCGGGTGTTGCCCGTTATCCTTGCCCTGTGGAGCCCGGACTTTCCTCACGCACAGCCTTTCGGCTCGTGCCCGCGGTCGTTCGGCCTGCTCACCGCCGGTTATTTTACTCATTTTCCCCCTCAAAGTCAACATTATTTCTTGTCATCCGGGAGGAAAAGGGATATAATAAAATAGATAGGCAAAAAGGCTTCCGCCGTCTTCGGCAACAGCATATGGTATCCGTGGCGTGCGGGAGGATCATCATATAGTCATTGCTATTGTGAGGCGAAGAGGATTTGACGTTACGGGAATACGTGGATTCCATCAAAAACAGGAGCATTGCGGTGATCGGCGTCGGCGTGAGCAATACGCCGCTCATCGAGCTGCTGCTGCATAGCGGCTGTGACGTGACGGCCTGTGACAAACGCTCCTTCGGGGAGCTGGGCGAGACGGGGGAGAGGCTGCGCGCCCTGGGCTGCCGCTTCCGTCTTGGGGAGGACTATCTCGAGGGTCTCGACGAGGACATCATTTTCCGCACGCCGGGGCTTATGCCCTTCGATCCGCATCTCGAGGCGGCCAAGGCGCGCGGCAGCGTCCTGACCTCGGAGATGGAGGTTTTCTTCGCGCTCTGCCCCTGCCGCGTGATCGCCGTAACCGGAAGCGACGGGAAGACCACCACGACCACCATCATCTCGGAGCTCCTGAAGGCCGCGGGCTACCGCGTGCATCTCGGCGGCAACATCGGCAATCCGCTCCTCTGCGAAGTGCCGGAGATCCGCCCCGATGATTTCGCGGTGCTGGAGCTGAGCTCCTTCCAGCTGCACAGTATGGTCTGCCGGCCGGATGTGGCGGTCATCACCAACATTTCCCCGAATCATCTGGACAAACATAAGGACTATCAGGATTACATCGACGCGAAGGCCGCGATCTTCCGACGCCAGCGGGCGGACGACAAGCTCGTCCTGCAGGCGGACGACGAGCATGCGCCTTATTACGCCGCGATGGCCCCCGGCCGGGTCACGTATTTTCAAAACGGGAAGACCGCCGGCGAAGGCTGCTTCCGCGAAGGGGAAGAGATCTTCCGCGTGCACGGCGGCGAACGCGAATTCATCATGCGCCGCGATGAGATCCTGCTGCCGGGTGAGCACAACGTGCTCAACTACCTCGGCGCCTTTGAGGCGACGGTGGGCCTGGTCTCCCCGGAAGTCTGCCGCCGTGTCGCGATGAGCTTCCAGGGTGTGGAGCACCGGCTGGAGCTGGTGCGCGTCAAGGACGGCGTGAAGTTCATCAACGACTCCATCGGCTCGAGCCCGTCGCGCACGATCGCGGGGCTGAAGGCCATGAGCGTCAGGCCCATTATCCTCTGCGGCGGCTACGACAAGCATATCCCCTTCGAGCCGCTCGGTGACGCGCTCTGTCAGATGGCAAAGCGAGTCTACCTGACCGGCGACACGGCCATGAAGATCAAGGACGCCATCGTCAACTCCCCGTATTATCCCGGCAGCGGGCTCTGCTTTGAGCTGCACGAGGACTTCACCGAGAACGTGCTGGCCGCTGCCGCCTTTGCCGAGGCGGGGGACGCGGTGCTCTTTTCTCCCGCATGCGCCTCCTTCGATCACTTCAGGAACTTCGCCGAACGCGGCGAGCGGTTTAAAGAGATCGTGAACGGGCTGTGAGGAGAAAGCGCCTATTGCCTAGCGCCTGGGAGATTGCGTCGTGCGGGCCGTTCGCGAACGGCCCGGAATGCCCGATTCTGTACCGTGTCCGCGGGCGATTCGTGAATCGCCCCTACGGTGAAATCTTCGTCTCACTCCGCAGGGGCGACCATTGGTCGCCCGCCATGTTCGAACCGGTACCGCGTCCGGCGGACGGGGCATGCCCCGCCCTTGAAAACCAACAACGAAAGAGAACGATATTCCATGAAGATTTCCGATATCCGTCCCGAAGTGTTCTCCATGGCTGAGCGCGCCGAAAAGCGCTGTGAAAAGCGCTTTCGCGAGATCGACCGCGTAGCGGAGCAGAACACGCTGCGCGTTATGGCCGCCTTTCAGGACCAGCGCGTCTCCGACGGCTGCTTTGCCGGGACCACCGGCTACGGCTATGACGATCTGGGCCGTGAAACGCTTGATAAGATCTATGCGCAGATCTTCGGCGCCGAGAGTGCGCTGGTGCGTCTCGGCTTTGTCAACGGCACCCACGCCCTGAGTGCCGCGATGTTCTCTCTGGCTGCGCCGGGGGAGACGGTGCTCGCCGTCACGGGCACGCCCTACGACACGCTGCGCACCGCCATCGGTATCAGCGGGGACGCCTTCGGATCCCTGAAATTCTACGGCGTCGACTACGCGCAGGTCGAGCTTGCCCCCGACGGCGGGCCGGACTATGCGGCCATCCGCCGCGCCGCCTCTGACCCCGGGGTGCACGGCGTCATGATCCAGCGTTCACGCGGCTACGAGGACAGAAAGGCTCTGAGCGTTCAGGAGATCGCTGAGATCGTCAAAACGGTGCGCGCGGTCAACCCTGCGGCGAACGTCATGGTCGACAACTGCTACGGAGAGTTTACCGATGTGATCGAGCCGACCCATGTCGGCGCGGACATTATCGCGGGCTCGCTGATCAAGAACCCCGGCGGCGGCCTTGCCCCGACGGGAGGCTACGTGGCAGGGAAGCAAGAGCTGGTCGAGCGCGCTGCCATGCGCATGACCACCCCGGGCATCGGGGGCGAGTGCGGCTCGACGCTCGGCAATAACCGCCTCCTGTTCCAGGGCCTTTTCCTCGCGCCTCATACGGTCGCGCAGGCGCTCAAGACCGCTGTTTTCTGCGCGGCGATGATGGAGGAGCTTGGACTTGAGAGCAGCCCCTCCGCGGACGAGCCGCGCTCCGACATCATCCAGATGGTCAGGGTCGGCAGCCCCGAGCGGATGAAGCGCTTCTGCCTCGGCATCCAGGCCGGCGCGCCGGTGGACTCCTATGTGACGCCGGAGCCTTGGCAAATGCCGGGCTATGAGGACCCTGTCATCATGGCGGCAGGCGCCTTTATCCAGGGCAGCAGCATCGAGCTCTCTGCCGACGGGCCCATACGTCCGCCCTATACGGTCTATCTGCAGGGCGGTCTGACCTATGAATCCGGCAAGCTCGGCGTGATGATGGCCGTCTCGGCAATGCTGGAGGAATAAACGCATAGAATGATGCATGGGGGTGAGACCATGCATCAGACGCCGTTTGTTTTCCGGAAACACCGCGTCACGGTCCCGCGGCAGGAGAGGACAAAGCGCCGGCGAATACCCGTACTGCTTTCTGCGCTTGCGCTGCTGCTGTGCTTTCTGGCTTTTGCGAGCCGCTTTCTGAGCGACCTCGCCACACAGATCGCGGTCTCGGACGCGGCGGATCTGGTATCCGCCGAGGTCAACCGGGTCATCGCCCGGGTGCTGTCGCAGGAGGAATTTGCCTCGCGCGGCTTTGTGCGCTTCGAGAAGAACGAGGCCGGGGAGATCGCCGCCGTCAGCGCCGACATGGGTGCCATCAACGCTCTGTCCGCCGAGATCCTCGAAAATGTGGTAGGCTCGTCGGAAAACCGCCTGCTCACGGTTTCGATCCCAGCCGGGAACCTGAGCGGCGTGAGCCTGCTGATGGGCCGCGGCCCCGCCGTGCCGGTGGAGATCCTGATGCTCACCTCCTCCCGCGTGGGCTTTGACAACAGCATCGTCTCTGCCGGGATCAACCAGACAAAGCACCGCATCCTGCTGAGCGTATGCGTCGATATCGACGTGGTCGTGCCCTGGGGCACGCGCAGCACGCAGGTGCAGTCGCAGGTCCTGATCGCCGACACCATCGTCGTCGGTAAGGTCCCCGAGACCTTCGTCAGCTTTGAGGATTCAGGCCCGTAGGGGCGCGTATCACGCGCCCGCAGTCCTGATTCTTGCGTCTGGCGGGCGGCTCACATCCGCCCCTGCGAACAGAAACTGACCTTGCTCCATAAAGGGAATGACATACCCGCACGCCTCTATTTCCTACACAGGAGAAATCACTATGGATATACAAAAGGAACTCGACAAGCTGCGCAGAGAGATCGAGTATCACAGCAAGCTCTACTATGTATACGACGCGCCGGTCATTTCGGACTATGAGTTTGACATGCTCATGCAGCGCCTCAAGGCCATCGAGGCCGAGCACCCCGAGCTCATCACGCCCGATTCGCCCACGCAGCGCGTCGGCGGGCAGGCGCTCAGCCAGTTCGAGCAGGTGCGCCATCAGGTGCCGCTCGAGAGCCTGACCGACGTGTTTTCCTACGATGAGCTTTTCGCTTTCGGCGAGCGCATGGATTCGCTCATCAATGAACCCCACGATTATGTGGTAGAGCCGAAAATCGACGGGCTCTCCATGTCGCTGGAGTACGAAAACGGCGTCTTTGTGCGCGGAGCGACGCGCGGGGACGGCAGCGTCGGCGAAAACGTGACCGAGAACCTGCGCACTGTGCGCTCCCTGCCGCTGCGCATCGAGAACGCCCCGGAGCGTCTCATCGTGCGCGGCGAGGTGTACATGTCCAAGTCCGTCTTCGCCGAACTGAACGCCGAGCGCGAGATCCGCGGCGAGCCGCTGCTGGCCAACCCCCGCAACGCCGCCGCCGGCTCCATGCGCCAGCTTGACCCAAAGGTGGCCGCATCCCGCAAGCTGGACATCATCTGCTTCAACATGCAGTACAGCTCCGGCGCGCCCTACGAGACCCACGCCGACACGCTCGACGCCATGCGCGCCATGGGCTTTCCCGTGGTGAGCTATCAGCGCTTTGACAATATCCGCGACTGCGTGGAGCGCATCGAGTGGCTGGGTGAGAACCGCGGAGACTTCTCTTTTGACATGGACGGCGCCGTGATCAAGATCAATCGCCTCTCTCAGCGCGAGGCGCTCGGCAGCACCGCCAAGGCGCCGCGCTGGGCCGTGGCCTATAAGTACCCGCCCGAGAAGAAGGAGAGCCGCGTGCTCGATATCGTGGTGCAGGTCGGCCGCACCGGCGTGCTGACGCCGAAGGTGATTGTGGAGCCCGTGCGCCTTGCGGGGACCACCGTTTCCGCAGCGACGCTGCACAATCAGGACAACATCGACCGGCTGGATCTTCGCATCGGCGACACGGTGCTGCTGCAGAAGGCGGGGGAGATCATCCCCGAGGTCCTGTCCGTCAATAAGAATAAACGCCCGGAGGGGACCGTGCCCTTCGCGCTGCCCTCCGTCTGCCCCGAATGCGGCGCGCCCGTCGTGCGCGATCCAGACGGCGCGGCCCTGCGCTGCACCAGCCCCGAGTGCCCGGCCCAGCGCCTGCGCAACATCGTACATTTCGCCTCGCGCGAGGCGATGGACATCGAGGGCCTCGGCATCTCCGTCTGCGAAAGCCTCATCAACGCCGGCCTCGTCAAGAATCCCGCCGACCTCTACTATCTCAAAGCGGAGGATATCGCCGCGCTCGAGCGCCTGGGCGACAAGTCCGCCGCCAAGCTCATCGCCGCCATCGACAAGAGCCGCGCGGCAGGGCTTGCGCGTCTGCTGTGTGCCTTCGGCATCCGGCAGGTCGGACAGAAGGCCGCGAAGGTGCTGGCCTCGCACTACGCCGACCTCGACGCGCTCATGGCCGCCGACTCGGAGGAGCTGACGCGTGTGCCCGATATCGGCGCGATCACGGCAGGCTTCATCACCGAGTGGTTCTCCATGCCCCAGTCCCAGCACCAGATCCGCCTGCTGCGCGAGGCGGGAGTCGATTTTGCTTCGCATGAAGAGAAGAAGGACGACCGCTTTGCGGGTCTGACCTTCGTTCTCACGGGCGCGCTTGAGCGCTTTACGCGCGACGAGGCGAGCGCTCTGATCGAGAGCTTCGGCGGCAAGGCCAGCTCCTCGGTGTCGAAAAAGACCAGCTATGTGGTGGCCGGCGAGAACGCCGGCAGCAAGCTCACCAAGGCGCAGAGTTTGGGCATCCCGGTCCTGAGCGAGGATGAGTTTGCCGATATGCTGAAATGAACGATACCAAACACGCGGTGCGGCTTTGGCTCTTCGCCGCGCTCACGCTGCTCATGATGATCGCGATCTTCTGGTTTTCCGCGCAGAACGCATTCGTATCCCAGCAGATGAGCGATGGCTTCCTTGCGAGTCTTGTCGGACAGTTCCTCAATGCCGTCCTGCCCAGACTCTCAGCCAAGGGCATGCAGTTTGACATCCGCAAATACGCTCACATGTGCGAGTTTATGGTGCTCGCCGTCTTCGCGTTCCTCTATGCCTCGGAATACCGCCTATGGCGGCGGGATCTCCGCGCGGCGCTTCTGGCCTTCGGCTTCAGCCTGTTTTACGCATGCACCGATGAAGTGCACCAGATCTTTGTGCCCGGTAGGGCCTGCCGCGCGGTCGACGTGCTGGTGGACGGCGTCGGCATCGCGCTGGGAATACTGCTCTGCAGGCTGCTGCAGCGGCTCGCGCAGGGAAGAGCCGCGAGCGCGAATGAACAGTAAAGCCAAAAATACCGCTCTTTCGGGCGGCTCGGGAGAGAGAGATATGGCAAAGCATCTTGCCCCGGAACAGGAAAAGAAAGAAAAGAAAACGATCAGACTGCCCAAGATCGACACGGAAGCGCTCCCGCGCGTGGTAGACTTCCGCCTCGGGCAGGAGAAAAAGCGCTATATGCGCGAGTTCTCGCTGCGTTCGATGGTGCCGGTGCTGGCCGCGGCCCTGCTGTTCCTGGTGGGTTTCCTGCTGCGCGGCCCCGCCTGGGTCAGGGTCCTGCTGCTGGGCGCCTCGGCGCTCTGCTCAGCCTTTGACCTGCTGCGGCGCTGCCTGATCCGAATCGTGAACAAAAAGCTTCCGGACGAGGAGCTGCTGTTCGTGATCGCGGCGGCCATTGCCTTCGGCATCGGGGAATATGCCGCCGGCGCCTTCTCTCTGCTGATGATCCGCGCGGCCGAGCTGCTGCAGGGCTATGTGCTGGCCCGCTGCGACAGGGGAGTGGATATGCTGCGCAGCATCCTGCCGGAAAAGGCCGTCGTCCTGCACGGCGACGAGGCCGTGGAGACCGTGCCCGAGAGCATCGAGATCGGCGACGTGCTGCGCGTCGCGCCGGGCGAGAGCATCCCGGTGGACGGGGAAGTGCTCTCCGGGGTCAGCCGCGTGGACTGCTCCGCCCTTGTCGGCGAGAGCGATAGCGTCTCTGTCTCCATCGGCAGCAAGGTACGCTCCGGCTTTGTGAACCTCGACGAGACGCTGACTGTCCGAGCCGAGAAAAGCTTTTCCGATTCTGCCGCGGCGCTTCGCCTGACAAGCTTTGAGCAGGCGCGTGCGATGGATTCCATTCTTGAAAAGCGCCTCAACCGATATGCCGCGATCTACACGCCTGTCGTGGCAGTCTGCGCGCTGCTGCTGGGCGTGATCCTCCCGATCTTTACCGGGGACTGGAGCGGCTGCCTGCGCCGCGCGCTCATCTTTCTGCTGCTCTCGTCTCCCTGCGCGCTGCTGATTTCCGTGCCGCTGTGCTTCGAGGGCGCCATACTCTCGTCAGAACGCCGGGGCGTGCGCGTCTTCGGAAAGAGCATCGTCGAGCGCCTCGCCCGTGTCAAAACCATGGCCTTCGGCAAGACGGGCGTCATCACCGACGGGCGCTTCGAGGTGACGGACGTCTTCCCCGACGGGGTCGGCGAGGCGGAGCTTCTCGGCATCGCCGCGGCGGCCGAGAGCCATGCCCGCAACCCGATCGGTGAGGCCCTGCGCCGAGCCGGCGGCTGGACGCGGGACACCGCCGCCGGCGTCATGCAGCTTGAGGAGATCCCCGGCCGCGGCGTCTCCGCCTTTATTGAGGGGCGGCACGTCTATGTGGGCAACGCCGCTCTGATGGAGGAGCACGGGATCTACTATCTGACGCCGACGCGCGTCGGCTCCGCGATCCATGTCGCGGTCGAGAGCAGTTACTGGGGCCACATCCTGCTCAGCGACAAGCTCCGTGACGGCGTTTTCGATGCTATGGAGGACCTCCGCGCCCATGGCGTGGGTCAGATGGTCATGCTCACGGGCGACGTGATGTCGGTCTCCAAAAGCATTGCCGCTGCGCTCAATTTCGACATGGTGCGCTCCGAGCTGTCCCCGGAGGGGAAGCTCTCGGCCATCCGCTATCTGATGCAGGGCCTCGGCGACAGGGCCACGCTCGCCTACGTTGGCGACGGCATCCACGACGCGCCGCTCTTCGACGGCGCGCACGTGGGCATCGCGATGGACGCGCTGCGCTATGACGACGGCGTCGACAAGGCAGACGTCTCGGTCATGTCCGGCGAGATTCGCCGCCTCCCGCAGCTGCTGCACATCGTGTCCGGCGCCTGGCGCGCGGTCTGGCAGAATATCATCCTCTGCTGCGCGGTGAAGGCGCTGCTGCTGATCCTCGCCGCGTTCGGCGCCGTTCCCGTCTCTGTCGCTGCGGCGTCCGACGCGCTCGTCACGGTGCTGACCGCGCTCAATTCCCTGCGCTGCTATACTGTGGAATGATATGAACTGCTACGATTTTGACCAGACTGTCTTTTTCCCGGACAGCTCCTATCTCTTTGTTGTGTATTGCCTGCGGCACTATCCGCGCTCCGTACTGCGCGCGCTGCCCGGCGCATGCTTTGCCGGCGCGCTGAAGCTCCTGAGCCTGTGTGAGACGCGCGTGCTGAAGGAAAAGCTTTTTTCCTTTCTCCCGTATCTTGACGATATCGACCGGATCGTGGAGGAATTCTGGGCAGAGAACTTCGAGAAGGGCATCTCAGAATGGTATCTGCTGGAAAAGCGCGACGATGACGTGATCATCTCTGCTTCGCCGGACTTCCTGCTCCGCCCTGCGGCGGAGAAGCTCGGCGTTCGGCTGATCGCCACGCGGATGGACAGACATACAGGGCGTATCCTCGGCAACAACTGCCACGACTACGAGAAGGTGACGCGCTTCTACCGGGAGTATCCGGGCGAGCATGTCGACGCTTTCTACTCCGACTCGATCACGGATTTCCCGATGGCGCGCCTCGCCGAGCGCGCTTATCTGATCCTCGAGCGCGGCGTTATGCGGCCCTGGCCGGAGTGGAAAGGCGGCAGGAAATGGGCCTGAGGCCGTTCAAAGGCGACAGGCGCGCCTACCTGACCGAGACGCCCGTGCCGCAGCTCATATGCACGCTCGCGGGGCCCACGATCCTCAGCATGCTCGTCACCGGCATCTACAACTCAGCCGACACCTATTTTGTCGGCCGTATCTCCACGCAGGGGACCGCCGCGGTGGGACTGGTGTTCTCCGTCATGGCCATCATCCAGGCCATGGGCTTTTTCTGCGGGCAGGGCTCCGGCAACTACCTCTCTCGCCTGCTCGGCGCGGGTGAGCGCCAAAAGGCTGACGAGATCGCCGTCACCGGCTTCGTCCTCGCGCTGATCCTCGGGCTGCTGCTCGCCGTCTTCGGTAATCTTTTCGCTCGTCCTTTTGCCGACCTGCTCGGCGCGACCGACTCGACCCGACGGGAGACGATCTCCTATCTTCGCATCATCCTGCTCGGCGCGCCCTTCATGATGGGACAGTGCGTCATCAACAACCAGCTCCGCTTTCAGGGCAGCGCCTTCTACGCCATGATCGGCCTGATGTGCGGGGCGGCGGTGAACATCGTGCTCGACCCGCTGCTGATGTTCGGCTTCGAGCTCGGCATCCCCGGGGCTGCCATTGCCACGATCAGCGGGCAGTTCATCGGCTTCTGCACGCTGCTCATCGGCAGCAGACGCGGAGAGAACATTCGCCTGGATCTGCGGAACATCCGCCTGAGCGCGCCGAACCTCCTGCAGATCGTAAACGGCGGGCTGCCCTCACTCGTACGGCAGGGGCTGGCGTCGGTCTCTGTCGTGCTGCTCAACCGCTTTGCCAACGCTTACGGAGGGGACGCTGCGATCGCCGGCATGTCCATCGTCAACCGGACCATGATGCTTCTGACCTCGGCGCTGATCGGCTTCGGGCAGGGCTATCAGCCCGTATGCTCCTTCAATTACGGCGCGAAGCTCTACGGCCGTGTGCGGGAGGGCTTTTTCTTCTGTGTGAAATACGGCACGCTCCTGATGAGCCTTGCCGCCGCACTGTGTCTGCTGTTCCCGACGCAGATCGTCGCCTTTTTCCGCAACGATCCCGCCGTGATCGCCGTCGGTGCAACGGCGCTGCGCTGGCAGGCTTCGGCGCTGCCGTTGATGGCGACCTCGATCCTCACCAACATGATGCTGCAGGCAAGCGGCCAGGGTCTGCGCTCAAGCATTACCTCCTCCGCGCGAAACGGCATCTTCTTCATCCCTCTGATCCTGACGCTGCCGCGCCTGCTCGGACTGCGCGGCGTCGAGATGACCCAGGCCTGTGCGGACGTGCTGACCTTCCTGCTCTGCCTGCCCTTCCTGCGCGCCTCTCTGCGCCGGATGAAACAGGCGGAAGAGGAAAACCGATAGACAGCCGAATATGAAAACGACCGACGGTCCTATTGGACTGTCGGTCGTTTGAGACTATCGAAAAACTATGCTGCCATGTCAACTGACAGAGCAGCGGGGGAGCTCGAGGGGGCAAGGCCCGCCTCGAATACAATCAGACGCCGTTTGAAAAAGGCTGTCATAGCAGCCTTTTTTCGGTAATCGCATTTTGACGACTGTCAAAATGCGCGGCGGCAGAAGCGCAGTCAAGAAAGGCCGAAGGACTTTTTTGACAAGCTGAAACGACCGACGGTCCTATTGGACTGTCGGTCGTTTAGATTCTATACGTTTATTTCTTCTCTTTGAATTCCGGAACGAAGCTGCCGCCGATCTCCATGGCCTTCAGGCGGCTCTTGATCTGCCCGGTTTTCTTGTTGTACATCGCCGTACGCAGCTCGTCGTCCGGTACGAAGCGGTAATAAGTAACGCAGAAGCTGTCGAACATATCGCGGCTCTTCGGCGTAACGCGGGGGATCAGCAGGATGATCGCAAGCAGCGCGCCGACGCCGAAGCCGATCTTCAGATACAGCGGGCAGAAGATCATGACCACGGCCAGGATCGCCGCGGCCGCGAAGCCGCAGGTGATCACCGAGATTGTGGTGTATCGCTTTGCACCGATGGCAATCAGATCCTCCCGCAGAGCGTTCATATTGCGGATGAGGGGATAGGCCACGGCAAAATTGAACATGAGCTGACGGACAAACAGATAAGCCCAGAGCCAGCCGCCGAGGAAGATGGCGCCGGTGAGCATGATTTTCATTTCCATAAATGACAGTACCTCCGTGCCGAAATCGACTCATATTGTAGCACAGGGCCCGTCAAGTTGCAAGAATAATTCCTGTCCCTCCGCATAGATTGTTCACGGGAAGTGAGACGATGGACGCTTTGATGAGGGCGGCGGCGCTGCTGCCGGGCGATTACAGACAGGCCCTTTGTCCCGGCGAACTCGGGGTCGAAGAGATCCGCCTGCGCTGCGGCCGTGCCCCGACGCTGCTGTGCGACGGAAGAGAACGGCCCTTCTCCGAGCGGCTCTGCAGGCAGGAGGATCTGCTGCTTGTGCTGGAAAAGGCGAGCGGCGCGTCGCTGCACACGGTGGAGGACGAGCTGCGCGGCGGTTATCTCAGCGCGAAGGGTCTGCGTATCGGCGTGTGCGGGCGCATGCTGCCGGGGGAAAGACGCGGCTTTCAGAGCTTTTCATCGCTCGCGCTGCGCATCCCGCGGGAATGCCGCGGCATCGGGAAGGAGCTCCTGCCCGCTGTGCGGGAAAACGCCGCGGGCGGGACCCTGATCCTGTCCGCCCCGGGCGGCGGGAAGACCACGCTCCTGCGCGAGATGATCCGCCGCCTCTCCGACGGCGGCGTACGCATCGGCGTAGTGGACGAACGCTTTGAGCTCTCGGCTGCGGGCGACGCTTCCCCGGGCTTCGACCTCGGCTGCCGGAGCGACGTGCTGACCGGCGTCTCCAAGGCCGAGGGCGCGATGCTCCTGCTGCGCTCACTCAACCCGCAGCTGGTAGCCATGGACGAGATCACCCGGCGGGAGGATCTGGAGGCAGTGATCGAGCTTGCGGGCTGCGGGGTGGGCATCCTTGCGACTGCCCACGCGGCCGACCCGGACAGGATGCGCCTGCGTCCGCTCTATCGCGAGCTGCTGGATACAGGGATCTTTCAGCTTGCGGTCTGTATCGAGGGGCAGGGGAGCGCGCGGCGCTATCGGCTGCGGGAGCTTTGCACATGAGGACCGCCGCAGCGCTGCTGGTCCTGCTCGGAAGCCTGCTCGGAGGGGCCGTCTGGCAGCGTGGTCAGAGACGCAGGATCGTGTGCCTGTCGGGTCTGTCGAGAGCGCTGTCACGTCTGGAGGCTGAACTCACGGGGAAAAACGCCTCTCTGCCCGCGCTCGCCGCGCTGCTCGCCGGGGAGGAAGGCGCGGCTGGCGCTTTCTTCTCCGCTCTGTCAGAAATGATCCCGGAGCTCGGCGAGCGCAGCTTTCGCCAGCTTTGGTGTGAGGCGATGGAGGGGGAGCTCTGTGCACTGAACGACTCGGAAATATGCGCCGTGCGTGAGCTCGGCGCCGTGCTCGGCCGCTACCCGCTGGACATGCAGCTGGCCTCCCTGTCGCGCTGCCGTAAGCTGCTCGATGACCATTTGGAGCAGGCGAGGCGCAAGCTGCCGGACGACGCGCGCCTGGTCTGGGGACTGTCAGCCGCATGCGGCCTTTTTCTGCTGATCATACTGCTTTGAGGATGACATGGATGTAGATCTGATTTTTCGCATTGCCGCCGTCGGGATCCTGGTCGCGGTGCTCAATATCCTGCTGACCCGCTCCGGGCGCGAGGAGCAGGCGATGATGACGACGATCGCGGCGTTGGTCGTCGTATTGATGATCGTGGTGCAGAAGATCAGCGAGCTGTTCACACTCATCAAGACGCTTTTCGGTCTGTAGCGATGGAGACGCTGTTTCGCATCACCGCCCTGTCGTTGACGGCGGCGGTCATGGGCCTGCTGCTGCGCCGCAAAAACGCAGAGCTGACAAGCCTGCTGAGCATGGCGGCGATCGCCGTGTCCCTTATGTCGGCCCTGCGCTTCGCCGATGGCTTTCGCGAACTGACGGGCGCGGTGCGCAGCTCGCTCGGCGGAGGCGAGACGCTGCTGCTGCCGGTGCTCAAGTGCCTCGCCTGCGCGATCGTCACGCGCATCGGCGCGGAGCTGTGCCGCGACGCCTCTCAGAACGCCCTTGCCGCGGCAGTAGAGCTCGCCGGGGCCTTGTGTGCGCTGGGGATCAGCCTGCCGCTGATCCTGTCGCTGCTCAAGCGGATCGGAGCACTGCTGTGAAGAGATTCCTGTCCTTTATCCTCTGCTTTATTATCGTTCTCGCCGCCGCTTCCTGCCCGGCTTATGCAGACAGCCTGTTGGAAACAACGGCGGAGGCCGCCGGTACGCAGGACCTGACAAAGGGGCTGAGCGAGGAGGAGCGGCTAATCCTCGGCGACACGGACGCGCAGTTTGGGTATGACGCGCAAGGCGCGCTTGCGCGCTTGTGGGAGCATGTGCTCCAGAGCTCGAGAAACGAGCTGCGTGAACAGTTTTCCTTCGCCCTGCGTCTGCTCGTCCTGATTTTCTTCTGCGCTTTGAGCGACGCTCTGTGCGACAGCAGGACCGCGCGTGATGGGATCACGCTTGCCGCCTGCTGCTGCGCCGCGTTCTTTGCCGCAGGGGACTGGGACAGCGGCATCGCCCAGGCGACGGAGGCTCTGAATCGGCTCTCGGATTATTCGCGTGCGGCGCTTCCGGTCCTGTACACCGCAGCCGCGGCCGCCGGCGCGGTGAGCTCCGCGCCGATCCGCTATGCCGCAAGCTCCCTTGCGATGGAAGTGCTGATGACGGTGTCGCGCTCGCTCGTGCTGCCCGTTATCTACGCGTATCTGGCGCTGTCGCTCACGCTCTGCATCTGCGAAAACCCGCTGCTGCGCGGGGTGCAGCGTCTGATCCGCCGTGCGGCGACCGCGGTCCTTGGCTTGCTGACCACGGTATTTTGCCTGTATATCGGACTGTCGGGCCTGGTTGCCGCGAGTACGGATGCGCTCGCCGTCAAGGCGGCGCGAAGCGTCCTCTCCGGCGTGCTGCCGGTGGTGGGCGGTATAATATCGGATTCGGCGGCGGCGCTCGTTTCCGCCGCGGGTGTGATCCGGAATGCTGCCGGGGCCATCTGCCTCACGGCCGTTATCGTCATCTGCGCGGGGCCGCTCGTCTTCCTGCTGATAAAGCTTCTGCTCCTGCGCGCTGTCGGCACGCTGGCGGAGCTCCTGCCCGGCGGTGCGCTTGCGCGTTTTCTGGACGACTGTGTCGGTGTATTTGCGCTGCTGCTGGGTCTCGTCGGGAGCTGCGCGGTGATGCTCTTTTTCTCTCTGATGGCGGGGGTAAAGGCGGTGAGCGGATGAATCAGGCACTTCGGGAGCTCTGCGTGCTTGCCGTATTCTGCGGCGCCGCGCTGCGCCTTGCGCCGGACGGCTCTGTTCGACGGGTGATGAACGTGCTGGTGACGGCGGTGCTGCTGATCGCCCTCCTTGGCGTCGTCGAGGGCTTTGACAAGGACACTCTGCATGTTGAGACGGCCCGTGTTCGGGAAAACGAACAGCGCTTTTCTTTGAGTGCGGGGGAGGCGCGCCAGAGATTGGACCGGCTTGTCATAGAGGAGGAGCTGGCTGCATACATTCAGAACAAAGCCGGGGAGAAGGGCCTGCGCGTTGAGCGCACGGAGATCACGCTGCGCTGGGAGACGGAGGGGTTCTGGCTGCCGGACGAGGTAAAGCTATTCGGCACGGGAGATGCGGACGCGAAGGCGCGTCTGCTGGGTGAGCTGCGGGCCGAGCTCGGCCTGAGCGGAGAGAGGCTGCGGTGGGTAGACGATGATGAAGACCAAAGAGATCCTCCATAAACTGGAAGCGTATAAATACCCTCTGCTGATCCTGCTGCTCGGTGTGATGCTGCTGCTTCTGCCGGGCGGGATCCGCTCGCCTACGCCTGAGACGACGGTGGAGGGCGACACGTTTTCACAGCTGCTGAGCCGTGCCGAGGGCGTGGGGGACTGCGCCGTCGCGCTGACGGAGCACGGCGCGGTCATCGTCTGCGAGGGCGCAGAGGAACCGCTTGTCAGGCTCTCGCTGCTGCAGGCGGTCCGTTCCTACACGGGCTTTGCGTCGGATCGCATAACGATACTGAAAATGGCAGGGAAAGGATAGGGGAGGCATTCCATGAAGAATCGAAAACGAAACCTGACGATGATGGCGGTGCTGGTCTTCGTCTGCGCCGCGGTGGCGCTCAACTGGTCCTACAACAGACGCTGGGGCACGCCCGATGCGGAAATGGTGATTGCCGAGGACGCGGCCATGACCAAGGCCAGCGCCGGGGAGTTCGGCAAGGCCGCGCTCGCCGCTTCGGAGTATTTTGCCGAGGCGCGGCTGACGCGGCAGGTCTCCCGTGACGAGGCGCTGCAGCTGCTGCAGACCGCGGCGACAGCGGAGACCGCCTCGCAGGAGACGATCGACAGCGCGATGAGCGCCATCTCGGCCATGGCGACCTGCTCGATGAAGGAGGCACAGATCGAGAACCTCCTGATCGCCAAGGATTTTGCGGACTGCGTGGTCTACATCGGCAACGACTCCGTGACGGTGGCGGTCCCCGCTCCGAGCGAGGGCTTGAGCGAGGAGGCGGTCGCCCGCATCACGGACATCATCTGCAGCGAGACCGAGTACGCCGCATCCCAGCTGAATATCATCGAGGTACGCGCATAAAGGCTTTGCCCCTTCGGATCGAGATAATCCGAGGGGGCTTTTTTTGACTAAAATGAAAATATTCAAATCTTTATGCATAAAGTCTTTCTTTTTTCACAGCGGCGTGGTAAAATACTCTGACTAAACATAGGAGGATCTGTCATGCCTGAAAACTACATCACCTGCCAGGAAGAAAACGGCAGCATCAATATTTCGGAGGATGTGATCGCCGCTATGGTCCGCTCCGCCATTATTGAGGTGGAGGGCGTCGCCGGCCTGTCGAACACCGCGGGTGCCGAGATCGCCGAACTCATCGGAATCAAGACCTTGACCAAGGGCGTCAAGGTGCAGTTTGCCAACGACAGGGTGATCGTCGACACCATCATCACCGTCGCCTACGGCAGCAATATCGTCAACGTCGCGCGGAACGTGCAGGAGAAGGTCGTCAACACTGTCTCTGCCGCCACCGGCATCGAGAAGGCGGAAGTGAACGTGCACGTCTCCGGCATCGCATTCGATAAATAAGTACTGCGGAGGATACAAGCAATGACAAGGACCGCTGCCAGAGAAATCGCCATCCAGCTGTGCTTCGCCGCAGCCTCGGCCGATCTGGACCCCCGCGACCTGGCCGAGCGTTTTTTCGACCCCGAGCACTATGAGAGCCTCGCACAGGAAAATGAGCTGTTTCGCGAACGCCCGGACGAAAGGCAGATGGAATACATCCTGCGCCTGACCTCGCTTTGCGCCGAGCATCGTGAGGAGATCGACGCGCTGATCGAGCGCTACGCCCGCGGCTGGCGGGTCGAGCGCATCTCCCGTACCGCTCTGGCCGTTCTGCGCTGCGCCGTGTGCGAGATCCTCTATATGGAGGACATCCCCAACGCCGCCGCCATTAACGAAGCAGTCGAGCTCTGCAAGGGCTATGACGAGCCGGATACCGTCGCCTTTGTCAACGGCGTGCTGGGCGGCATCATGCGCGGCGAGCAGGGCGAGACAGCCCCGGAAGCTGTCGACGGGCAGGAATAGGCGATGGAGAGACAGAGTCTTACCGTCACCGAGCTCAACAACCGCATCAAGGGCCTGCTGGACATGGACCCCGTGCTGGCGGATATATGCGTGCGCGGCGAGCTGTCCAACTACAAGATCTATCCCTCAGGGCACCACTATTTCACGCTTAAGGACAGCGAAAGCAGCCTGCGCTGCGTGATGTTCAAGAGCAGCGCCTCGAAGCTGCGCTTCCGTCCCGAGAGCGGCATGGGCGTGACGGCCTTCGGCCGCGTGTCCGTCTATCCGCGCGACGGCGCGTATCAGCTCTACTGCACAGCGCTGCAGCCGGAGGGGATGGGCGATCTGCAGGTGGCCTTCGAGCAGCTCAAGGCCAAGCTCTCTGCCGAAGGTCTGTTCGACCGCTCGCATAAAAAGCAGCTGCCCGCCTTCCCGGAGAGGATCGCGATCATCACCTCCTCTGCGGGCGCCGCGGTGCACGACATGATCCGCATCCTGTCTCACCGCTGGCCCATGAGCAAGGTGCTGCTGCTGCCGGTCCGTGTGCAGGGTGCCGAGGCGCCGCCCGAGATCGCAGGCGCCATTCGCTACGCCAATGAGTTTCATGTCGCGGACCTGATCATCACCGGCCGCGGCGGCGGCTCGATCGAAGACCTCTGGGCCTTCAACGACGAGCGCGTGGCCCGCGCGATCTTCGCCTCCGAGATCCCCGTGATCTCCGCGGTGGGGCATGAGCCTGATGTGACCATATCCGACTATGTGGCCGATATGCGCGCCTCCACGCCCTCCAACGCGGCGGAGATCGCCGTGCCGGATCAGAACGAGATGCGCGAGACGCTGGACTCTCTGTCCATCCGCTCACGGCAGGCCATGCAGAAGACGCTCAGGGAGCTCTCTCAGCGACTGTCAGTCTACGCGCAAAAGCGCGTGCTGACCGACCCGAGCGTGTATATCGACAACCGGCGTCTGGAGCTGGACCACATGCGCGAAAGGCTCGCTGCCGCGGCCGAGCGGAAGACCGCCGCCGGTCGGCAGTCCTTCGTTCGGCTGGCTGCCGCGCTCGACGCCATGAGCCCTCTGCGCGTGCTGACGCGGGGCTACAGCCTTGCCGAGGACGAGAGAGGCGGGATCATCAAGTCCGCATCCCAGCTGCGTCCCGGAGACCGCGTGCGTTTGCGCTTTGCCGAAGGCGGCGCGGACTGCACCGTAGATTCTGTGAACAAAGGAGACTGAACATGGCTGCCAAAAAGCTGAGTTTTGAAGATTCCCTTGCACGGCTGGACGAGATCGTCCGCCATCTGGAGAAGGGTGATCTGCCCCTGAGCGATTCGCTGCGGCTCTTTGAAGAGGGGACGGCTCTGCTCGCCTCCGCGGGCAAGATGCTCGACGAGGCCGAGCAGAAGGTAGTCAAGCTTCGTAAGGGTTCCGACCGTCAGCCGGAGGAGCTCCCCTTTGAGGATGAATAAGATGAATGCCAAAGATTACAAACAGACCGTTGACCGGGCGCTGGAGACTTATTTTCACGCGGAGGACTTTCCCTTCGCGGGTCTTGCGGAGTCTATGCGCTACAGCCTGCTGGCCGGCGGCAAGCGCATCCGGCCCACGCTGGTGCTGGAGTTCTGCCGCGTCGCGGGCGGGGACCCGGAGGCGGCGCTTCCGGTCGCCTGCGCGGTGGAGATGCTGCACACCTACAGCCTGATCCACGATGATCTGCCCTGCATGGACAACGACGACCTGCGCCGCGGACGCCCGACCAATCACAAGGTCTACGGCGAATGCACCGCGACCCTCGCGGGGGACTGCCTGCAGGCCGAGGCTTTCGGGACCATCCTGCGCTGCTCCCTCCCCGCGGATCGCCGCGCCGCCTGCGCGGAGATCCTGGCCGGCGCCGCCGGGCTCGACGGCATCTGCGGCGGGCAGTATCTGGATATGGCCTGGGAGGGCCGGACTCTGAGCCATGACGAGCTCAATGATATCAACAACCGCAAGACCGGCGCTCTGCTGATCGCCGCCTGCCAGATGGGCGTGGCTGCGGCCGGCGGAAGCGAAGAACAGATGGAGGCCGCGGGCTTCTATGCTTCGGCGGTGGGTCTGGCCTTCCAGATCCGCGACGATATGCTGGACGTGCTCTCCACCGAGCAGGAGCTGGGGAAGCCCATCGGCTCCGACGCTCAGGAGCAGAAAAATACATTCATGGCCCTGTACGGGGAAGAGAAGTGCGCCGCGATGGTCGCCAAACTGACCGAGCGGGCCAAGGCCGTTTTGAAGACCGGCTTTGACGACACCGATTTTCTCTGTGCGCTGGCGGATTCCATGGCTGTGAGACGCAGCTGAATCCGGGCCGGATGGGAGAACCTGTGAGTATTTTAGAGAACATTCACTCTTCCAACGACATTAAAAACTTAAAAGACGAGGAGCTGGAGCCTCTGTGCGAGGAGCTTCGCGCCTTCCTGATCGAGAAGGTCTCGCAGACCGGCGGGCATCTGGCCTCCAATCTCGGCGCGGTCGAGCTGACGGTCGCGCTGCACCGCGTGTACAACACGGCGAAGGACCGCCTGGTCTTCGACGTGGGGCACCAGTGCTACACGCACAAGATCATCACCGGACGCCGGGAACGCTTTGCCACGCTGCGCCAGTACGGCGGGATCTCCGGCTTTCCGAAGCCTTACGAAAGCGTTGACGACGCATTCATCGCGGGGCACGCCTCCAATTCCGTGTCCGTCGCCCTCGGTATGGCCAAGGCCAGGACCCTTCTGCACGAGGATTACGACGTGGTCGCCTTCATCGGCGACGGCGCGCTGACGGGCGGCCTTTCGTACGAGGGCCTTGTCTCCGCCGCGGCCAGCGGCGAGCCGATGGTCATCCTGCTCAATGACAACAATATGTCCATCGACCCGAATGTCGGCGGCACGGCGAGCCTGCTGCAGAAGCTGCGCGTCAAGCCCGGCTACAGGCATTTCAAGCAGGGTTATCGGGAGATGTTTTACCACATGCCCTCGCTCTACTCCTTCAATCATCGCGCGAAGGAGTGGGTCAAGGGGAAGCTTCTGCCGGAGAATATGTTCTCCGCCATGGGCTATGAGTACCTCGGTCCCGTGGACGGACACGACGTGCATCTGATGGAGCGCGTGCTGCGCTGGGCGCGGGATATGAGAAAGCCCGTGATCGTCCACGCGGTCACGATCAAGGGCAAGGGCTGCTCCTATGCCGAGGAGCATCCGGACCGCTACCACGGCGTCGGCCCCTTCGACCCCGCAAGCGGGGAGATCTACGGCGGGGGAGAGAGCTTCTCCGAGGTCTTCGGCAAAACGCTGTGCGCGCTGGCCGACAAGGACGAGCGCATCACCGCCGTTACGGCCGCGATGGCCTCCGGCACGGGGCTTGACCGCTTCGCGCTGCGCTTTCCCAAGCGCTTCTGCGACGTGGGCATTGCGGAGGGGCATGCCGCCGCGATGATCTCGGGCATGGCCAAGCAGGGCCTGGTCCCGGTTTTTGCGGTCTACTCCAGCTTCCTGCAGCGGGCCTATGACATGCTGATCCACGACGTGTCGCTGCAGAAGCTGCACGTGGTCTTCGGCGTCGACCGCGCCGGCCTCGTCGGCAGCGACGGGGAAACGCACCACGGTATCTACGACGTGAATTTCCTGCGCTCCGTCCCCGGTATGACAGTGCTGTGCCCCGCGAGCTTCGCGGAGCTGCGCGCCATGCTCGAGGAGGCGCTTTACCGGGTCGAGGGCCCTGTCGCCATTCGCTACCCCCGCGGCGGTGAGGGCGAATACAGGGACTGCTCCACCGAGGACGAGCAGATCATCCGCGAAGGGAAGGATCTGACCATCGTCTGCTACGGCGCGATGATCAACGACGCGCTCGAAGCCGTCCGCCGACTGGACGAGCTCGGCGTCAGCGCCGAGGTCATCAAGCTCAACAAGATCACTTACGCCAAGTTCCCCCGCGTGTTCGCATCGCTCGAAAAAACAGGCAGGCTCCTGATGCCCGAGGAGGTCTGCGCGATCGGCTGTGTGGGCCGCCATCTGCTGGCGCAGGCCAGCGAGGCCGGCATCCGCCTGCGGGCCGCACGCTTTTTGAATCTGGGCGACAATATCGTTCCTCACGGTACAAGAGCGCTGCTCCTGCGTGACTTCGGCGTTGACGCCGACGCCATGCTGCGCGCCGCGCGGGAGATCTGCGGCGCATGAAGAAGCAGAGACTGGACCAGCTGGTTTATGAGCTCGGCTTCACCGAGAGCCGAGAGCGCGCCCGGACCACGATCATGAGCGGTCTGGTGTTCGTCAACGGTCAGCGCGCGGACAAGCCCGGCATGACCGTGGACCCCGAGGCGAAGATCGAGGTGCGCGGCGAGGCGCTGCCCTTTGTCAGCCGCGGCGGCTTTAAGCTCGACAAAGCGCTGAAAGTTTTTCCCGTAGACCCCGCCGGCAAGGTCTGCATCGACTGCGGCGCTTCCACCGGCGGCTTTACCGACGTACTGCTGCAGCACGGTGCGGCGAAGGTCTACGCAGTGGACGTGGGCTACGGGCAGCTCGCCTGGAAGCTCAGGACCGACGAGCGCGTGGTCAATCTGGAGCGCACCAATCTGCGCTATGTCGATGAGACGATGATCCCGGAGCCGCTGGATCTGGCGGTGATGGACGTGTCCTTCATCTCCGTCCGCCTGATCCTCCCCGCGGTCAAGGCGCTTTTGAAGCCCGGTGCCGATTATATCTGCCTCATCAAGCCCCAGTTCGAAGCCGGGAGGGACGAGGTCGGCAAAAAAGGCGTCGTGCGCGATGCGAAGGTGCACGAGCAGGTCGTGCGCGGCATCCTCGTTTTTGCGCGTGAGCTCGGCTTTTCCGTGATGGGCCTTGATTTCTCGCCCATCAAGGGGCCGGAAGGCAATATCGAGTACATCTGTCATTTGAAAAACGGTGCTTTCGACGCGCCGGAACCGGACGTGGAGGCGGTGGTCGCCGCTTCCCATGAGAGCCTGTGAGGTGAAGGATATGATCGCCATCTGCCCGAATCCCTTTCGCGATATGGAGCTGTCCATTACCCGGCAAGCCATCAAACTGCTCGAGGACGCAGGCTTCGAGACCGTAGTCTGTCCCGTGTTCGCCGACGAGGAGCCCGAGGTCATCCCCTCCGATATCCCGACGAGGAAGCTCGAGGAGGCCGGACCGAGCTGTTCGATGATCCTTGTCATCGGCGGCGACGGGACGATCCTCTCCGTGGCGCGCACGCTGCACGACGCGGCGATCCCCATGCTGGGCGTCAATCTCGGCACCAAGGGCTTCATGGCCTACCTGGAGCCGGAAGAGCTCGACCATATCGTCTCCGCCGCAAGAGGGGAGTGCAAGATCAGCAGGCGCATGCTCCTGTACGTGGAGCTCGTACGCGACGGGGAAGTGATCCACCGGGATCAGGCGCTCAACGACGTGGTGCTGCACGGCTACGGCGACGTGATCCAGACCACCGCCTTCTGCAATGCCGACAAGATCACCAGCATCTCCGGCGACGGCATCATCCTCGCCACGCCCACCGGCTCGACAGGCTATTCCATGTCCGCCGGCGGTCCGATCGTGGAGCCGGATGCCGAGAACATCCTGATCTCTCCGATCTGCGCTCACACCCTCGGCGCGCGGACCTTTGTTCTCGACTCACGGCGCCGTGTCACCGTGCGTGCCGAGAAGCTGCACGGACGCCGCGCCTATCTCTCCGTGGACGGCTATTCTGTTGCGGATCTGGTCAACGGCGATATCGTGAACGTATGCCGTTCGGAACATAAGATCCTCATGATCGACCCCAGCCTGAGGAGCTTTTTTGAAAACACTTACCAAAAACTCAGATAACGGAGGCAAGTTATGAAATCCGGCAGACAGACTGAGATCCTGCAGATCATCTCCGAGCGGGATATCGAGACCCAGCACCAGCTCCTCCAGGCGCTGGCCGAGCGCGGCATCAAGAGCACGCAGGCGACCCTCTCGCGTGACATCAAGGATATGCGCCTCGTCAAGGAGCTCGGCCCCAACGGAAATTACCGCTATGCGGCCGCCCGCGCCGAGTCGGACAATTACGAGGAGCGCCTGAAGAAGATCTTCCGCGAGAGCGTCCTGTCATACGACGTGGCGCAGAATCTGTTCATCATCCGCACCCTGCCCGGCCTTGCCAACGGCGCCTGTTCTGCCATCGACGCCATGCATGTGGACGGTATGGTCGGAACCCTTGCCGGCGACGACACGGCATTCCTCGCCATGCGCGACTCAGAATCCGCCATGCGGCTGTATCATGAGATCGAGATGCTTTTCTGACGGGGAGGCACAGCCATGCTCAGCGAGCTTCACATCGAGAATATCGCCGTGATCGAACGCTCGGACATCCGCTTCGGTCCCGGTCTCAACGTCCTGACCGGCGAGACCGGCGCGGGCAAATCCATCGTGATCGACGCCATCGGCGCCGTCCTGGGCGACCGGGTCAGCCGTGAGCTCGTGCGCCATGGGGCCGACAGGGCGATGGTGAGCGCGGTGTTCGAGGGCGTCTGTGTGGAGAACTGGCTCGCGGAAAACGAGATCGACTGCGAGGAGGAGTTGATCCTCCAGCGTCGCATTCAGCCTGACGGCAAGAGCAGCTGCCGCGTCTGCGGCACGCCTGTCACGGCGGCGCAGCTGCGCGAGTTGGGGAGCCTCCTTGTCGACGTGCACGGCCAGAACGACGGGCGGCAGCTCATGGATGAGCGGCGGCACCGGGAGTATCTGGACCGCTTCGGCGAGCTTGAGCACGCGCTCGAGAGCTATCGAAAAGAATACGATCAGTACCGGGCGATCCGAAAAGAGATCGAGAATCTCTCCATGGACGAGCTCGAAAAGGAGCGCCTGAGCGAGAGCTTGCAGGCGCAGATCCGGGAGCTGGAGCATGCGGAGCTCAAAGCGGGGGAGAAGGACAGCCTGACCGCCCGCAGGGATCTGCTGCGCAACAGTGAAAAACTGACCGAGGCGCTGGACGAGGCCTACGCCATGCTCAGCGGCGGAGAGGAAAACGCCCTCTCTCTGGCACAGAATGCATCCTGGTATGCCTCCCGCGCGGCAGCCGTGGCCCCGGAGCTCGAGGGCGCCGCAAAGAGCATCGATGAGGCGGTCTTCTCCCTCTCCGACGCGGCGGAGACGCTGCGCGATTTCCGGGAAAGCCTTGATTTCTCCCCGGAGGAGTACGATGAACTGGAGAGCCGCATCGCGCTGCTCAATAAGCTTGAGCGCAAGTATTCCCGGACGGACGCGGATCTGATCGCCTATCTTGACGAGTGCCGCGAGAAGCTGGACAATATCCAGTATGCCGAGGAGCGGATCGAGAAGCTTCGGCGTGAGCTTGCAGCGCAGACCGACCGCTGCCGCAGAGCCGCAGCCGCCCTGAGCGCAAAGCGGAGAGAGGCGGCCGACAGGCTGCAGGCGCGCATCGTTTCAGAGCTCCGGGAGCTCAACATGCCTTCGGTTCGCTTTTCCGTTGACTTTCAGACGCTCGAGGGCGAGCCCGGCTTCGACGCAAACGGCGCCGACCAGATCGCCTTTGTCATGTCCGCAAACGCCGGCGAGGAACTCGGGCGCATCAGCCGTATCGCCTCCGGCGGCGAGCTGAGCCGCATCATGCTGGCGATGAAAAATGTCTTCGCCGAGAAGGACCCTGTCGGGACCATGATCTTCGACGAGATCGACACCGGCATTTCCGGCGTCGCCGCCCAGCGTGTCGCAGAAAAGCTCTACGCGGTCTCACGCGGCAAACAGGTCCTGTGTGTGACACATCTGCCGCAGATCGCCGCGATGGCCGACTGCCACTATCTCATCGACAAAAAGGAGCACGACGGCAGGACCTATACCCAGGTCACGAAACTTGACAGGGAGGGACAGGCCGCCGAGCTTGCCAGGCTCCACGGCGGGGAGAACGTCACGCTCATCACGCTGGCCTCCGCCCAGGAGCAGCTTGCCTCCGCGGAGCGCTTCAAGCAGAGTCTTGACAAGGCCTGATTTGTTCAGTATAATGACCATCGGCTCGCGAGAACAATCGAACAATCGATTGCTCCCGCTGCCAAACGAAATGTTTGGCAGCAAATGATTCAAAGAATCATTTGCCCGATGTTCATTGTTATGAGTATATGGCACAACAGCCATGCTGTTGTGCTGAGCAGCAAAGCTGCTCGGCGAAACGCTTCCCGGCGTTTCGCCATCCTATAATCATAATAATGCAAACCGTTAACGCGAGGATGAACAAAAGTACCCTGTTTTTCGCCGTTCAGAGAGCCTTCGGTCGCTGCGAGAAGGTCGGCACGGCAGGGGAATACGGTTCGGAGCGGCGCACCGAAATCTTTGGAGAGTAGGCTGCGACGGGGGCGCCCGGTACAGCGCGGGAGTCTATGACTCCGTGAGGCTTTTCCCGCGAGGGGAGAGCGTCCAGAGGTGGTACCGCAGAAATGCCCTCTGTCCGGCAGGACAGGGGGCTTTTTATTCCACGAAAAAGCGATGCTTTTATGTGGAGTTACTCGCGCATATCGCATGCGTCGCGCGGGATATGCGCCGCGTTTGGTCGGCGCGAGGCCTCACGCGGCTCGGCTTAGGGTGTTTTTGACAAGGCAGAGCCCCGTCAAAAACGATTGCTTTTTATAATGACCACCGGATGGCGAAATCAATCGAGAATTCGATTGATTTCGCTGCCAAACGACAAGTTTGGAAGCGAATGATTTTCCAAATCATTCGCCCGATGCTCATTGCAATGAATATATGGCAAAACAGCTCCGCTGTTTTGCTGCGCCGCAAAGCGGCGCGGCGAAAAGCTTTTTGGCTTTT